>JAGSYV010000208.1 GCA_018262505.1 Pseudomonadota bacterium
GAGCACACCGTCGAAGCCGTTCTGCCGGCCCCCTGGGAAGCCAAGCTGCTGGCCATCGCCCGCAGCGATCCTTGTCTGCTGATCCGACGCCGCACCTTCTCCGGCGAACGCATCGTCACCTCGGTGAGACTTCTCATGCCCGGCGGGCGCAGCCGCATCGAGAGCCGCGAGGGCGCCAGCGTAGCCTGAGCGAGAGTGCCGGGACCTCCCCTCGAAGAGGATATGTCATGGCTCGGCGACAAAGTCCTTTTTCATTGACTCGCTATTCGTCCAGTGCTTTCTGTCTTGTATAGACAAGATAGGGGATCACCATGCCGAGCAACACGCGATATCGTGACGTTGAAATCCGCGCGCCCCGGGGCACGACGCTTCGGGCTAAGAGCTGGCAGACGGAAGCGCCGCTCCGCATGCTGATGAACAACCTCGATCCTGACGTCGCCGAGAACCCCAAGGAGCTGGTTGTCTATGGAGGTATCGGTCGCGCCGCTCGCGATTGGGAATGCTTCGATACGATCGTCAGTACCCTCGAGCGCCTCGAAGACGACGAGACGTTGCTTATCCAGTCAGGCAAACCGGTGGGCGTATTTCGGACCCACAAGGACGCGCCACGCGTGCTGATCGCCAATTCCAATCTCGTACCGCATTGGGCAAACTGGGAACACTTCAACAAGCTCGATGCCGAGGGACTGATGATGTACGGCCAGATGACGGCCGGCTCATGGATCTACATCGGCGCGCAGGGCATCGTGCAAGGCACCTACGAAACCTTCGTGGAAGCCGGCCGCCAGCACTATGACGGCAATCTCAAAGGACGATGGGTCTTGACGGCGGGCCTCGGCGGCATGGGTGGCGCCCAACCGCTCGCCGCCGCCATGGCCGGCGCCTCCTCGCTCAATATCGAATGCCAGCAGTCGCGCATCGATTTCCGCCTGCGTACCCGCTACGTCGACAAGCAGGCCAAAGACCTCGACGACGCATTGCGGCTGATCGCCGAGCACACCGGCAAGGGCGAGGCCGTCTCCATCGCCCTGCTCGGCAATGCCGCCAACATATTGCCGGAACTGGTGCGACGCGGCGTGCGGCCCGATCTCGTCACCGACCAGACCTCCGCTCACGACCCACTCAACGGCTACCTGCCGTCCGGCTGGACCTGGGACGAGTATCGCGCCCGCGCCAAGGTGGAGCCCGAGGTGGTGATCGCCGCAGCCACGGCATCGATGCGGCAGCACGTCCGCGCCATGCTCGACTTCCAGGCGTTGGGCGTGCCGGTGTTCGACTACGGCAACAACATCCGCCAGCGCGCCTTCGACGCCGGCGAGCAGAATGCCTTCGCTTTCCCCGGCTTTGTTCCGGCCTATATCCGGCCACTGTTCTGCCGTGGCATCGGCCCGTTCCGCTGGGCAGCGCTGTCGGGCGATCCGGCCGACATCCATGCCACCGACGCCAAGGTGAAAGAACTGATCCCCGATAACCCGCACCTGCATAACTGGCTGGACATGGCCGCCGAGCGTATCGCCTTCCAGGGCTTGCCGGCGCGCATTTGCTGGGTCGGTCTCGGCGCTCGTGCCCGGCTCGGCCTCGCCTTCAACGAGATGGTCCGGCAGGGCATTCTCAAGGCACCCATCGTCATCGGCCGCGACCACCTCGACAGCGGCTCGGTCGCATCGCCCAACCGCGAGACGGAAGCCATGCGCGACGGCTCGGACGCCGTCTCCGACTGGCCGCTGCTCAACGCTCTCCTCAACACGGCCTCGGGTGCCACCTGGGTGTCGCTCCACCACGGCGGCGGCGTCGGCATGGGGTTCTCGCAGCACGCCGGCATGGTCATCGTCTGCGACGGCAGCGAGGACGCCGACCGCCGCATCGCCCGCGTCCTTCACAACGACCCGGCGACCGGCGTCATGCGCCACGCCGACGCCGGCTACGATATCGCCATCGAGTGCGCCCGCGAAAAGCAACTCGACCTACCGATGCTGGGAAAATGAGCCTCCGGCTTCTGACGGCCGCCGACTTCCGCCGTCTGTCATGGGCAAACGGTCGCGGCACGACGCTGGAGCTTGTCCGCCGCGATGACGCAGCCGGCGCCCTGCTCTGGCGGCTGTCGATCGCCGACGTCGTCGAACCCGGTCCCTTCTCGTCTCTGCCTGGCATCGACCGGATGATCACGCTCATCGAGGGCGAAGGCTTCGACCTCGATTTTGGCGGTGCACGGCCGCCGGTGTCGCTTCGCCCGTTGGAGCCGCTGGCCTTTTCCGGTGATTGGTCGACGGCTGCCACCACCGTCCACGGTCCGTCCCGCGACTTCAACGTGATGACGGCACGCAAAAGAATAACGGCCAAGGTCGAGGTTGCCCGGAGCGGTGCCGTGGCCGCCCCTCTCGCCTATGTTCTGGCACTGCGCGGCGGTGTTACCGCCAAAGCCGGCGGCATAACGCTTCGCGCTGAGCAGGACGAGCTGATCGAATGCCACCAGCAGGACGAAGTGCATCTCAGAATTGACAAGGCGGGAACCACCCTCGTCGTTCATCTGATGACCGTCGATGAAGCCGTCTCGTAAGATCGCCACTGCGCTGCCATTCGAACGAACGGCTCGTGGCGTGCGTATTGGCACGAAGAGGTTACCGGCAGTGTGAAAGCTGGAATTTGTCATACATAGGTGCTAGGGGAGGCAAACTTTCTCGGGCATTTCCCAGCGCCGGAGAGTTCGACAACAGCATGGGCGCCGAGCCATGAGCGAAAAAATCAAGATCGTCACCACCTCCGATCACACTGCCATCGATCTCAGGAAGGCCGTCATTGCCCATCTCGAGGCGCGCGGCTTTGAGGTCCAGGACGTCGGCCCGATGTCGACGGAAAGCACCGACTATCCCAAGTGGGGCGAGAAGGCGGCGCGGGTTGTGCTGGCTGGCGACGCGCAGCTTGGTATCGCCATCTGCGGCACCGGTTTCGGCATTTCGCTCGCGGCCAACAAGCTCGCCGGCATTCGTTGCGTCGTCTGCTCCGAGCCCTATACCGCCAAGCTGTCGCGCCAGCACAACAATGCCAACATGCTGGCCTTCGGCGCCCGCGTCGTCGGCGTGGATCTGGCGCTGATGATTGTCGACGAGTTCCTCAATGCCGAGTTCGAAGGCGGTCGTCACGCGCGCCGCGTCAACATGATTTCCGAGCTTGAAGCGGGCCGATCGGTCTGCTGAAAGGGCGTGGCCGCCAGTCCTCCGATAGGCGGCCGGCCGGGAGGAGACAAGGGCGTCCGGACATCGCTTCCGGACGCCCTTTTTGTATTCACCACGCCCGTTCAGGCGGCGCGGCGCTCAGGACGCGGGATCAGGCTGCGCACGAGGCGATAGCCAAGCAGCAGGACCACGAGTCCGATGTGGACGACCTGCGTGAGATCGAGAACCTTGGTCGCCAGGAGATAATGAACACCGGCAAGCGAGACGGCAACGTACACCAGCCGGTGCAACAGCCGCCAGTTCTTCCCCAGATGACGGATCGACAAGCGATTGGAAGTCAGTGCCAACGGCACAAGCAGCACCAGCGCAGCAAAACCCAGCGTGATGAACGGTCGCCGCGCAATATCGGGAATGATGGTGCTCCAGATGAGGCCGCGATCGAGCGTCAGATAGACCGTGAAATGCATCGCCGCGTACCAAAAGGCCAACAGACCAAGGGCACGGCGAAAGCGCAGAAGATTGACGCCGGCCAGCTGGCGAAGCGGTGTGATGGCAAGCGTCAGGATCAGAAACCGCAACGCCCAGAGACCGAGTGTCTGTTCGAAAGCGCGGACCGGATCGGCGCCGAGACCGCCGGTCGCGCCGAGCCAGAAGCTCGCCGCCGCCGGCACGAAGCCTATGACGTAGATGCCCCAGCCGGTGAGACGATCGACAAAAGGCGACCGAGCCATCGCCATCAATAGTTGGCCCTGATATCCATGCCGGCGTAAAGGCTCGCGACCTCGTCGGCATAGCCGTTGAACATCAGTGTCGGCCGCCGGCCCGAGCCGAAGAAGCCGCTCGCACCAATGCGCCGCTCGGTCGCCTGGCTCCAACGGGGATGATCGACCCCCGGATTGACGTTGGCATAGAAGCCATACTCGTTGGCCTGCAGCGAATTCCAGGAATTGGGCGGCTGCTTTTCGACAAGCGAAATGCGGACGATCGACTTGATGCCCTTGAAACCATACTTCCAGGGCACGACAAGGCGAATGGGCGCGCCATTCTGGTTGGGCAGCGTCTCACCGTAGAGACCGACGGCCAGAATGGTCAGCGGATGCATCGCCTCATCAAGGCGCAAGCCTTCCACATAGGGCCAAGGCATCGGCTGCAAGTAGCCCGATTGTCCCGGCATTTCCTTCGGCCGCACCACCGTTTCAAAAGCGACGAACTTCGCCGAGCCCTGTGGCTCTACCTTGTCGAGAAGTGCTTTCAGCGGAATTCCGTCCCACGGGATCACCATCGACCACGCCTCGACGCAACGCATGCGATAAATGCGTTCTTCGACAGGCAAGTCGGCGATCAGCTTGTCGACATCGAAGGTTTGCGGTTTGCCGACCAGCCCATCGACGGTGATCGTCCAGGGACGCGGCTTGAAGTCGCCCGAATGGCGAGACGGATCGGCCTTGTCGGTGCCAAACTCATAATAATTGTTGTAGGTGGTCACGTCGTCGCGGGACGTGAGCGGCTCGCCCACCTTATAGGATCCTGGAACCGTCTTGAGTGGCACTGTTGCCGGTGCCTCGGCGCGAGCGTCGCCGACGCCAAGCGCCAGCCCCGCCCCGGCCATGAGCCCCATAAACTCCCGGCGGCGGAGATAGACGGAACGCGGCGTGATCTCGGACGCCGGAATGACGGGCGGGCGATAGGCTGGCATCGACAATCCTCCCGGCGGCGCGCTTGCGCTGCACTTTGGAGGCATTCTCGAATGAGACCATCATCCTGTCATGGTCACTCGGCGGCGACGGCGACCGGCGCTGAAGCGGCGGCGAGCGCCTGGTCGAGATCGGCGATGATGTCGTCCGGATGCTCAATACCGATCGAAAGACGGACGTAACCGGGCGTAACGCCGGTCTTGAGTTGTTCCTCAGCCGTCAGCTGCGAATGCGTCGTCGAGGCCGGATGGATAGCCAGCGACCGGGCATCGCCGATGTTGGCGACGTGGTAGAACAATTGCAGGGCATCGATGAATTTCTTGCCCGCCTCGACGCCACCTTTCAGCTCGAAGCCGATCAATGCACCGTAACCACCTTCGAGATAGGTATCGGCACGACGCCGGAATTCACCCGTCTGCAGCTTGGGATAGATAACGCGCGTCACGTCTTTATGCTTGGTCAGGTAGTCGGCCACCTTCTCGGCATTGGCCACGTGTTGGCGGATCCTGAGCGGCAGCGTCTCGAGGCCCTGAATAAGCTGGAAGGCGTTGAACGGCGACAGCGCAGAACCGAGATCACGCAACAACTTGACGCGAGCGCGGATGGCATAGGCGATCGGGCCAAGCGGCTTCACCGCCTGCGACCAGACCGCGCCGTGATAGGCTGCGTCTGGGGTGTTGAACAGCGGTTGCCGCTCGGGGAAAGCTTCCCAATCGAAGTTGCCGCCGTCAATGATCAGACCACCGATCGAAGTGCCGTGGCCACCGATATACTTGGTGGCCGAATAGACCACCACAGCGGCACCATGCTTGAGCGGCTTGGACAACAGCGGCGCCGCCGTGTTGTCGATGATCAGCGGAATGCCGAGCGGCCGACCGATATCGGCCACTTCCTTTACCGGGAAAACGTTGAGCTTGGGGTTGGGCAGAAGCTCGGCGTAGTAGGCGCGGGTACGATCGTCGGTCGCCTTGCGGAAGTTCTCGGGATCAGAGGGATCGACGAAGCGAACCTCAATACCCAACTGGCGCAGCGTATCGGCGAGCAGCGCCCAGGTACCGCCATAAAGATCGGTCGAAGAGACGATGTTGTCGCCGGCCGAGGCGACGTTGAGGATGGAAAAAGTGGTCGCCGCCTGCCCCGATGATACGGCAACGGCAGCGACACCGCCCTCGATCTCGGCAATACGCGTCTCGAGCGCATCCTGTGTCGGATTGCCAATGCGGGTGTAGATGAAGCCGAGTTCCTCAAGCCCGAACAGGCGGGCGGCATGACCGGCATCCTGGAACTGGTAGGACGTTGTCTGATGGATTGGCACCGCAACGGAGCCGGTGCCTGGATCGGCGCGGAAACTGCCACCGTGAAGCGCGAGGGTCTCGGGATGTAGCGACTTGCTCATGAAATGTCTCCCAGCTCGATCGTCCGGCGCTCGCCTGGCGCCCTAGACAGCCCGGAGAACGATTTTCCGTTCCCATCGCTGCTGCCGAAACCAATTTCACCATGCGTCGAGCAGAGATGACAGTTCTGGAATTTCTTTGCGCCAGCGAGATTGGCAATTTTCATCCCCTACCGGACCGATTGCCGGAGCGTCTTTTCAAACGCCCCCATCAGAAGACCTAGAGCGCTGCATTCGGAGGCGCCGACGTGAGCGCTCCGGCGCCATTCAAACGGCGGAATTCATGCCGGAGCAGTTTGAAACACCGCCCTCAGATCCCTTAGGCAAACCGTTCATAAAGATCGGACAGAGCTATTTCCTTTGCAAAATATTTCAGCGGCAAGCAAGACGCATCAAAGTTATTTCATGGATTAATATATGCAATACACGATATATTTTTGATTTATACACATATCATCGCATATCGCGGCAAGAGTTACCATGACGACTGATGGATTGATTACACCCAGAAAATGGTAATAAAGGAAAACGTACCAGGTTTGCAGCGAATCGTGGCGGACTCGGTTCTCTAGTAACAGCAAAACGGACAGCAAATCGTCTTGGTCTGTGTCGTCCCACTCGACGAGAAGCCGCGCACTCGGCACACTCACTTAATCGTTCCCCGATTTGGGCGAGATATCGGATTCGGTTCCGACGCTTGCCTGCACCAGGTAAAGTTACAATGCTCACGCCCGGCATCGAGAAAACAATGGGTAACCTTTTGGTCCGATGGAGCATTCGATCTTGACACTTGATCGGGAGAGCCCCCTCCGCCCAGGCTCGGATGCTGGAAACGTCTCATCGAAGGGAACCGACAGAACGGGCGATCTGTTGGCACGTCAGTTCGCGGAGGCAACACGTCCTGATGGCGAAGTTGACGTCCCGTCGCTGTTGGAATCCGTCGCGTCAACCTACGATGGTTTGAAGGCCGCTCTTGAAAAGGCTTCCGACAAGAGTTCCCATCTGAACACCGTTCTCGAGGCGGCGTCGGAAGGCATCGCCGTATTTGACGTCAATGACAGGATCGTTCTCTGGAACCGCCGTTATCTCGAGCTCTACCCAGAGCTTGACGGCTTCATTGCCGAGGGTTGCAGCTTTGAAGCGATGCTGCGCCGCGGCCTCGATCTGGGCGCCTACGTCGACGCGCTTGGACAAGAGGAAGAATGGCTCGCTGCCCGTCTCAAGCGACACGCTCTCCCCAACAGCGTTGAAGAACAGCATCGCGCCGATGGGCGTTGGATCCGCGTGGAAGAAAGCCGTCTGGCGGGCGGCGGATGGGTTGGCATTCGCATTGAAATCAGCGACTTCAAACGGCGGGAAGCGGCCTCCCGGTTGCTGTTCGAGGACAGTCCGGTTCCCATGTATCTATTCGACTTTGAGACCTTGCGGTTTCTGGCGGTCAATCGCGCAGCCCTGACCCATTACGGCTATACCCTCCATCAGTTCATGAACATGACCGTTCTTGAAATGCGGCCAGAGCGATACCGGGCCGGGGCGCTGGAAGCCATCCGCAACCTGATCGACACGCAGAGCGGCAATCAGCTGTTCAGGCATCTCAAGGCCGATGGCACCGAGATCGACGTCGAGGTATTTATCCGGCAACAAATCCACAACGGTCGGCAGGCGGTTCTGGTGACCGCAATCGATGTTACCGATCGCAAACGGGCCTCGGAGGAGTTGGAGGCAACGCGGGAGTTTCTTGACACGATCGTCGAGAGCGTCCCAGCGGCAATATTCGCCAAGGATCCGGTCAGCCGGAAATACATCCTGCTGAACCAGGCGGGCGAGCAGCTTTTCGGCTGTTCGCGAGACACTTTCGTCGGCAAGAGCGCTCGGGAGATCTTTGGCGAGCGTGTGGCCGCGGCCGCCGAGGTGGACGAGGATGAGCTTCTGGCGGGTAGCGTACCGCAATTGACCAACTCTGAAACCCTATCGACCCCCAGTGGCATCAGGCTCGTCACGGTGAGTAAGTATCCCCCGGCAAAGCCGGGGGCTTTATGATTATGGCCGCTCAAAGCGGCTGTTAGGGGACGCATGCGCGTTCCCACGGATCGGCACCGCCT
>JAGSYV010000096.1 GCA_018262505.1 Pseudomonadota bacterium
GCAGACCGCCGGAATCCCCCTCCGACAATCGACATGGACAGAACTAGCGATATAAATATATACAGTCAATATACCTTTGGAGGAAGGTCGCGATGAAAATCAACGCCGTGACCCACGGCGCCCTTCGCATCCTGATGATTTGCGGTGATGGCGAGGCAGTGGCCTTGCCGGAAATAGCAAGCCGGCTCGGTATGCCCGAAGCGCGCGTCATCCGCTCCTGCGGTGCGCTCGCCCGCGCCGGCCTGTTGGTCGGCCGTCGCGGTCGTGGCGGCGGCTATCGCCTTGGCCGGCCGGCGGCCGATATTTCGGTCTTGTCGGTGATCGACCTGTTCGAGCCGGAAGACGACATGCGGGTCTGCGGCCGCGCCGATACAAACGCCTGCCAGACCTGTCCGTTGGCCGGCGCCTGCGTCGAAGCCTACCGGGCCATGCGCGATGAACTGGCGGCGATCTCCGTCGCCGACATTCTTATCGACCACAGCCACACGCGCATGCTCAAAACCGCCTAGCTCTCACGAGCGATTCGTCGGCGAAAAATTTGAAAAGCCCGTCACGCACGGACGACGAGCGGCTCGGAGCCGCAAGCAGCCACCGAGACCGGTCGATCCGGCGCAACGCCGTCGAGCAACGCCCTGAACTCGGCCTCATTGCCAGCAACATCGGCGAGCGTCAGCCGGTCAAGCACGTCGAGGAAGGCATCGGTAGCCCGCCGCAACACTTGGCTCATGCGGCAGCGATCGATCAGCGGACAGGTGTTGGTTTCCGGATCGAGACATTCCACGATCGACAGACCATCCTCAGTCCGGCGGACGACCTCACCGATCGACACGGACGCCGCCGGTCGCTTGAGACGGAAGCCGCCTCGATTGCCGCGCACGGTTTCAAGATAGCCCCAGGTGCCGAGCTGATGGACACACTTGACGAGATGCGACTGCGGCAAATCGAAAGCCTCGGCCACCTCGCGGATGGTCGTCAGGCGCGGCGAACGTGCGGCGGCGGCTAGGAGTGCGCGCAACGAATAGTTGGAATAGCTCGTCAGTCGCATGTCGCGCCAGCTTCCGCTTGCCGTGGAATATCCCCCTGGAAATCGCACGTGTCGGGCAGCTTTTCAAGACCGACCCTCTGAGGCGGAGGAAGCCACTGCGGGTCCAGATGATCGGTCAGACGGCTATCCTGCCGCGCACTGCCTCTTCGTCCATGCTGTCGCGGCTGCCCGCCATCACCACCCCGCCGCGCTCCATGACCACGAAATCGTCGGCGAGGTCTTTGGCAAAGTCGAAGTACTGCTCGACCAGCACGATGGCCATGTCCCCCTGCCGACGCAGAAACGCGATGGCATGGCCGATGTCTTTGATGATCGACGGCTGGATACCCTCCGTCGGCTCGTCGAGAACGAGGAGGCGTGGCCGCGTCACCAGCGCCCGGCCGATGGCGAGCTGCTGCTGCTGGCCGCCGGAAAGATCGCCACCACGCCGGCGCAGCATGTCCTTCAGCACCGGGAACAGGTCGTACACCATGTCCGGCACGTAGCGATCGGCTCGCTTCAGTGTGGTAAAGCCGGTCTGAAGGTTCTCTTCCACCGTCAGCAAGGGAAAGATTTCACGTCCTTGCGGCACAAGGGCGACGCCGCGCCGCACCCGCTCGTAGGGCGAAAGGCGGACAAGATCATCGCCGTCGAGGCGGATTGCGCCGTGTGAGATCGACTGCAGCCCAGCAATGGCCCGCATCAATGAGGTCTTGCCGACGCCATTGCGGCCAAGCACCGCGGTGACGTGCCCCGCGGTGGCGGACAACGACACCTTTCGCAGCGCCTGAGCAGCGCCATAGTGGAGGTCCACGGCTTCAACATTCAGCATGGTCTCGTTCCTTCACCGCCCGAGATAGACCTCGATCACCTTCGGGTTGGCCGACACGGCATCGAGCGAGCCCTCGGCCAGCACCGAGCCTTCGTGCAGCACCGTCACCTTGACGCCGAGCGCGCGAACGAAGGTCATATCATGCTCGACCACCACCACCGACTGCGTCTTGGCGATCTCCTTGAGAAGGCTTGCCGTTTCCGCCGTCTCGGCGTCAGTCATGCCGGCGGCCGGCTCGTCGATCAGCAGGAGGCGTGGCTCCTGGGCGAGCAGCATGCCGATTTCCAGCCACTGCTTCTGACCGTGCGACAGCCGGGCGGCGAGAAGGTCGCGCTTGTCGGAGAGACGGATGGTGGCAAGCAGTGCGTCGATCCGGTCCTGCTCGATGGCCGAACGACGGTGGAACAGCGCGGCGAAGGCGCCACGCCGGCCCTTCAGCGCCAGCGCGATATTGTCCTCGACGCTATGGCTTTCGAACACCGTCGGCTTCTGGAACTTGCGGCCGATGCCGAGGTTGGCGATCGCCGCCTCATCAAGGCGGGTAAGGTCCACGGAACCATCGAACAGCACGTCGCCGGCATCGGGTCGCGTCTTGCCGGTGATGATGTCCATCATCGTCGTCTTGCCGGCGCCGTTGGGGCCGATGATCGCCCGCATTTCGCCCGGTTCCAGCACCAGCGACAACCGGTTGATCGCCCGGAAACCATCGAAGGACACCGAAACGTTATCGAGATAGAGCAGCGAGCCCTCCGCCTTGTCGGTCATGCCGCCTCTCCTGCCTGCCGTCCGGAGCCATCTACTTCCTTCGCCGGCGCCGCCCGCCGAGTGACCACCCTGCCCCACAGGCCGACGATGCCGCGCGGCAGGAAGAGCGTCACCACAACGAACAAAGTGCCGAGCGCATAGAGCCAAACCTCGGGCAGGACGCCGGTGAACCATGTCTTGCCAAAATTGACGGCCACGGCGCCGATCAGCGGACCGATGAGCGTGCCGCGCCCGCCAACCGCCACCCAGATCACCGCCTCGATGGACGCGGCTGGGTCGAATTCGGACGGATTGATGATGCCGACCTGCGGCACGTAGAGCGCGCCGGCGATGCCGGCCATCACGGCGCTGAGCGTCCAGACGAACAGCTTGTAGTGCTCGACACGGTAACCGATGAACCCGGTGCGGCTCTCGGCATCGCGGATGGCCACCAGCACCTTGCCAAGCTTGGAGCGGACGACCGCCGATGCGACGACGAAACCGAGCGCCAGCATCAGCGCCGAGGCGGCAAACAGGACCGCTCGGGTGCCGGGCGCCTGGATCGGGAAGCCCAGGATGTCCTTGAAATCGGTAAGGCCGTTGTTGCCGCCGAAGCCCATGTCGTTGCGGAAAAAGGCAAGCAGCAGAGCGTAGGTAAGCGCCTGGGTGATGATGGAGAGGTAGACGCCGGTGACGCGGCTTCGGAACGACAGCCAACCGAACAGAAAAGCGATAACGCCCGGCACCAGAACCACCATCAGGAACGCGTACCAGGCCATGTCGAAACCCTGCCAGAACCAGGGCAGTTCCTTCCAATTGAGAAACACCATAAAATCAGGCAACACCGGGTCGGCATAGACGCCGCGTGTGCCGATCTGCCGCATCAGGTACATGCCCATGGCATAGCCGCCGAGCGCGAAGAAGGCCCCGTGGCCAAGCGACAGGATGCCGCAATAGCCCCAGACGAGATCGACAAGTGAGATACTTGCCGCAAAGGGTGAGTTGGTAGGTGGACACGTGAAGGACATTTCCGTCCGGCACCAGAAGGTTGCCCGCCGGCACCAGCAGGGCGAGCGCCACAAGCAGGCCGACCACGATGCGCCCGCGCCGGTCGAGGCTGTCGATGAGGAAGGAGATGATCATGCTTCCACCGCCCGGCCCTTCAGGGCGAACAAGCCGCGCGGCCGTTTCTGGATGAACAGGATGATGGCGAGCAGCAGGATGATCTTGCCGAGCACGGCACCGGCATAAGGCTCCAGCATCTTGTTGGCGACGCCGAGCGTCAGCGCGCCGACCAGCGTACCCCAGAGGTTACCGACACCGCCGAACACCACCACCATGAAGCTGTCGATGATGTAACCACGCCCAAGGTTAGGCGACACATTGTCGATCTGACTGAGCGCTACGCCGGCAAGGCCCGCGACACCCGAACCAAGGCCGAAGATCAGCGCATCGACCAAAGGGGTCCGGATACCGACGGCGGCGGCCATCTGCCGGTTCTGCGTCACCGCCCGCATTTCGAGACCAAGCCGGGTGCGCTTCAGGAGGGCGATCAGTGCAAGGAAAACGGCAAGCGCAAACAGGATGATCCAAAGCCGCGTCCACGTGATCTGTATCTCGCCGAGCGCGAAGGAACCTGACATCCACGATGGATTGCCAACTTCCCGGTTATTGGCGCCGTAGAGCGAGCGCACGGCCTGCTGCAGGATGAGCGACACGCCCCAGGTGGCGAGCAGAGTTTCGAGTGGCCGACCATAGAGCCAGCGAATGACCAGCCGTTCGATCAGGATGCCGGCAAGAGCGGCCGTCAAAAAGGCAACCGGCAGGGCGATCAGCAGCGAATAATCGAACAGCTGCGGCCAAGAGGTCCGGATCGTCTCCTGTACCGTGAAGGTGGCATAGGCCCCCAGCATCACCATCTCGCCATGCGCCATGTTGATGACGCCCATCACGCCGAAGGTGATGGCAAGGCCAATGGCGGCGAGCAGCAGCACGGAGCCGAGCGACAGGCCGTACCAGAGGTTCTGGCCAATATCCCACAGCATGAGCCGGCTTTCGATAGCCGCCACGGCCTTGCGGGCGGCATCGCCAACTGCGCCGTCGGTGGATGTATAACCGGAGAGAAAGCCGAGCGCGTCACGGCTGCCGATATCGGCGATGGCGGCAATGGCGGTCACCTTGTCGGCCTCCGGCGCGTCGGAGGCGAGCAGCGCCGTGGCGCGCGCCGCCACCATCGCTGCGCGGACATCGGCGACGGTCTCGGCGGCGATCGCCCGCTCCAGCACTGGAAGGGCGGTTACGTCCGCCGATTTCATCACCGCCTCTGCTGCGGTGCGACGCACAGCCGGGTCGGGGCTCATCAGCGTCAATGCGCCCACCGCCGAGGCGATGGCGCGTCGAATGCGATTATTGACCTTCACCTTCTCGACGGTCGCCTTGGGCGCCAACCCGGCGTCGACGCCAGTCACCGGATCGGTAAGGCGAAAGTCGGTACCGACTTTGTCGGCAAAGAACACCAGGCCATCGGCCTTGCGCACCGTCAATTCGCCATTGCCGAGACGATCGAGAATAGCCGGCACACGATCGTCGCCGCTGGCGGCAAGATTGGCGATGGCTTTCTCCAGATCGTCGAAGCCACCGACGCCAAGAGCCGCGATGCGGGACGAAAGGTCGGTGTCGGCGACGCGGCTGGCGAGTGCCGGCTGAAAGCCGGCGATCAGCGCGAAGAAAATGGTGAAGAGGCGGAAGAAGCTCATGGCATGTCCGTTCCGGTCGGAGACCGCTGGAGCATCCGCTCGGCGATCAGGTTGGCACACTCTGATCAGCGGTCGCTCCAGTGGTTCGACTCCGACATTTGCATCCGCCCGATATTCCGCCCGGAGCATATGTCGGAGCCTAGAGAGCCACTCGTAATCCGTTATTTTGAATGGCTTTTCCAAGTTCTATATTTGACGTCCTGTTTATGCAGACGTGATTCAAATACCCAATCAATACCCGTCCGGGATCAGGGGCAGCCCCGGACGGAAGGTGCGCTGGAGGTCAGGAACCACCGCCGCACTTGCCCGTGACGACGTTGAAGTTGCCGCAGGAGAGTGGCTTGCGCCAATCGGCAATCAGGTCCTTGGAGCCTTCGAGATAGTCCGACCATTCGTCGCCAACCACCGGCGCTGTCCTCGAGACGATGTCGAACTGGCCGTTGTCCTGGATCTCGCCGATCAGCACCGGCTTGGTGATGTGATGGTTCGGCATGATGGTGGCATAACCGCCGGACAGGTTCGGCACGGTGGTACCAACCAGCGTATCGATCACCGTATCGGTATTGGTGGTCCCGGCCGCTTCCACTGCCTTCACCCAGGCATTGAAGCCGATGTAGGTCGCCTCCATCGGGTCGTTGGTGGTGCGCTTGTCGTTCTTGATGAACTTGTGCCAGCCGTCGATGAAGGCGGCATTGGCTTCGCTGTCGATCGACTCGAAGTAGTTCCAGGCGGCAAGGTGACCGACCAGCGGCTTGGTATCGATGCCGGCTAGCTCCTCTTCACCCACCGAGAAGGCGACGACTGGAATGTCTTCGGCCTTGATCCCCTGGTTGCCGAGCTCTTTGTAGAACGGAACGTTGGCGTCGCCATTGATGGTGGAGACGACGGCCGTCTTCTTGCCGGCCGAACCGAACTTCTTGATGTCGGCGACGATCGACTGCCAGTCGGAATGACCGAACGGCGTGTAGTTGATCATGATGTCGTCGGCCGACACACCCTTGGCCTTCAGGTAGGCTTCGAGGATCTTGTTGGTGGTGCGCGGGTAGACATAGTCGGTGCCGGCCAGCACCCAGCGCTGTACCCCTTCCTCCTTCATCAGATAGTCGACGGCGGGAATGGCCTGCTGGTTGGGGGCGGCTCCGGTGTAGAAGACGTTGCGCTCCGATTCCTCGCCCTCGTACTGGACCGGGTAGAACAGGATCGAGTTGAGCTCCTTGAACACTGGCAGCACCGATTTGCGGCTGACCGATGTCCAGCAACCGAACACCACGGACACCTTGTCCTGTGAAATCAGCTCGCGCGCCTTTTCGGCAAACAGCGGCCAGTTGGAGGCAGGATCGACCACCACCGCTTCGAGCTTCTTGCCGAGAACGCCACCCTTCTTGTTCTGCTCGTCGATCAGATAGAGGACGGTGTCCTTCAGGGTCGTCTCGGAAATGGCCATGGTGCCGGACAGCGAATGCAGCACGCCGACCTTGATGGTGTCGTCGGCAGCGTAGCCGGCCATCGTAGAGGCGAGAAGCGCGCCGAGAACGGCAGCAAGCGTCATGCGACGCCGATCGAAGATCTGCGACATCTGTGGTTCCCCGTTTTTGTCTGGAGGCCGAGGCCCCTTGCCCCGTCTGGTCCTCGCTTCGACTTTCGGCCAAGCGGGCCGGTCGCCCTATACGTCGATTGACGTAAGCCACCGACCGAACCGGCATGAACCCTGCACCTTCCAGAGAAGGGAAGCGATCGGCCCGGCAGACGGGCGGTGTGATGACGCCTGCGTCGATCCATCTGCCGGAAAAACGGGCAGTCTGCCGCATACGGGAGCGCGAAAGGGGAGACGGGGCGCATGGCAGCGCGGCAGCGCATCATTCCAATTCGGCGCCAATACAATCGCTGGGTCGCCGACGAGACGCTGGAAGATTACGCGTTGCGCTTCACGGCCAAATCGGCACGGCGCTGGTCGCAGGAGCGTGTGGCGCAGACGGCCATCGGCGCCATTTCCTTTCTGGCGCTCGAAGCGATCGGCGGCGCCATCACTCTGTCCTACGGCACGATCAATGCCGTTGCCGCTATCCTTGCCGCCAGTCTCGCCATGCTGGCCGTCGGCTGGCCGATCGCCCGTACCGCCGCCCGCCACGGCGTCGACATCGATCTGCTGACCCGTGGCGCCGGCTTCGGCTACATCGGCTCAACCGTCACCTCGCTCATCTACGCAAGCTTTACCTTCATCCTGTTCGCCATCGAGGCGTCGATCATGTCGACAGCCCTGGAAATGGCGCTCGGGCTGCCACTCTGGGTCGGCTACATCGTCTCGACACTGTTGGTGATCCCGCTGGTCACCCACGGTATTGCCTGGATCAGCCGCTTTCAGATCCTGACGCAACCCGTCTGGATCGTCCTCAACATCCTGCCCTTCATTTTCATCGCCCTTTCCGACGGTGCCAGCTTTTCCGACTGGGCAGCCTTTCCCGGACGGGAGGGAGTACCAGGCAGCGGCTTCCAGCTCGTCGCCTTCGGTGCGGCAAGCGCGGTAATTCTTGCGCTCACCGCCCAGATCGGCGAACAGGTCGACTTCCTCCGCTTTCTGCCCACGCGTCTGCCGGGCTCCGGCCGGCGGCGACGCGTGGCCGTATTCCTTGCCGGCGCCGGCTGGGTGGTGCTCGGCGTCCCCAAGATGATCGCCGGATCCTTCCTCGCTGTGCTCGCGTTGTCGAGCGGCGTTCCCATAGAGCACGCCGCAGAGCCGGCGCGCATGTATGCGGTCGCTTTCGGCTACGTGTTGCCGGACGGAACATGGCTTTATCTGCTGACGGCCACCTTCGTGGTGGTATCCCAGCTCAAGATCAACGTGATGAACGCCTACGCGGGCTCGCTCGCCTGGTCGAACTTCTTCTCGCGCCTCACCCACAGCCATCCCGGCCGCGTCGTCTGGCTGGTGTTCAACGTTTCCATCGCCCTGCTCTTGATGGAGATCGGCATCTATCAGGCGCTGGAACAGACGCTCGCCGTGTTCGCCATCGTCGCCGTCGCCTGGCTCTCGACCATTTCGGCCGATCTTTTGATCAACAAGCCGCTCGGCCTCAGCCCGCCCAGCATCGAGTTCAAGCGCGCTCATCTTTGGGACATCAATCCGGTCGGTGTCGGCGCAATGGCAGCGGCGGCTCTGATCGGCCTTCTTGCCCATGTCGGTCTCGCCGGTCCCGTCGCCGAAGCCTTTGCACCCTTCTTGGCGCTTATCGTCGCGTTTCTCGCCGCGCCGCTGATCGCCTGGAGCACCGGGGGCCGCTTTTATCTTGCTCGCAAGCCGCGCCGAAGTTACGCGCTGGCGCCGACTTTGACCTGTTCCATCTGCCAGCATGACTTCGAGGCGGAGGACATGTCCTATTGCCCGGCGTATCAGGCACCGATTTGTTCGCTCTGCTGCTCGCTCGATGCTCGCTGCCACGACCGCTGCAAGCCAAAGGCGCGGCTCGGCGCTCAGGTGCAAGCCCTCTTCGAGCGCCTGCTGCCGCCGCCACTCGTCGCCGCCGGTGACACCCGACTCGGCCGCTACCTTTTTGAACTTGGCTTCTGGGTTACCCTGTCGGGCCTCATCATGTGGTTCGTCTACCGCCAGGTTGCCGTCGATCATCCGGGCGAGGCGGCGCTGATCGGCCGAACGCTCGCCGTGGTGTTTTTCGTCTTCTCGGTGGTGATTGGCATTGTCGTCTGGTTCTTCGTGTTGGCGCGCGACTCGCGCGCCGTTGCCGAAGAGGAGAGCGCCCGCCAGACGCAGGCGCTGTTCCAGGAAATTGCCGCCCACAAGCGAACCGATGCCGAACTGCAGAAAGCCAAGGAAAAAGCCGAAGCCGCCAGCGACGCCAAGAGTCGTTACGTCATCGGTCTCAGTCACGAACTGCGCACCCCGCTCAATGCCGTGCTCGGCTATGCCCAGATTCTCGAGCGCGACCCGGTGATTGCCGATAGGCGGCGCAAGGCCGTGGGGGTGATTCATCGGTCGGCCGAACATCTGTCTGGCCTGATCGACGGCCTTCTGGACATTTCCCGCATCGAGGCCGGCCGTTTCCGCATCCGCTTGGCCGATGTCCGCATCCACGACCTCCTCGATCAGGTCGAGGGCATGTTTGCCTTGCAAGCTGAGGCAAGCGGTCTGACCTTCCGTGCCGGTCGCGCCGCCGACCTTCCCGCCGTGGTGCGAACCGACGAGAAGCGCCTGCGCCAGATCCTCGTCAATCTGCTCTCCAACGCCATCAAGTTCACCCCGGAAGGTACCGTGACGCTTACAGTCGACTACCGAAACCAGGTGGCGCGCTTCACCGTCACAGACACCGGCGTCGGTATTCCCGAAGACGATCAAGGCCGCGTGTTCGAGCCCTTCGAGCGTGGTCGGCATGCGGCCTCAGCCAATGTACCGGGCCTCGGGCTCGGCCTCACCATCACCCGCCTGCTGATCGAGACCATGGGCGGCGATATCGCCATGACCTCGGCGCCTGGTGTCGGTACCAGTTTCTGCGTCCGCCTGATGCTGGGAGCCGTGGTTGGTGCCGCTGCGGTTGACGGCGACCGGCCGGTGACCGGTTACACGGGTCCACGCCGCGTCATTCTGGTGGTCGATGACAACGCCGAGCACCGCGACATGATGACCGAGATGCTGGCTCCGCTCGGCTTCACCGTGCTGACGGCTGCCGGCGGCGCGGACTGCATCGCTCTCATGGAAGCGGCGCAGCCGGACATCCTGTTCGTCGACATCCGCATGCCCGGCATGAATGGCTGGCAACTCGTCAGTCGATTGAGAACAGATGGCGTCAGGACGCCGATCGTCATGCTGTCAGCCAACATTGGCGACGGTGCCATGCCGGCCAGCGACCTCGGTCACGATGATCTGCTGGCCAAGCCCTTTTCGCTCGCCGACCTGCTCGACCGGCTTGGTCGCCATCTCGGTATGACCTTCTTGGAAACGGCAAGCGACGAAGCGGTAACGGCCACTTCCCCGTCAACGGGACGACCCGCGACGTTTTCCTCTGCCGATATCGTAGAACTGAAGTCGCTCGCGGCCATCGGCTACGTACGTGGGCTCGAGGGCAAACTCGCCGCACTTGCAGAAGCGAATGGCGACCCGGCCACCATCGCCGTGCTCAGCACCCATCTTGCCGCCTTCGACCTCGCTCGCTTCACCGCTACCCTCGAAGATATGACCTCGTCATGACCCAGACCCGCGACACCGTGCTCGTCGTCGACGACAGTCCTGAGACGCTTGGCTTCCTTACCGAGGCGATGGAAGCGGAGGGCGTCACGATACTGGTGGCCACGTCCGGCCGTCAGGCGCTTGCCATAGCCGGACGCGTGACGCCGGATGTCATCTTGATGGACGCGGTAATGCCGGAAATGAACGGCTTCGATGCTTGCCGATCGCTGAAGGCCATGCCGGCACTCGCCCACGTGCCGGTGATCTTCATGACTGGATTGAGCGAAACCGAGCATATCGTCCGCGGTCTCGCCTCCGGCGGCGTGGACTATCTCACCAAGCCGATCGACCTTGATGAGCTCAAGGCGCGTATCCGCGTCCACCTCGCCAATGCGCGCGCCAGTCTGTCGGCGCAGACCGCGCTTGACGCGGCGGGGAGGCATCTCGTGGCGCTCAGCCCCGATGGCCGCCGTATCGTCTGGGCCACGCCCCAGGCGAGTCGACTGATCGATGATCTTGGCATTGCCGATGCAATCGAAACAGCCGCGGCGAACAGCGACGGGCGGTTGGAAGTGATAGTCCCGAACGCTTCGCCGTTCCTCCTTGCTCCGGTGGGGACGGCTGGACCGGGCGAGCGGCTCTACCGACTCGGCCGTAGCGAAGCAGGCGAAACCGATCTCCTGAAAACCCGCTTCGGCATCACCGCGCGCGAAGCCGAGGTGCTGCTTTGGATCGGTCGCGGCAAGACCAACAAGGATATTGGAGAAATCCTTGGCCTGTCGCCGCGCACCGTCAACAAACACCTCGAACAGATCTACGCCAAGCTCGGTGTCGAGAACCGTGCCTCCGCAGCCCTGAAGGCGGCCGACGCGCTGCATGGGGGATAAGAAACGTCGACAGCACATCGAGCTCACGAAAGGAACCGAAGGCCTCTTTAAGCTATTGTTTTGGCGGAGCGCCTTCCGCCGAAAAGCCAGAAACTTTCGCGATACATCCCCTAGCTCGCCGCCAGCGAAATCGCTAAAGTGCCGCCGTCATTGAGGAGGATCGCCAAGCGTGGCCAATCGTCAGCATAGGGCGCACCGGAGCAGCATGTCCCGCCGGTCGAAAGGTCACGACTACCTCGGATGGGCATTGGTAGCGACGGCGCTTCTGGCACCGTTGCCCATGGGAGGCATTCGCGCCTTCTTCTTCATGCTCTATGCGGTCATCGTCGCCGCCATGGGGCTGTTTTATGCCATCGGCCTTTATCGTGGCCATGTCCGGCCTCGCTTGCCGCTGTCCGCCTTCGCCATACCGGTGATCTTGTTCGGCCTGGTCATCGTCTGGTTGCTGGTAACGCTTCTGCCGCTCGGCATCGGCGCCGCGCCCGAATGGGCGGCGCTAGCGCCGCTGGCCGATGTGAGCGGACGAATTTCCATCGGGCCGGGCGCTACCTTCGACATGCTGGTGCGTTACCTGACCTACGCATTGTTTTTTGTGCTGGCACTGCAGGTCTCCGTTGAGAAGCAGCGGGCGAAGACGCTGTTTCGTCTGGTTTACTGGGGTATCGCCGCTCACGCGCTGCTCGCCCTCGCTTCGCTGACCTTTTTTGGTGATGTTCTGCTGTTCTTGCCGAAGGACGCCTACTTCGGCGACGCCACCGGCGTCTTCGTCAACCGCAACAGCTTCGCTACTTTTGCCGCCTTCGGCGCCATCATGGGCGTCGCGCTCGTCTTTGGAGATGATGAAGACGATGTTGCGCGCTCACGGCTGAGCCGCCTGCTGATCCGGCTCGGTTTCAATGTGGCGCCGCTCGCCTTGATCGGTCTCGCGCTCGCCTTTTCGCACTCGCGCATGGGCATGTTTGTCGCCGCGCTGGGCGCCGGTGTCGTTGCGCTGATCGCCGTGTTCAGGTCGACCGGCGCGCGTCGCATCTTTGCCGGCCTTCTCATTGTCATTGGGCTCGTTACGAGCGCTCTGCTCGCCAACACCGGCGGCGTCCTGTTCGAACGCATGGCGACGGTCGACCGCGACGCTGACCTCCGACTCGCCGTCTACCAACAGACGCTTGATCTCATCGCCTCCCGGCCACTGACCGGTTACGGTGGCGGTACCTATGAGGATGCCTTCCGCGCGGTCAAAGCCGATCCGATCAGCCCCGACGTGACGTTCGACGCCGCTCACGATCTTTATCTGGAGCTGGCCGCCGAGCTCGGCATTCCCGCCACAATCGCCGTCGTACTGTCGGTCCTGCTGCTTGCCGGCACTACCGCCTTGGCTGCCATACGCCGCGAGAACTGGATGATTCCGGCGGCCTCCGCGGCTGTCGTGCTGGCCGGAGGGGTCCATTCGCTGGTCGACTTCAGCCTGCAGATTCCAGCCATCGTGCTGATGATGCTATTGATTCTCGCCCTCGGCTTCGCTCAGAGCCGGCCGATGCAGCATGCTGGATGAAACAACATCGGGCGGCTTCCCGCCCGATGTTTTCCGATGATTAGCGGCCACCTGATAGTTTGCGGAAGCGCTGTGCAGTCCCTTGGACACCGTAGGGATAATCGGGTGAAGTCGGTGCGCTGACGGCGGTGAGCCGCTCCATGGCGTCGTCCGCGAGTCTTAGGTCCGCCGCGCGCAGATTATCAGCCAGCTGTGCCGGGGTGCGGGCTCCGAGAATGACCGCAGTGACGGCCGGCCGGGCAGCCAACCAGGCGAGCGCCACTTGCGCCATCGTCACGCCATGGCTCTTAGCTATGTCTTCCACCGCGCCGATGATCGCCCAGGTCCGTTCTTCGGCATTGCGCGGGCCGTAAGCTTCCATGCCTCGATTCGGATTTTCACCGAGCCGCGTGGCACCCGAAGGCAACGCGTCGCGCTTGTACTTGCCGGAAAGCCAGCCGCCACCGAGGGGCGACCACGGTAGCAGTCCCATGCCGGCATCGAGACAAGCATCGACGATCTCCAGTTCGATATCCCGCACCAGCAGGCTGTACTGCGGCTGCAGCGTCACCGGACGACTGTAGCCCCTTGCCTTGGCAATCTCCGAAGCCTTGGCGATATGCCAGCCGACGTAGTTGGAGAAACCGTAATAGGCGATCTTGCCGGCACTGACCGCATCGTCCAGGAAGCGCAACGTTTCCTCAATCGGTGTCAAGGCGTCCCAGGCGTGCATCTGGTAAAGATCGACGCGCTCGACCCCGAGTCGCCGCAGCGAGGCATCAAGAGCATCACCGAGATGGCGGCGAGAAAGGCCGAGGTCGTTCGGCCCCGCTCCCATGGGAAAGCGCCCCTTGGTCGCGACAACCGCCTGCTTTGCCTCGTTCGGCCGCGCCTTGAGCCAACGGCCGACGATCTCTTCCGATGCACCGGCCGAATAGACATCGGCGGTATCGACGAAATTGCCGCCCGCCGCGAAAAAATCGTCCAGCAGGCGAAACGACGTTGCTTCGTCGGACTCTGCGCCAAACGTCATGGTCCCGAGGCAATGAACCGACACGATTGTGCCACTCGGGCCGAGCTTGCGATATTCCATGGAGCTCCTCCAGCTTGTCTGGCGGGCCGGTTGGCTCGGCTTCCCATGGAAGCGATCCGGGCCGCAGTTAATTATCACACAAATTGCGGGGCCGGGAGAATCTCATTTTCGATCAGGGACTCCGGACTGACTGAAAGACGTCCTGGGGAGCTGATTTGGGGCGCATTAAGTGTCCCAAAAGCCTGCCAGTTCCTCTCATGAAAAAGCCCCGGCAAAAACCGGGGCTTCCACGTTTGCCGGTGTCACCAGCTCAAATCTCGGCCGCCGCCTCATCCTCTGGCGGCTTGTTGCTCCAGCCGAGCCGCTCGCTCGCCCGCATGACGACGTAGAACAACAGCGGCACGAAGAACAAGCCGACGGTGGTGGAAGCAATCATGCCACCCATCACGCCGATGCCGATGGCGTTCTGCGCCGCCGAGCCGGCACCCGTTGCTATGGCAAGCGGCGTGACGCCAAGGATGAAGGCGAGCGACGTCATGATGATCGGGCGAAGACGGATGCGAGCGGCGTGCAGCGCGGCTTCGATCAACCCCTCGCCCTGCCGCTGCAGGTCACGAGCGAACTCGACGATCAGGATGGCATTCTTGGCGGCAAGACCAATGGTCGTGAGCAGGCCGACCTTGAGGTAGACGTCATTGGATTGGCCGAACAACTTGGCGGCGAGCAGCGTACCGAGCACCGAGATCGGCACCGACAACATGACTGCGAACGGAATTGTCCAGCTCTCGTAAAGGGCAGCAAGACACAGGAACACCACCAGGAAAGCCACGGCATAGAGACTGTTGGCCTGCGCGCCCGACAGCCTCTCCTGATAGGAAAGACCGATCCAGCCGGTGGTGTATCCACCACCCTGCTTGGAAACCAAGGACTCCATCTCGTTCATCGCCTGACCCGATGACGCACCGAATCCGGCGTTGCCCTGAATGTTGATCGCCGACACGCCGTTGAAGCGCGACAGCTTGGGCGGCCCGAAAGACCAACTGGTCTCCACGAAGGAGGAAAACGGCACCATCTCGCCCGTGCCGTTGCGGGCGTACCAACGATTGAAGTCGCTAGGCGTCATGCGGAAGGGGGCATCCGACTGCAGATATACGGGCTTGATCTCGCCGCGATCAATGAAATCATTGACGTAGGAGCCAGCCCAGGCCGTGGTTATGATCGAATTGATATCGGCCAAATTGATCCCGAGAGCCGTCGCCTTCTCCTGATTGATGTTGACGTGCAGCTGCATCTGATTGGGCTGAGCGTTTTCGCGCACTGCCATCAGCTGAGGATTCTGATTCGCCTGCATCAGAACCTGATCACGGGCCGCTTCCAGAGCGGCACGACCATTGCCTGCCGTATCCTGCAGATACATGTCGAAGCCGCCAGAAATGCCCATGCCCGGAATGGCCGGCGGCAACAGCGTGAAGATCATGGCGTCCTTGATCCTAGAGGTCGCCATCATCGCCCGGCCAACCACCGCCTGGGCCGACAGCCGTGGGTCACTCCGCCCCTTGAAATCCTTGAGGCGCACAAAGGCGAAGCCGGCATTCTGGCCTGAGCCAGCAAATGAGAAGCCGGTCACGGCCATGACGCTCTCCACCGCCTCCGTCTCATTCTTCAGGAAATAGTCGGCATACTCGTCGACAACCTGCTTGGTGCGTTCCGTTGTAGCTCCAGACGGCAGCTGGATCATGGCGAGCAGTACGCCTTGGTCTTCAGTCGGAATGAATGAGCTCGGCAGTTTGTCGAACATGAAGGCGGCACCACCGACCAAAGCCAGGAACACCACCAGCATGCGCACGGGACGACCGATGATGCCGCGGACAGTCCGCTGGAATATCGATGACGAATCATCGAAACGGCGATTGAACCAACCAAAGAAGCCACGATGACCGCCATGGCTCGGCTTTAGCATCGTCGCGCAGAGTCATCGGCACGAACACCGCCGAGAGCACCAGTGCGATGCCGATCAACGCGCTGGTGATCTCGCGCATCGATTTTTGCGTCGCCGCCTTCGGATGCAGCTTCTCCTCGGTCATAATGCGCTCGACGTTCTCAACGACGACGATGGCATCATCGACGAGCAGACCGATGGCCAGCACCATGGCGAACATGGTCAGTGTATTGATGGAATACCCCATCACCGCGAGAACGCCGAAGGTACCCAGCAGCACGACCGGAACAGCGATGACCGGGATCAGCGTTGCCCTGAAATTCTGAAGGAACAGATACATCACCAGAAAAACAAGCACGACGGCTTCGATCAGCGTCTCGACCACCTTTTCGATCGAGAGCGTGACGAAGGGCGTCGTATCGTAAGCGTAGACATATTCCACGTTTTGCGGCAGCGACGGCTTCAGTCGGTCAAGCGTATTGCGGACATTCTCGGCGGTCTGGAGCGCGTTGGCGCCGGAGGAGAGATTGACGCCAAAACCAGCGGCCGGTTTGCCGTTGTAATAGGCTTGCGCGGCGTAGCTTTCTGAACCGATTTCAACGCGCGCCACATCGCCGAGCCGGACGATCGAACCGTCCTGCTGGGTTTTCAGAATAATATTGCGGAATTGTTCGGGGGTCTGCAACTGGCTCTGGGCGGTTATGGTCGCGTTCAACTGCACACCCTCGACCGCCGGCCGCCCACCAATCTGACCGGCAGAAACCTGCGCGTTCTGCGCCTTGACCGCATTTGCCACGTCACTGGGCGTCAGCGTGTATTTGTTGAGTTGATCCGGGTCGAGCCAAATGCGCATGGCATAGCTCGAGCCGAACAGTTGCAGGTTGCCGACGCCTTGGACGCGAAGCAGTTGATCCTTGAGACGTGTCGAGACGATATCGGCTAGATCCGTACCGTTGAGCGTCCCATCGGTGGACACCACCGCCACTGCCATCAGGAAAGAATTCGTCGACTTGCTAACCGTAATGCCTTGGTCGATCACCGCCTGGGGCAAAGTTGATTCGATGAGTTGCAGCTTGTTCTGCGCCTGCATCTGGGCGATGTCGCCGTTGCCCTTGTTGGAGAAGGTCAGCGTGATCGATGACGAGCCATCGGATGTCGACGAAGACTCCATGTAGTCGAGATTGTCGAGTCCGTTCATGTTTTGCTCGATGACCTTAGTCACGGCATTTTCGACGGTCTCAGCACTGGCTCCAGGATAGGTGGCAGAGATGCGCACAGTCGGCGGCGCGATCTCGGGATACTGCGAGATCGATAGTGTCGAGATGGCAAGAATACCCGCCAGCATGATGGTGATGGCGATCACCCAAGCGAAAACGGGACGATTGATGAAAAATTGAGCCATGCCTTGCCTCGACGAGGTCGATCCGCCAGTTTCGGGCGAATCGGTAAGCGAAAATCGGTCGGCGCGTCGTGTGCACCGTCGGTCTGGCCGGAGCGGCTTGCGCCGCTAACCAGCCTGTTGAATTGTCAGGGCGCCTTGGCCGGAGCAGCGGTCGGTGCTGCCTGAGGCTTGACGAGACCGTCGGCGCCAAGCTCCACCTCGGCGGACTTGACTTCCATACCGGGCCGGATTTTCTGCACACCCTCTATGATCAGGCGATCGCCATCGGAGACGCCTTTCTCGACCACCCAACTGAAGCCGTTGGCGCGATTAGCCGTCAGAGCGCGCGACTCGACCTTGTTGTCAGCCGTTAGAAAATAGGCACTTGCCTGGCCGGTGACCCCACGACTTACCGCGCGCTGCGGCAGCAGGAAAACATTGTTCTCCGTGCCAATCTCGACGGCGGCGCGCATGTACATGCCGGGTAAGAGCCGCATCTTCGGATTGGCAAAGCTCGAACGGATGGTCACCGTGTCGGTGGTCTCGTCAACGTTGGCCTCGGTCGAAATGATGCGGCCAACCTCCTCATAGGTCGAGTTGTCGTCAAGTTTGATCGTAACTTTCGGACCCTGCTTGCCTGAATTCACGCCGTCGGTTTCAATCGCCTGACGCATGCGATTCATGCTGGTGCTCGACGCGCTGAGGTCGACATAAATCGGATCGATCTGGCGGATGGTCGCGAGCGCCGTCGCCTGCCCTGCCGTGACCAGCGCCCCCTCGGTCGCCGAAGAGCGACCGATCAGACCGGAGATCGGCGCCTTGACCTCGGTGTAGCCCAGGTTGATCTCTGCCGTACGGACCGCCGAAGCGGCAGACGCAACGGCAGCCTTGGCCTGCAAGAGCGCCGAACGCGCCTCGTCGATGTCCTGCTTGGAGACACCGTTGACGTTGGCAAGCTCTTGATAGCGGTCGAACTTCGCCTGGGCGCTCGGCACACTCGCCTCATACCGTTCAAGATCTGCCTTGGCAGCGTCGAGCGTTGCCTGGTAGGATCGGGCGTCGATGCGATAAAGCACGTCGCCAGCATTGACCCGCGAACCTTCCTCGAAAACCCGCTTTTCAATGATGCCGCCGACCTGCGGCCTAATTTCGGCGACCGCCGAGGCTGCCGTGCGTCCCGCGACTTCCTCGACGATCGGTGCCGAAGTGGGATGGACCACGATAAAGCCAACTTCCGGCGTTGGCATCTGCATGCCAGCGGGGGCACCGCCGCCGGGGGCACCGGCTGGCGCACCGCCACTTTTGGCACCAAGCATGTCGCCAGCCTTGTGCAAGACCGCACCCACCTGTTCACAGCCGGAGATCAGCGGCAGCGTGAGAGCGAGCAGCAATGCGCCGCCAGCCAGCTTCTTGAGGTTCGTCACTTCTTATCTCCGGATACGGACGGCATGGTTTTTTGGGGATCGGTATTGGCGAGCGCGACAAGATTGTCGCCTGGAACAGGGCCACTGCGTCGAGATAACGTGAGGCTTCGGCCGAGGCACGAGCAAGCCGCGCCGACTGATAAGTGGACTGTGACGACAGCACGTCGGTGTAGGAAACAGTTCCCGCCTTGAACAGCGTTTGCGTCAGGTCGAGGCTTTCCTTTGCCGCCTTCTCCGCGGCGAGGTAACCCGCGAGCGCCTGCCGGTCGTGCTGGAGCGCACGCAGAGCATTGGCGACATCCTTGAACGCCGCAAGCACTGTCGAACGATAGTTGGCAAACGCCGCCTCATAAGCGGCCTCCGCAGCCCGTTTGTTATGAACCAGCGTGCCACCCTTGAAGATGGGCTGAGCAAGACCGGCAGCGATGCTCCAGCCGGTGGTGCTCGAGGCAAACAGATCGCCGAGGTCGGCAGCCGAGGTTGGCAGCGAAGCGGAGAGCGTCAACTGCGGCAGCATGGCGGCGGTTGCGACACCGATCTCCGCCGAGGCGCGATGAAGCTGCGCTTCTGCGGATCGTATATCCGGCCGCTGCTCGACCAGGGCCGACGGAATGCTAAGCGGCAACGCGTGCGGCAGCTGCAGGCCGGCAATGCGGAACTTGCGGGAGGCATATTGATTTGGAAAATCACCAACAAGCGCAGCGATGGTATTCTGCTGCAAGGCCAGCGCCTTCTGCAACGCCGGCAGAGACGCCTGCGCTTGAGCCAGTGCCGCCTGCTGCTGCAAGACGTTTGCCCGAGTCGACGTGCCGACATTGACCTGATTGTTTAGGACGCCGAGCAATTCCTTGTAGGAGGAGATGATTTCCTGTGAAGCGGCAATCTGCTCCCGATAAGACGCTTCCTGGATAACTGCCTGAGCGAGGCTGGAGGTCACCGTCAGGTACGTTGCCTCTGCGGTGAAGGCCTGCGCCTCGGCAGAGGCCTTTGCAGCCTCCACCGACCGGCGGGTACCACCGAAAATATCAAGCGGATAAGAAAGCGAAGGTGTCACGCTATAGAGCGTGTAGATGCCGATGTTGGTGGAGCCGGTTGAGTCGGTCCGCGCCGCGTTGCTCGATAGCGAAAAGCTCGGAAATAGAGCGCCGCCCTCCGCAAGTGCCGTCTCATTGGCTTGTTTCAAGGTCGCCCGCGCGGCGTCGAGATCGGGATTGCTCTCGATCGCCCGCTTCATCAGCGCGTCGAGATCCTTGTTGCGGAACAACTCCCACCAGCGCCCCGGCACGTCAGCGCCATAAGCGAGACTCGTACCCGTCGCACGACCGGCGCTGGCATCACCCGAACCGAGATAACCCGCGCCCGGATCCAGAGGAGGTCGTTCGAAGTCCGGACCGACCGCGCAGCCGGCGAGCATCGTCACCGACAGGAGAAGAGAAACAAGCCGAGCCGGCGTCATCAATGCCCCCACCCCAAAAGACCGAACATCCGACGGAATATGACTTGAACGGTCAAAGCACAACCAAAAGACGAGCCCACGACCGATCGCCCGACCCGCAAGGTCGAAAAACGCCGACCAACTGGCAATAGCGGCCAAAAGTCGTGATTGCATGCGGAGTCGGAGAAGACGTTCGGTGGATCACAAAGTCAATCCGAGACCGAGACCAGAATGACAATGTGAACAAACGAACGAACTCGGCTTTGTTCGCCGACTCTTCCAAATCAGCGAAAAGTACCATATTCAGCAGATTATCACTTTTCAAGCGCGCAAGCCGAGGCCTCGGATCACGAAATCGACCAGTTGGTCACACTTCTGCGTCATCTCCTCAACGGTGAAAAGGCTACGGCCGCGAAGAACAGCCGCCGGATCGAGGATGGTGACCAGGCAATCGCAGACCGCGGCGGCAGTGACGGTGACATCGCAAGGGGCGAATTCCCCGCCGGCAATTCCATCGTTGATCAGCTTTTCAAAGCGCTGCAACAGTCGATGGAAAAAAGCGATAGCACTCGGCGGGGGGGTGGAATCGAGGCCGATCATGATCGCCAGACGAGCCGGCATCTTGCCGCGAGCAAGATGTGTTTCGAGAATGAGATGCGCCATCGCTCGGAGCCGTATCGAGGCTGAGGGAATATCCGCGGTCGTCTCGATGGCAGCGTCAATTTCCATCACCCAGCGCAACGCCACCGCGTCAATCAAGCCAGCCTTGTTACCGAAATTCTTGAAGATATTGGCCGGTGACATGCCAAGCGACTTGGCAATCGAGCCGATTGTCATGTCGGCATAGCCCACGGCCTGAAGCTGGCGCTCCGCCTCATTGAGGATTTCTGCGCGCGTGTCAGCGCTCTTGTGCCACGACCGTCTTGCCATGATCGATATCTACAGCTTTCAGTCCGCTTCGACCATCGGCGTTTGGTCAGCTGATGCGCCCTTCTCGGCAAGGAAGAGCCCCGAAAGTCCCTCGACAACGACTGTCCGCCGTGAAATGACGACACCAACGCCGGTTGGAATTTGAGCCGCGTCGGAACCAGGCGAAAGGCCTTGGTGACGCGCTATTTCGGGGAGCTCACCATGAAGATCGTGATGATAGGTTCTGGCTATGTCGGTCTTGTTTCGGGGACATGTTTTGCCGATTTCGGCCATGATGTCGTCTGCATGGACAAGGCGGTGGAGAAGATCGAGGCGCTGGAGCGCGGCGAAATCCCCATCTACGAGCCGGGGCTCGAGGCGCTGGTCGAAAGCAACGTTCGGTCAGGGCGTCTGACGTTTACGACGGACCTCGCCGGTCCGGTGGCCGAAGCCGATGTGGTGTTCATCGCCGTCGGCACGCCGTCCAGGCGCGGCGATGGCCATGCCGACCTCTCCTATGTCCATGCCGCTGCCCGCGAGATCGCCGCGGCGGTGAAGGGCTTCACCGTTGTCGTTACCAAGTCGACCGTGCCGGTCGGCACCGGCGACGAGGTGGAACGCATCATCCGCGAGGCCAACCCCGAGGCCGACGTCGCCGTCGTCTCCAACCCCGAGTTCCTGCGCGAAGGCGCCGCCATCGACGACTTCAAGCGGCCCGACCGCATCGTCATCGGCTATGAGGACGAGCGGGCCAAGGAAGTGATGACCGAGGTCTACCGGCCGCTCTATCTCAACCAGGCGCCGCTGCTGTTCACCAAGCGACGCACCTCCGAGCTGATCAAGTATGCCGGCAACGCCTTCCTGGCCATGAAGATCACTTTCATCAACGAGATCGCCGATCTCTGCGAGAAGGTGGGCGCCGACGTGCAGCAGGTGGCACGCGGCATCGGCCTCGACGGCCGCATCGGCGGCAAGTTCCTGCACGCCGGCCCCGGCTATGGTGGTTCCTGCTTTCCCAAGGATACGCTGGCGCTGGTCAAGACCGCCCAGGACTACGACAGCCCGGTGCGGCTGATCGAGACGACAGTGGCGGTCAACGACATTCGCAAGCGGGCGATGGCCCGCAAGGTGATTCAGGCGGTGGGCGGCGACGTGCGCGGCAAGACGGTGGCCGTGCTTGGCCTGACTTTCAAGCCGATGACCGACGACATGCGCGACAGCCCGGCGATCTCCATCATCCAGGCCCTGCAGGACGCCGGCGCCAAGGTGCGCGGTTTCGACCCCGAGGGCATGGACAACGCCAAGAAGCTGATCGACGGCATCGCTTATGTCGGCAGCGCCTACGAGGCGGCCAAGGACGCCGACGCGCTCTGCATCGTCACCGAGTGGAACGAGTTCCGGGCGCTGGACTTCCCCCGCCTCAAGGCCGTGATGAAGGCGCCGGTGCTGGTCGACCTCCGCAACATCTATCGCCCTGAAGAGATCGAGAAGCACGGCTTCAGCTACACCAGCGTTGGACGGGGCTCGCCGATCGCCGGTTCCGTAGCCAAGGCAGCCGAATAATGCGCTTCCTGATCACCGGTACCGCCGGCTTCATCGGCTTCCATCTCGCCCGGCGTCTGCTCGACCAAGGCCACTTCGTCGTCGGCTTCGACGGCATGACGCCCTATTACGACGTTCGCCTGAAGGAAGCGCGGCACGCCCTCCTCGAACGGTCGAACGGCTTTCGGGCGGTGATCGGTCAACTGGAAGACGCTGAAGCGCTCAAACAAGCCGCCGAGTTGGCCGAGCCCGAGGTGATCGTCCACCTTGCCGCTCAGGCCGGCGTCCGCTACAGCCTCGAAAACCCCAAGGCCTATGTCGACGCCAATCTCACCGGCAGTTGGAACGTGCTGGAGCTCGCCAAGCAATGGCAGGTCAAGCACCTGATGCTCGCCTCGACGTCGTCGGTCTACGGCGCCAACGACAAGGTACCGTTTGCTGAGAGTGACAAGACCGACGAGCCGCTGACACTCTACGCCGCCACCAAGAAGGCGGTGGAGGTAATGGCCCACTCCTACGCCCACCTGTGGAAGATCCCCACCACCGCCTTCCGCTTCTTCACCGTCTACGGCCCCTGGGGCCGGCCGGACATGGCGCTGTTCAAGTTCGTCGATGCCATCGAGAAGGGCGAGGCGATCGACGTCTACGGCGAAGGCAACATGCGGCGCGACTTCACTTATGTGGAGGATCTCGTCGAGGCGATCATCCGGCTCGTTCCGGTCGCTCCCAGCGAGGACAATCGCGTTACCATCGAGGGCGTGACCGACACGCTGTCGAAACAGGCGCCGTTCCGCATCGTCAACATCGGTGGTGGCCAGCCGGTCGGCCTTCTCGACTTCATCGCGGCGATCGAACAGGCACTCGGCAAGCCGGCCGTTCGCAACCTCTTGCCCATGCAGAAGGGCGACGTCCCCCAGACCTACGCTGCCCCAGACCTCCTCAAGGCCCTCACCGGCTATGTGCCGGACACCGATGTGCCACATGGGGTGAGGAGTTTCGTCGAGTGGTACAGGACCTGGAAGGGCTGAAAAGATAACGGGCAAATGACGCATGTCGCTTGCCCGTAGCGTGACCATATCTCCTGCCGATGGGCAGTGACGGCTCGGCCGTTCCTCAGCTTCGCTGATAAATGTCTTCAATGCGCTCGATATCGTCGTTGCCGAGATAGGCGCCGGACTGAACTTCGATCAACTCCAACGGAATCTTGCCCCGGTTGGAGAGCCGATGCTTGGCTCCGAGTGGGACATAGGCCGACTGGTTGATGGTGAGAAGACGGGGTGCCTCGCCCTCAATCTCGATGGTCGCCGTACCATTCACCACCACCCAATGTTCGGCTCGATGCTGGTGACGCTGCAGCGACAGCACGCCGCCCGGATCGACCACGATATGTTTGACGGCAAAGCGCGGCCCGGCGACCAGCGCCTCCATATAGCCCCAAGGACGATAGTCGCGGCGATGTAGCGTTGCCTCGTCACGCCCACCCAGTTTCAACGCATCGACCAGTCCCTTGACAGCCTGCGCCTGTTCGCGCGGCACCACCATCACCGCATCCGGCGTTGCCACCACCATCAGCCCCTCGGCGCCGACCACCGTCGTCAGGATACCCTGGCTATGGACGAGGCAGTCGCGCGAGTCGAGTATCACCCCGTCGCCGTGGACCGCGTTGCCCTCCCCGTCACGCTCGCTCACCTGCCAGATGGCATCCCAGGCACCGACGTCCGACCAGCGGAAGCGCCCCTTGACCACCGCGATCTCGGCCGTCTTCTCGATCACCGCGTAGTCGATAGACGTCTTGCGGGCCGCCGAGAAAGCCTCTGGATCGAGCCGGACAAAGCCGATGTCCTCGGAAGCCTTCTCGACGGCCTCGGAAGCGGCGGCGACAATGTCGGGAGCGTACTTGCTGAACTCGGCCAGCATCTGGCTGGCCTTGAACAGAAAATTACCTGAATTCCAGAGATAGCCCTCGCGAAGATACTCGAGCGCCGTAGCCGCATCCGGCTTCTCGACAAAGGCATCAACGAGACAAAGGTCATCGTTGCCGGCGAGCGCGGCACCGGGGCGGATATAACCGTAAGCGGTCTTCGGCTCGGTCGGTACCAGACCGAATACCACGATCTTGCCGGTCTCCGCCGCCGTGAGGCCAAGCCGGACGGCGTTGCGAAACACCTCGTCGTCGAGCACCACGTGGTCGGCGGCCAGCGCCAACACCGCGCTGCCTGGACGCGTCTTTTCGACAAAGGCAGCAGCAGCGGCGACGGCGGCGGCGCTATCGCGGCGGGCCGGCTCCAGCACGACGGTTGCCTTGACCCCAACATCGGCCGCTTGGCGGCGGGCGAAGAAGCGGAAAGCCTCCGACGTGATCACCACGGGGTCGTCGAACATCGTTGGATCGGCAACGCGCCGCAGCGTCTCCTGATAGGTCGAGAGGTCGCCAGTCAGCGGCTGGAACTGCTTGGGAAAGGAATCGCGCGAAGCCGGCCATAGACGGGTGCCGGAGCCGCCCGCCAGGATGACGGGAACGATCTTGGGGGATGCTTGGGACATCGGTTCTCTCAGGCGGCGAAATGGCGGTTGAGGGCGGCCAGCATATCGGCGAGCAACGCGTCTGTCTTCGCGACGCTGTCGGTCTCGACGTAGCAACGGAGTTCCGGGGCGTTACCGGACTGCCGGAAGTGGACGATGTCTCCGCCCGGCAGCACCAGGCGAAGCCCGTCCGTGTGATCAACGGCGACCGGCGCAGCGAGGCGCGGGTCGAGCGCAACGCGCGCCTCACGCGAGCTGTTGATGGCAGCGATCAGCTTTGCCCCGTCGGCGGGAGCGATCTTCTTGAGACGATCGGCCTTCATGACGCGCGGCGGCAGGTCTGCGACCAGCGCCGACAACGGCCTCTTCGCCTCGGCGGCGGCAACAAGGGCGGCGACCATCGGCAAGATGGCATCGCGGGTCGGCAGGCGTGTCAGCGAGCCACCGGCAAGCGCGATGTCGCTTTCAGTCAGGAAACCACCATTGGCCTCGAAACCGACCACCGGCGCCGTTTTGGCGGCAGCCATGCCTGCCACCACATAGGGCGACCCGATGCGGGTGCGGACCACAGTCTCGAACCAGCCAGTCATCTCGATAGCCGATGTCGAGGAGATCGGCGTCACCACCGTCTTGGCGCCGAGCCGACGGGCGGTGAGGATGCCGAGCACATCGCCGTTTACCTGGCGGCCAGCCTCGTCAATCACCAAGGGGCGGTCACCATCGCCGTCGGTGGAGACCACTGCATCCAGCCGGTGGGCGGCAATCTCGCCCTTGGCGCGGGAAAGATCGGCTGGATCAAGGGCTTCGGTATCGACGGCGATGAAGCGGTCGGACCGGCGGAACGGGAACACCTCGGCGCCCAGACCTTCGAGAATGCGGGCTGTCAGGTCGCGGCCGACGGCCGAATGCAAGTCGAGCCCGACCCGGAGCCCCTTGAGTGGCCGACCGGCAAAGGCATCGGTATAGCGGGCAACATAGGCTTCGGCGATCGCCGGATCGACGAAAGGCAGGCTACCGCCGCCAGCGGAAAGGGTCTCGGCAAGCAGGGCTTCGGCGCGTTCGCGCACCGGCGCTTCGTCTTCCTTCAAGAATTCGCCGTCGGGGCGATAGAATTTGATGCCGTTGTAATCTTCGGGAATGTGGCTGCCGGTCACCATGACGGCCGGCGACTTGCGGGCCAGCGCATAGACCGCCAGCGCCGGAGTGGGTACGTTGCCGGCGTAGACCGGGGTCCAACCGGCGACGGAAATGGCGGCCGCGGCGTAGCCAGCGATCTCCGGACTGGACGCCCTGAGATCGGCACCGAGATACACGGTTCGAGACGAAGCGCTGACACAGATCACCTCTAGAAAGGCCCGCACATAGGCGGCCGTGGTGGAGCCTGTGAAATCAATAGCCGGGCCACGAAGACCCGAAGTTCCAAAACTGACGGACATGGCATCTCGCAATCAAGAGGGAACGATGATCGGAAGAAGTCGTTGGAATCTATCGAAAGAACGAAAAACCTTTTGCAGATCGTATGTAATCTAGCGGACAAAGGGGAGCAATCCTGACCTGTTCGTGCCACGTCGTTTAGTTAAGTGAAGAACGCAGCAAGAGATAGGCCGGTTCCCTGGCATCGATGCCGACGATGATGAACCCGGCGGAGAAAGCAGCCTCGATCTCCTTGCGGCCCCTGAGACGCTCGACGCTCGCCGCACCGGGGTCCGCCCCAAGCAATCTCTCGAAATCGGCGGGCAGAGCGATCCGGCGGGCTTCGGCGATCTCTTCCCCCGTCAGCATGGCTTCGCCCGCCCGGCAGCGGGAATAACGATCGCCATCCAGCCTCCAGTCGGCAAGAAGACGATCCGACGCGGTGCCAGCGTTGATGCCGCCCATCTTGCCGTAATAGTCGCGGTGATAGGTGGACGCCGTCGCGCCAAGACGACCAATGTTGAGGGCGGCGTTGGGCAGGCGCAACGGATCGTAAGTCCACCGCACATGCCGGATGCCACGTTGGAGGC
>JAGSYV010000011.1 GCA_018262505.1 Pseudomonadota bacterium
CTCGTCCTTCAGCACGTCGACCACGCGCGCGATGCCGCGGCGGTCGATGTCGTTCACTTCGGCCGCCATGCGCGCCATGGCCAGATAGACCACCGCCGCGGCGGCCAGCGCCGTCAGCACGGTCGGGACGACCACACCGAAGACGAACTCCATCCAGCGGCGGTTGGCAAAAATCAAGGCAATGATCCATTGGTTCTATCTTGCGCAGTCTATCGCGATACCGTTAAAGGCTCGCAAATTCGTCCGCATACTTTCGGAAAAATACAGACCAGCGTGTCGCCGCCGCTCCGGCAGAGCCGCGAGAACGCCAGGAAGGCAACCGAAGCTCATGTCGAACCGCACTCGCGCCACCCTGATCGGCCTCACCGCCATTCTCATGTGGTCAATGCTTGGTGTCTTCACCGGCGGTTCGGGGGCCGTACCGCCCTTCCTGCTCAATGCCCTCTGTTTCGGTCTGTCCGGATCGATCGCCACGATCTGGCTGATCGCCCGCGGCCGCGCCGGCGTTCTGAGGCAGCCCCCGCGGGTATGGGCAGTCGGCACGCTGGGCCTGTTCGGCTATCACGCCCTCTATTTCACGGCCTTGCGGACCGCGCCGCTGGTCGAGGCCGGCCTCATCAACTACCTCTGGCCGTTGTTGATCGTGCTGTTCTCCGGCCTCCTGCCCGGCGAGCGCCTGCGCTTTCACCACTTTGTTGGCGTCGTGCTCGGCTTTTCCGGCGCGGCGCTTCTGGTGACGTCCGGCCGGTCGCTGTCGCTCGACAGCGGCTACGCTCTCGGCTATCTGGCCGCCTTCCTCGCCGCCGTCGTCTGGGCCGCCTATTCGGTGATCTCGCGGCGTTTCGCTGGTGTCCCGTCAGAAGCGGTTGCCGGCTTCTGCCTGGCGACGGCGCTTCTCAGCCTTGTCTGCCACCTCGCCTTTGAGCAGACGGTGCTGCCGGCCAGCGCCTTTGAATGGCTGATGGTGCTGCTGCTCGGCGCCTTTCCGGTTGGCCTTGCCTTCTTCGTCTGGGATCATGGGGTCAAGCACGGCGATATCCAACTCATCGGCACCGCCGCCTATGCGACGCCGGTACTGTCGACCCTGCTGCTCACCCTCACCGGCTATGGCACGCTCGACTGGACGGCGGCGCTTGCCTGCGCCCTCGTCACCTTGGGCGCCATCGTCGCCGCCTGGGACGCGCTGCCGTTCCGCCGCAAAGCGGTGGCGCGCCGAACCGTTACCTGAACGTGTCCTTGCGGCGACGCAGTTCGGCGAACGCCTCGACCGCCGGCCGACCTGCGAGGCCTAATCTGCCGGCAAGCCTGGGGTCGCCAGCCCTCAGGAACGGATTGGTGAGAAGTTCCCGCTTGAGCGTCACCGGCACCGTCGGTCGGCCCGCGGCACGCAAAGCCTCAACCTCGGCAAGCCGCTCGGCGAGCGCCGCATTGTCGGGGTCGACCGACAGCGCGAAACGGCCGTTGGACGCCGTATACTCGTGTCCTGGATAAATGAATGTTTCCGGCGGCAGCGCCGCGAGACGCAGCAGCGAGTCCCACATATCCTCGGCGCTGCCCTCGAACAGGCGGCCGCAGCCGAGCGAAAACAGCGTATCGCCGGAAAACAGCGCCCGCGCCGCTGGTGCATAGTAGACGATATGGCCGCGTGTGTGGCCGGGCGTGGCCATGCCCCGGAGCCCAAGCGGACCAACGGCGAAGCTTTCGCCATCCGTCACCGCCCGACCAAGCGGCGGCAGCCGGTGGGCATCGGCGGCCGCGCCAATGAGTTCGGCCCCGGTGCGCCCGACGATCTCGGCGGCGCCTTCGATATGGTCGCCATGATGGTGGGTCAGGAGAAGCGCATCGAGCCGCCCCCCGGACGCCGCGACGGCGTCAAGGATCGGTGCCGCCTCCGGCGCGTCGAAAACCACGGCCGCGCCGCTTTCCTCATCACGAAGCAGATAGGCGTAATTGTCGCTGAGACAAGCGATGACGTCGATCTTTAGGACCACCGGAAGCCTCCTTTGCCCGCCTTACGAAAAAAGGCAGTGGCCGCCCATTGCGGTAGAGCGACACTCGATCAATATGGCGGAAAGGGCAAGGGCGCCCCGGAGCTCAGCATGTTTCTCGACGTCGTCGACCTCAGGGATTTCTATTCGAGCGACCTCGGCCATGTCATCCGGCCCATCCTCACCGATCATTTCAGGAAGATCTGGCCGAGCGTCGCCGGCGATCGCCTGGCCGGCCTCGGCTTTGCGACGCCGTATCTTGCGCCGTTCCGTGACGAGGCCGACCGTACGCTGGCGCTGATGCCAGCGGCTCAGGGAGCGGTCAACTGGCCGGCCGGTGGTCCCTCCGCCTCGGCCCTGGTCTGCGACGACATGCTGCCGTTGCCGGATTCCTCGATCGATCGGCTGCTCATCGTCCATGCCCTGGAGATGGCCAATGATCCGGCAGAACTCTTGAAGGAGGCCTGGAGAGTGCTATCGCCGGGCGGCCGAATACTGGCGGTCGTACCCAACCGGCGCGGCCTCTGGGCGCGCGTCGACACCTCGCCCTTCGGCTATGGCCGGCCCTTCTCGCGCGGCCAGATCACCAAGCTCCTGCGGGAAACCTCCTTCTCGCCCACAGCCTGGGACGAGGCGCTCTACGTGATGCCGGTGCCGCGCCGCCATTTCATGCACGCCAGTGCCCGCTGGGAGGCGATCGGCGCTCGCCTGTGGCCGGCCTTTGCCGGCGTCATCCTGGTGGAAGCGGCCAAGCATCTTCATCAGGGCGTACCGGTGATCCGTCGCGTCCGCTCGCCGGCGATCCGTCCGGTGCTGCTGCCCTCGCCAGCCGGCCTGCCGAGCCCGCACCGCACCGGCCCCAACATCTGACCCGCGTCAGTGACCGTCGCGGGACAGCAAAAAGACCGCCTGCGCGCCCAGCAAGTTCCAGACGATCCACGGCAGGCTGAACGGCAGCCGCTTGCCTGAGGCATCGAGGACGATCGCCTGATCGACATGGGCGCCGACATCTTTCACCAATTCGACGAAGTCGCGAATGGTACAGAAATGGATGTTGGGCGTGTCGTACCACGAATAGGGCAGACGCTTGCTCACCGGCATGCGGCCGAGGAACATCAGGCGGAAGCGAACGTCGAGATGCCCGAAATTGGGCAGCGACACGACGACATGACGACCGATGCGCAGCATCTCGTCGAGCACGCGGCGAGCGTTGCGCGTCGCCTGGATGGTGTGGCTCAGCACCACGTAATCGAAGGATTGGTCCGGATACTGCACGAGGTCGCTGTCGGCGTCCCCCTGGATCACCGACAGGCCGCGCCCGACGGCGGCATTGACGCCTTCCTGGCTGATCTCGATCCCGCGCGCGTCGACGCCACGGGTTCGCTCCAGGAGTTCGAGCAGAGCGCCGTCGCCGCAGCCAATGTCGAGCACCCGCGAGCCGGGTTCGATCAGATCGGCGATCAGCTTGAGGTCGATACGGACGTCGGAGGTGAGATCGGCGAGGTCGGTCATCGAATGTCCTCCGCCGCCGGTCCGGCAATGCCGCGCACCCGCGCCGCGCCGCTCAGGAAACCGTGCACGATGCGGAACTGTTCGGGAATGTCGAGGAGGAAGCTGTCGTGGCCGCGATCGCTGTCGATCTCCACGAAGCTGACCGGCGCGCCGGCAGCATTGAGCGCATGCACCACCGCCCGGCTCTCCGAGGTCGGATAAAGCCAGTCCGACGTGAACGACAGCACGCAGAAGCGTGTCTTCGTTCCCTTGAAAACATTGGCGAGCACGCCGCCATGGTCGGCGGCAAGATCGAAATAGTCTGTGGCACGGGTGACGTAGAGATAGGAATTGGCGTCGAACCGGTCGACGAAGGCCATGCCCTGATGACGGAGGTAGCTTTCAATCTGGAAATCCGCATCGAAACCGAAAGCGACCGCCTCGCGATCCTGCAGGTTGCGGCCGAACTTCTGATGCAGCGAGCGGTCGGACATATAGGTGATATGAGCAGCCATGCGCGCCACGGCGAGGCCCTTCTTCGGGTTGCGCCCGGCTTCGAGATAGCGGCCGCCGCACCAGTCGGGATCGGCCATCACCGCCTGCCGCCCCACCTCGTGGAAAGCGATGTTCTGCGAGGAATGGCGATAGCTGGTGGCGATGGCCACCGTCGAAAAGACGCGGTCTGGATAGCTCGCCGCCCATTGCAGCGCCTGCATGCCGCCCATCGAGCCGCCGACCACCGCGAACAGTTGGTCGATGCCGAGCGACGTGACCAGCATGGCCTGCGCCCGAACCATATCGGCAATGGTGACCACCGGCAGGTCGAGGCCATAGGGCTGGCCGGTTTCCGGATTGGTGCTGGCCGGCCCAGTCGTGCCGAGGCAGCCACCCAGCACGTTGGAGCAGATGACGAAGAATCGATCGGTGTCGATCGGCTTGCCGGGACCGACCATCAGCGTCCACCAGCCCGGCTTGCCGGTCACCGGATTGGTGCTGGCGACATGCTGGTCGCCAGTCAGCGCATGGCAGATCAGGATGGCGTTGGAGCGGTCGGCGTTGAGCTCGCCATAGGTCTGGTAGGCAATCTGCCAGGGCGCGATCGCCGGACCGGCGTCGAGGGTGAGCGGCGCGTCCGTGCCGAAGCGCATGACGAGGCTCGAAGGATTGTCGGCCTCGTTGCGGCGCAGGCTCGCCTGCGCATCGGTCTCGGGAAGGGTCGCGTCCAACATCGGGGCTTCAGTGTCCGGCAACTTCCAGACGACAAGCGCCATGCCCGCCGTCGCGAAGGTGGTTAGCTATCGGAACGGGAACGCCAAATGTCAAGAAAATCGGCGCCCCGCCCGTCGAGGTGCCGCAAAGCGCCCGATCAAGGCCTTGCTCGGCGAATAGCGCGGACCACTTCGCGCGCCGTGATCTTGGCAGTCTGTTGATCTTCGGGACCAAGTGGCCCGCAAGCTTGATCAAAGTTGTCGCGATCAGCCTGCTGCACCGGATCGTTGGCAATCGCCGCGACGACAATGCGCAAGGCACAGGCTTTCACGGGATCGACCTTGAGTGCGCCATAGCAGCTATCAGAGAGGCAGAAGGCGAAGTTGCGGAGCGACAGGAGATTGCCGGAAAGCGCCTTTGGCCATTGCGCCGCCAATATGGCCTGCTCGCCGGCACAGGCAGAATCTTTCGCGGCAGCGCAGTCGGCGAGAAGATCGGCGTAGGCGGGTACGCCATCGACGGCATAGGCCGGCAGATCGCCCGACCAGAGGAGAAAAACAAGAGCCGACAGCAGCGCACGCATGGAAACGCTCCGAAGTGTCGCATCGATCTCGCAAATAGTTCAACCGAGCAGCACAATTATTCGCCGAACCATGCAGGTTGCACAAGATCGCCCTTCAGCCCGCTTTGTGGCGGAGAACGACCCGCTTCTCGAAAATTGGCGAACCCGTCATGCTGGAGCCACTGCTTCCTCGATATGGACCCCCATATTTCGGATATTGGCCAGGAAGATGTCAGGATCGACATAAAGGCCTTGCGCCTGAAGTCCTGGGCGACGTTTCTCGCTGGTCATCTCCAGGATGCAAGCAGCGGCCGCGATGGCGGTCAGCTCATAAGGATCGTCGTGACTGACCCGAAGCCGGGCGGTAACGGGCATGCCGTCACGGTTTCCTCGGCCTTCACAGACCAACATCGTCCACTCGTCGTGCCGCGTCCAGTGCTGCAGGGCGGCGAAAAACGCTTTCGCAGCGAGATGGCGGAGCGGCGGAAACGTCATGGCCGCCATGGTGGCCGGCAGCGCCACATAATCAATGGCTGGCCCGAAGCCGCCGATGTAGAAGCCGGTGTCGCGCAGATGAGGGAGACGGTCCGGCAGTGACCGAAGCTCTTCGATCCCCATGGCGATCGTCTTCTGTCTTCCATGCGGAGGACCAAAATCAAAGTCGCGGGCGTTGCTCCAGGATCGCTGCCAGCGGCCATCGCAAAAAGCGCTCGGATCCATGTTCCAGAGTTCGTCGATGAAGTCTTCGGCAGCGCCAGGACCAAAGCTCAGGCGCGACCAGTCCACGCTGAGGCTCGCGTAGACCGGCGCATGGGTGAGATCCACGGTCGCCGACAGCCGTCGGATCATCGCTGCCGGCAATCCCGGGTGAAAGCCGCCGTCGCTGACCATCTGCAGGCCACGCCGGACAATGTCCGGCTCGAGGGCCTTGAGCCCCTGCCATTTGGCCGTGGAGGATAGGTGAATGTCGAAATAGTCGATGCCGAGCTGTAACGCGACGCTCGCCACCGTCGGCGCGTAACGGGTTGCCGAGGTGGCCGACACCACGAGATCGGCACCCGACAGTGCAGCGAGAAGGCCGTCACGATCGGCGCTATCGGCGCCAACACCGACCAACGTCGCACCAGTTTCCTTAGCGATTTCGGCCGCCGCATCATCCACCGACGCCTTGTTGCGGCCCATCAGGCGGAGTTCGTAGGTTCCAACTCGGGCGAGCAGCCGTGCCAGACGTCGGCCGGTGTTGCCGGCACCGCCGAGGATGGCGATGGTCGCCTGTGCCATGAGGTCCCCCAGGGCGCACTTCCCGTCCCTTTTCAGGACAAGTCTGGGCTCGTTCCGTCCTCTTGACGAGACGGGTTATTGCGTAGAGTTCCGATCGGGTAACCCGACGATGTGGCGGACATCAGCAACCGTGGCGCCAGATTTCCGCAATGCCGCCAGCCCCGCAGATCCCCTGGATTTCGAGAGCTTGCGGCCGTCGATATCGACGATCAGCCGGTGATGATGATAGCGCGGCGCCGGCAGCCCCAGCAGCGTTTGCAGCAAGCGGTGCACGGCGGTCGCAAAATAGAGGTCGCGGCCACGCACCACATCCGTCACCCCCTGCAACGCGTCATCGACGACGACGGCGAGATGGTAGGCGGCCGGCGCGAACTTGCCGGCGAGCACCACGTCCCCCCAGGCGGCGGGATCGGCGGTCATTGTCTCGCCCGGCCCATCGAGACTGTCGCCGAACTCCTGCCAGGACAGTGGGCCAACGAGCTGGACCGCCTTCATCATGTCGAGCCGTAGCGCATGAGGTCGGCCGGCCCCGGCAAGAGCGGCCGCTTCCTCATCAGGCCGGTCGCGGTCGACAGCAGGATAGAGCGGGGCACCGTCCGGATCGCGCGGCCACGGTCCGCCGTTCCGTGCCTCCTCGGCGGCAATGGCGGCGGCGATCTCCGTCCGACTCAGAAAGGAACGGTAGACGAGCCCCAGGGCGGCGAGGCGATCGAGAGCCGCCGCATAGTCGTCCGCATGTTCCGATTGCCGACGGACGGGCTTCTCGTACCTGACGCCGAGCCAGTCGAGATCGTCGAGAATGGACCGCTCATACTCAGGCCGGGCGCGCGTCGCATCGACATCCTCGATACGGACGAGCACGCGGCCACCACTCCGAGCGGCCATGTCGGCATTGATCAGTGCCGACAGGGCATGGCCGAGGTGCAACGGCCCGTTGGGCGACGGCGCGAAACGGAAGACGGGAACGGTCATTTCTCAAGCAAGTGGCAGGCCCACCGGCACTGCTGCCGGCTTCTGGCGGACTGGACAGTATACGCTCGGGATGTTGAAGTCTCGTGCTCAAGGAGGACTGCGATGCGCCTCATCCTTACCGACGCCGACATGGCCGAAGGTCTCGACTATCTCGAGCGCGTCGACCCGCGCCTCGTGCCGGTCAGAGCCCTGGCTGGCCCCGTCGACATCCGCTACCGCCCGCCCGGTTTCGAGGGGATCGCCCGCATCATCGTGGCGCAGCAGCTTTCGGTGTCGAGCGCCGACGCCATCTGGGCGCGTTTCGAGGCGCTCCTCGCCGCGGCGACAGCCGAGAACTATCTCCGCCAGAGCGAGGAGGCCTTGCGCGCCGCCGGACTGTCGCGCGGCAAGGTCAGGACGCTCACCGCCCTCGCGGAAGCGGCCTCCGCCGGCCTTGACCTCGAAGGTCTTGCGGCGGAAACGCCGGAGGTGGCAACCGAAAAACTGACGGCGATCCACGGCATCGGCCGCTGGACGGCCGAAATCTTCCTGCTGTTCTGCGCCCGCAATGCCGATGTGCTTCCGGCTGGAGATCTGGCTCTGCAAGTGGCCGCCTTCGAAGCATTAGCGTTGCAGGGGCGCCCCAGCGAAAAGGAATTGCGGGCGATATCAGAGCTTTGGTCCCCTTGGCGCGGCGTTGCGGCGAAACTGCTTTGGGCCTATTACAAGGCGATGCGGCAGGGCAGAAACGTCCTCCCGGTCTGAACCGATCCCGGAGGAGCTTCCCATGGCCGATATCGACGGTCCACGCCTCGAACCTGCGAGCGGCAACGCCGACGCCCTCGTCGTGCTGTTGCACGGTTATGGGGCGAACGGCGAGGATCTCTACGATATCGCCGAAAGCTGGGCGCCCTTCCTGCCGGATGTCGCCTTCGTTTCGCCGCACGCTCCCGATGCTTGCCCCATGGCGCCGGGCGGTCGTCAGTGGTTTCCGCTGACCATGCGCGACGAGGCCGAACGTTGGACAGGCGTTGTTGCCGCCGGGCCGGCCCTCGATCGCTTTCTGGATGCCGAACTCGAACGCTGGGGCGTCTCACCCGATCGTCTCGTGCTGGTCGGCTTCAGCCAAGGCACCATGATGGCGCTGCACGTCGGCCTCAGGTGCAAGGTGACGCCGGCGCTGATCGTCGGCTACTCGGGCTATCTCGCCGGCGCCGAGCATCTCGGCGAAATCTCGGCGAAACCGAAGGTGCTGCTCGTTCACGGCACCGCCGATCAGGTGCTGCCGGTTGAAAGCAGCCGCGTTGCCGCGGCCGCCCTCACCGCCGCCGGACTGCCGGTGTCGCTGCATCTGTCTCCCGGCCTCGGCCACGGCATCGACCGCATGGGCCTCGTCCTCGGTCTCAGAACCATTGCCGAGGCACTCGGGGTCGACCTTCCAGGCGGCGCTCGCTAACACCACAGCTTGACGGTCGCCGCCCAATGACGGATTGAGCCCCCCGGCTATCTACGCGAATATGCGGAGGATAGTTTGCTAGCGCGGTGACGCCAACACTTGATCCAACCTCGTGACAATGAGCGATCGAGTGTCGGCGTCATGAACCGCACTAGAATCAAATAATTGATAGTGCCCTCGGCGCACTCGTTCGCAGCGGTCGGTCCAAATCCGATTCGAATGAGCGCCTCCGAGCACCGGGAGTGCAGCATGGTTCGGCTCAATCGCATCTATACCCGCACCGGCGACGACGGATCGAGCGGTCTTTCCACCGGCGAGCGTCGGCCGAAGGATGACGCGCGTTTCGAAGCGATCGGCGGCGTCGACGAGACCAATGCGGCGGTCGGTGTCGCGCGGTTGCACATCTCCGAGTATCCCGACCTCGACCTGATGCTGGGCGCCATCCAAAACGATCTGTTCGATCTCGGGGCCGATCTCGCAACACCGGAAGCCTTGGAGCCGCCGGCTTTCGAGCCGCTACGCATCCTGCCCGTCCAGGTCGAGCGGCTGGAGAAGGAGATCGACTATCTCAACCGCGGCCTTGCGCCGCTCACCACCTTCGTGCTTCCAGGCGGCAGTGACGCAGCGGCTCATCTGCACATGGCACGCACCATTTGCCGACGGGCCGAGCGGGCCACGGTGACACTCGCCCGCACGGCGGGCGAGAAGGTCAACCCGGAAGCGGTGCGTTATCTCAACCGTCTGTCCGACTTCCTGTTCGTGGCCAGCCGCTGGGCCAACGACCTAGGCGGTCGCGATGTGCTGTGGGTGCCCGGTCAGAATCGGGAATGAATCCGCCGAGGACGCCAAGATTCAAAAGAATTCAGGGCGCACGCTGAGCCTCAGGCGATCTTCTCGGTGGTGGCCCGGCCGACGAGCGCCTGCGCCACGGCGACGCGAATCTCGGCGAGCGTGAACGGTTTGGAAATAACGCCACTCACCAGGCTGTCGAGCCCGAAAGCACGTTCGCGCTGGTCGGCGAAGCCTGTCATCAACAGGATGGCGAGGTTGGGAAAGTCACGGGCAGCGGCCAGCGCCAGAGCGATGCCGTCCATGACAGGCATCATGATATCGGACAGCAACAGATCGAAGTTGCCTTGCTGTACGTTGAGGATCTCCAGCGCGATGCCGCCATCTTCGGCCTCGACGATCTCATGGCCATCGAGTTCCAGCGCTCTCTTCACGAAAGCCCGGACCGACTCGTCGTCCTCAGTCAGTAGAATGCGCGCCATGGCAGCCCCCTGGCACTTCCTTTGGAATCGAAACAAATTCGATATGATTGTTACACAACTGAGCAGCTCACACCAGATGAGAGCCCTCAGTCGGTGACGACGCCAACGAAGGGCAGCTGGCGATAAGCATGAGCGGCGTCCATGCCGTAGCCGACCACGAACACATCGGCGCAGGAGAACCCGACGATGTCGGCCTCGATCTCCGCCTTGCGCTTGCCCGGCTTGTCGAGCAACACGGCCACCTTGACCTCTTTCGCCCCCCGGTCCTCGGTGAGGCGTCGAGCGAAGGCCAGCGTCCGACCGGATTCCAGGATATCGTCGATGATCAGCACCGAGCGACCGGCGACGTCGGTATCGATGTCGCGAATGATCTTGACGATGCCGGAAGACGTGGTGCCCGTGCCATAGCTCGACAGCATCATGAACTCCACCTGCGGCTCCAGGCCCTCACGGTGCAGGGCGCGCAGGAGGTCGGCGGCGAACATGAAGCTGCCCTTGAGGATGGCGATCACCATGAGATCTTCGGGCTGATCGGCGGCAATCTGTTTGGCCATGGCGTCGACGCGCGCGGCGATCGTCTCTTCCGAAAACAGCACGTCGATGGTTCTGCCCTTCATCCCGGTCTCCTGAGGTCGCGACGGTCGATGAGCCCCGATCCACCACGGACCGGCAAAGGGCGCGCATCCGGAACCGTCGCACAGCCCCGGCCGCTTTCGGGCGGAGCTATATTACGGCTAATGCTGGTCTGTAAACCGGACTTCCACGGTCACCGACGCTTCTGGGGGCGCGAGAAGCCGAGTCTTGAAGTGCGCCTTGCCCATCTGGTCGATGTTGAGCTGCGGCAGGGTATAGTTCCAGGCATAGACATCGCGGCCGGTCGACGACTTCAGCGTGACCCGGACCGCCGGCAAGTTCTTGGATTCGTTTCCGAGGTTGACAATGTCGCCATCCACCACCAGCACCGGCGTCGAGCCATCCATCTCCTGATGGGCGGCGACGTTCTGGAAATCGAGCCCTCGCAGATTTACCTTGAGGCCAATCAGTTCGTAGATGCCGGCAAAATCGGGGAGAGTCGCGACGATCCGTTCGCGACCGATCACCGCGACCACGCAGAACAGCACCAGAAAGCTGATCAAGAGCGCCGAGGCGACCGGCGTCGACAGGTGCCGATCGAGCATGACCATGGTCGAAGACCCTCGTCGTGCCTTCTTGCCGCGCGTCTTGCGACCACGCCCGAAACCGGCCGGTGGCGCGTCGATGGTCGGAGAAACTTCGGCCTCGACCGGAGGCGATACCTCTTCTGCCTCAGTCTTCTCGGTTTCTCCTGCGGTCGGCCCGGTTGCGAACAGGTCGTCGATAGCCGACTGATCATTGCCGTCTTCCGTGGTCTCGGATGCCGCTTTCTCAGCCGCTTCGTCATCGTCGGGGCCTGACGCGAAAAGATCGTCGATGGCCGACTGGTCGTTGACCCCGCTTTCCTTGGCAGTAGCCGCCTCGGCATCGAAGCCGCTCTTGGGGCCATCGCCGACAATGGCGTCGCGCCACTCATCTTCACTGGGCTCAGGTCCGCTGCTCGGCGACCGGACAACGGGAGGAGCAGCGACCGGCGCTTCGGGATAGTCGTTTGGCATCGCGTGCCAGACCGTGCCGCAGCGGGCACAGCGCACCTTGCGGCCGGTGACGCCGAGCGTGCCGTCGGCTACCTGGTACCCCGTCTCGCAGGCGGGGCAGACAATTCTCATCTTCGGCCCCCGATTGGCCGCCGACCGGCTTGTTTGGGAGAGGTGGGCGACGCATCTCCCCCATTGCCACCGTGGCTTTTCCAAGGGATGGCGGCAACATACTTAATGAAACGTTAAGGACAAGGGCCGCAACATCAATTATGAGGTCTGGGGACAACCACAAGAAGCCTCAAAGCAGGCCCATCGTGGTGGGAACTGCCTGATGGAGGCAGGCAAGGCGGAAGCCAAGGGCCGGAGGCCCGCCGGCGATTGAGGCGGAATGAACAACAAGAAGTCGCGAAGCGGCTTCCGGCGCCAAGCGGCGCCGCGCGGAGCGGGGCTTTCGGGACGAAGCCCCGAAAGACGGAAAGCGGAGCGGAAGCCAAGGGCCGGAGGCCCGCCGGCGACTGAGGCGGAAAAGAATAAACAAGAAGCCGCGTCAGCGGCTTCCGGCGCCAAACGGCGCCGCGCAGAGCGGGTCTTTCGGGACGAAGCCCCGAAAGACGGAAAGCGGAGCGGAAGCCAAGGGCCGAAGGCCCGCCGGCGACTGAGGCGGAAAAGAAGCATGATCAGGTTTGAAAATGTCGGTCTCCGCTATGGAACGGGGCGAGAGGTGCTGAGCGATCTGACCTTCTCGATCGCTCCCCATTCCTTCCAGTTTCTGACCGGCCCTTCCGGCGCCGGCAAGACGACGTTGATCCGTCTTCTGTTCCTCAACCTCAAGCCGACGCGCGGCCTCATCTCCATCTTCGGCAAGGACACCGCCCTCCTGAGACGCGCCGACATGCCGGCGTTGCGCCGCCGCATCGGCGTCGTCTTCCAGGACTTCCGCCTGCTCGACCACCTGACCACCTATGAGAATGTGGCGCTGCCCTACCGCGTGCTCGGCAAGGACGAGGCGAGCTATCGCGCCGACGTCGCCGACCTGCTCGACTGGGTCGGCCTCGGCGACCGCAAGCACGTCTACCCGCCGGTGCTGTCGGGCGGGGAGAAGCAGCGTGCCGCGATCGCCCGCGCGCTGATCACCAAGCCGGAATTCCTGCTCGCCGATGAACCGACCGGCAACGTCGATCCGCCGCTTGCCCGTCGCCTGCTGCGCCTCTTCCTGGAACTCAACCGCCTCGGCACCGCCGTGCTCATCGCCACCCACGACATCGGTCTGATGGACCAGCTCGACGTGCGACGCATGGTGATCGAAGGCGGCCATCTCGAGATCTACGAATGAAAATGGCGGTCCCCAAACGCACCAGAATCGCCATCAAGGCCAAAGTCAGGCCGAACTCCGAGGCGGATGGCGCCTCGCCAATCGTGCCGCCGCAGGCCATCGCCGGCCGCACGCTGGTCCTGGTCATCGCCATCATGACCTTCCTCGCCGGCTTTACCATCGCCGTCGTCTCGGTGATCGATCGGGCCGCCAATGCTTGGGCCTCCGACATCGGCCGCGAGGTGACCATCGAGGTCAGGCCGCTCGATGGCGTCGCGATCAGTGGCGAAGTCGAGAAGGCGGTGGCATTGGCCCAGGAATTCCCCGGCGTCGGCAGCGCCCATGGCCTGAGCGATGCGGAGACGCAACGGTTGTTGGAACCCTGGCTCGGACCGGGCACCGACCTTTCCGCTTTGCCGGTGCCTCGCCTGGTCGTCGTTTCGATCGATGACGCCACCGCCTTCGACGCCAAGGCACTTGCCGACGCGGTCAGCCGCCAGATCAGGGGCGGCAGCGTCGATGATCATGCGCTCTGGATCGACCGCTTGTCGGCCATGGCGTCCTCCATGGTGTTCGCCGGCATCGGCCTGATGATGCTGATGCTGGTCGCCCTTGTCCTCTCGGTCGTGTTCGCCACACGCGCCGCCATGGCGGGAAACCGCGATGTCATCGAGGTTCTGCACTTCTGTGGGGCCGAGGATCGCTTCATCGCCGGTCAGTTCCAGCGCCGTTTCCTGCTGTTCGGCGTCGAAGGCGGCGCCATCGGCGGCGCACTGGCGCTTCTTGCCATGGCCATCACCGCCTGGGTGATCGGCGGTTCGACTGGCCGACCCGGCGCCGACCAGCTTGAGGCGCTGTTCGGTCGCTTCGAGCTGCCGGGAACCGCCTATGGTCTGGTGCTGGCGCTCGTCGTGGCGGTTGCGCTGTTGACGGCGCTGACGTCCCGCCTTGCCGTGCAAAGGTCACTTTCGGCACTCGATTGACAAGCCGGACGGAAGATCGCGGGATTTGTCAATTGTCGACCGATTTCCTAGAATGCCGTCATGATGGAATCGTCCGCTCCCACGAGAGAGACAGCCGACGGGCCCCAGCAAGCCTTCGGTGAGCGCACCCGCGCCCGCCGATCAATAGGCATCATCATCGCGGCCGCCCTGCTGATTGGCAGCGGCTTCTTCTTCGGCGGCTTCTTCCGTTTCGTCGATACCATCGTCAATTACCAGACACCCTCGCCGCTGGCCGCCGACGGCATCGTCGTGCTCACCGGCGGTGCCGAGCGCATCACCGGGGCCATTGAACTGATGACCGCCGGCAAGGCACGGCGTCTGCTGATCTCCGGCGTTCATCCCGGCACGTCGGCAACGCGATTAGGCCGCATGGTCGAAGCAGAGCCGGACATGATGGCCTGTTGCGTCGATCTTGACCGCCGCGCCGCCAACACCATCGGCAATGCCCTCGAGACGGCCAAATGGGCGCGGCGCAACGGCTTCCTGTCGCTGATCGTCGTCACATCCGCCTATCACATGCCGCGCTCCATGCTGGAGCTGTCGCATGCCATGCCGGATATCCGGCTCATTCCCTACCCGGTGACCCGCCCCGGCCTGACGTTGGTCAATTGGTCGGAGGACCGAGGCATGATCCTGCTTCTCCTGCAAGAATACCTGAAGTATACGGCAACACGCCTTCGCCTGTCGCTCGTCGGTGTCGACGATCTCGCCGAACTCATCGGCGGAGCTTTTGGCTGACGCATCCGCCCGAAAAGTTGCAAGACTTTTTGGATAAGCGGATGCGCAAAACGAAAGCCTGCCCACCCCGGAAGACGATCCATGCTGATCCGCTCCTATCTCTACAGCTTCGCCTTCTTCTCGGTGACCGCCGTCATGGCCATTCTCGGCGCCCCCTTCGCGCTCGGCGGCCACCGTGGCGTGATGATCGTCGTGAAGGCCTGGACCTCCACGCTGATCGGCCTGCACAGCCTCATCACCGGCACGCGCCACGAATACCGTCATCTCGAGCGCATCCCGCCGGGAGGTTTCATCCTGGCGTCCAAGCATCAGTCCACCTTCGAGACATTGGCGCTGGTGCCATTGCTCGCCGATCCCGCCTTCATCCTGAAGCGGGAGCTGACCTGGATTCCGGTCTTCGGCTGGTGGCTGAAGCTTGCCGGTAACATAGCGATCGACCGCGGCAGCCCCACCGCGGCCCTCAGAAAGGTGATCGAGGGCACCCGCGTCGCCGTCGCCGCCGGCCGCCAGGTGATCATATTTCCTGAGGGCACGCGCGCCGAAGCCGGTGCCCGGCCGGACTACAAGCAGGGCATCGCCCAGATCTACAAGTCGCTCGATGTACCCGTGCTTCCCGTCGCCCACAACGCCGGTACCGTCTGGCCGCGCAAGGCGCGCTTCCACCGACGCGGCACCATCGTCGTGGAAATTCTCGAGCCGATTCCGCCCGGCCTCAAGCCGCGCGACATGTTTCAGAAGCTGGAGAACGAGATCGAGGCGGCCTGCGATCGGTTGCTGGTCGAGGCGGCGGCGCGCGGCGATGATTTGCCGGCAACGGCGCGCGCGCGCGTCGACGAGCTGACGGCAAGCGATACCTCAGTCTGAGGGCTCGTTGCCCGCCCCCACAAGCGCCGCGACGATCCTCTCGAGCGCCTGGTCGCGGATGCCCATGTCCTGCAAGCGCTTGAGCGTTGCGGTCACATAGTCTATGTTCGGGCCCATCTCGCCGCTGCTCTGCCGAATGATGGCCAGTATTTCCCCGAAATCGAGGCCCCCGGCATATTGTTCATGTCCCTGGTTGGCGACGTAGACCAACGCCCCAACCGTCTCGCCGCTGGCAAGCCGCGCCGGCCGGACGACCTCGTGGTACACCATGGAGATCTGCTCGCGCGCCCTGAGATAGGCGACCACTGCCTCACGATCCGCCTCGGCGACCTCGAAGGCGACGCCATGGCAGGAGCCGCCACGATCGAGACCGAACACCAAGCCTGGGTTTTCCGGTGTGCCGCGATAATGCGTTGAGCGAATGCAGAGCGCGCGACGGACGCCGTGCATCCGCGCCTGTTCTGCCCTGAGATATGGAAAGCCGGGGTTCCACATCAGCGAGCCATAGCCGAACACCCAGATGCTCGCGTCCATCCTTCCGCTCCGTCCTGTCGCCGTCAAAATGCGTAACATCCCGATCGCCGAATGCAACGCCCGGCGAAGACGATTCCATCTTTCGCCACATTGCTCTAGTGGATGGAAGGTGAACAGTGCGTCCATGGGGGGCGCCTGTCTTGCGGGGAAGCGTCATGACACGGACGACACGGTGGGCCCTCTGGACGATCGTCGCAGTCGCCATCCTGTGGACCGGCGTATGGTTCGGCGCCCGCTGGTGGCTCGGCGATACCATTCATAAATCCATCGCCGATCTTTCCGCGCGGAATGGCGTCGTCATCGACTGCACCGGCGAAACGATCAGCGGCTGGCCTTTCCAGCTGATCGTCAATTGCGACGGCGGCCTGTCTGCCACACTCTCCGACGGCGGCAAATTTACCACCGCCGGCGCGCATGGCGAGGGATCCGTCTTCAACCCGCACCGGCTCGATTTTCATTTCGATGGGTCGACCTCCTACGCCGCCCCCGATGGCCGGCGGTTCGACCTCACCGCCAGTGAACTCACCGCCAGCATCGGCTTCGCCGACGGCCTCGCCAATCGACTCGCTCTCAGGACAGTGGATCTTTCGGCAACCGGACCACTCGCCGGCAGCACCGAAGGCAAACTGACCATGGGGCGCAGCGAACTTCTACTGGCGCGCACCGCCGAACGGCCCGAGGACGCAGACATCGCCGCCACTGCCGACAACCTCGGTATTGCCGTCGGCGGCACGACGTTGACCCCGCTTCCGGTCCGCCTGACGCTGGCCGCCACCCTGGCTGAAGCCGACATGGCCACGGGCGGCCCCGCGGCGCTCGTTGGCTGGAAGGCGGCAGGCGGTAAGCTCACCCTGCATCGGCTTGCCGCCGAACTCGGTGGCGCCACGCTGGCGCTGTCGGGCGAAGGGACGGTCTCCGAGACCGGCCTCGTCGAAGCCGATGGAAAGGTCACCGGCCGGGACCTCAACGCGCTGGCGGTCGCCGCCGCAGCCGGCGGCAGGAGCCTGACGCCGGAGGTTGCCGGCCTCGTCATGGCCTTCGTGTTCATGGGCACCGCCGCCGACGACGGCGGTCGCTCCATCGGACTCAAGATTGCCGACGGCGTCGTCTCGGCCAATGGCCGCGAGATTGCGCGTCTCGCGCCGCTATTCTGACGGAGATTTCGGCGGCGCCTTGTGCGAACGGCCGAAATCCGCCTCCGGCTCGTCCTGACCGAGTGTCAGGATGCCACGACGGATGGCGCGGGTGCGGCTGAACAGCTCATAGAGACGGTCGCCCTCCCCCCAGCGGATCTGCCGCTGCAGCGCGAACAGATCCTCCTGGAAACGGCCAAGGACTTCCAGCACCGCGTCCTTGTTATGCAGGAACACGTCGCGCCACATGGTGGGATCGGACGCGGCGATACGCGTGAAGTCGCGGAAACCGCCGGCCGAGAATTTCATCACCTCGGATTCGGTGACCTTCTCGAGATCGGCGGCGGTGCCGACGATGTTATAGGCGATGAGATGCGGCAGATGGCTGGTGATGGCCAGCACCAGATCGTGCCGCTCGGCGCTCATGCACTCGACGTTGGCGCCCATGCCGGCCCAGAAGGCGATGAGCCGGTCGAGCGCCTTGGGATCGGTGCCCTCATCCGGACAGACGATTGACCAGCGATTGACGAACAGTTCGGCAAAACCGGCGTCGGGGCCGGAGTATTCGGTGCCGGCCACCGGATGGGCCGGGATGAAATGGACGTTGTCCGGCAGATGCGGCTTCATCTGACGGACAACCGATCCCTTCACGGACCCGACGTCGGAGACGATGGCGCCGGGCTTGAGGTGCGGCGCGATCGCCTGGGCCACTGCTTCGGCGGCACCCACCGGCACGCAGGCAATCACCAGATCGGCACCCACCACGGCGTCGCCGGCGGCGACATGGTAGCTGTCGCCGAGCGACAGCTCTTCGGCCCGCTTCAGGATGACCGGCGACAGGTCTGAGATGGCAATCTCGCCCACCAGACCATTGAGGCGGGCGGCTCGGGCGATCGATGAGCCGATCAGGCCGATGCCAATGATGGCGAGGCGGGGAAAGAGTGCGTCGGTCATACCGTCCCCTTCATGAAATTCGTCAGCACCTCAATAAGGCGACGGCAGGCCTCTTCCGATCCCACGGTCATCCGGAGAGCGTTGGGCAGGCCATACCCCCCCACCTTGCGCACCACGACGCCCTCGGCGAGCAGCGCCTTGTCGGCGGCGTCGGCGGTCTTTCCTGTCGGAGGGAAATGCACCAGCAGGAAGTTGGCAACCGACGGGGTCACCGTCAGCCCGAGCTTGCCGAGTTCGGCCGTGAGCCAAGCGCCCCAGCGGAGATTGTGCTCGACCGCCGCCTCCACGAAGACGCGGTCACGCACGGCAGCGGCACCGGAAGCAATCGCCGCCGCGTTGAGGTTGAACGGCCCACGCACCCGTTCCAACACATCGACAACGGCCTTCGGCCCGTAGAGCCAGCCGATGCGCAGCGCGGCAAGACCGTGGATCTTCGAGAAGGTGCGCGTCATCACCACGTTGTCGGCCGAGGCGACCAGTTCGACGCCACTCTCGTAATCGTTGCGGCGGACATATTCGGCGTAGGCGGCGTCGAGCACCAGCAGGACGTTGCCCGGCAGTTCCGCATGCAGCCGCCGCACCTCGGCCATCGGGATGTAGGTGCCGGTGGGATTGTTGGGATTGGCGAGGAACACCATGCGCGTCCGCGGCGTCACGGCAGCAAGGATCGCGTCAACGTCGGTGGTGTAGGCGGACTCTTTCGCCACCACTGGCGTCGCGCCGGCGGCGAGAATGGAGATGCGATAGACCAGAAAACCGTGCTCGGAATAGATCGCCTCGTCGCCGGGCGACAGATAGCACTCGGCAAGAAGATGCAGTAGCTCGTCCGAACCATTGCCGCAGAGGATGCGATCGACGTTGAGGCCATGGGTCTCGGCAATGGCCTGCCGGAGCTCGGTCGACGAACCGTCGGGATAGAGTTCCAGCTTGCTCGCCACGCGCGCATAGGCCTTCAGCGCCCTTGGGCTCGGCCCGAGCGGCGTCTCGTTGGAAGAGAGCTTGTAGAGCTTCTTGCCTGCCGCGGCCTGCGATCCGCCGGGAACGTAGAGGTCGATGTCGAGGATGCCGCTGCGAGGAACGGGCACGAGAGATGTATCGGACATGGAAACGCCTCGAAAATACCGGCGCCCGTCATACGGCACGCATCACAGCCACGCAAAGGAAAAGCAGAATCGAAGCCAAGCGGCGACGCCAGCAGAATTTCCACTAGCCGAGCAGCCAGGCCCAGAAAGTCGTAGTCACCACGCCGACGGCGGTGGTGATGGTGATCGACGACGAGGCAAGACCGTGGCCAACGCCGAAGCGGTTGGCGATCAGCCAGGCATTGATGCCGGTCGGCACCGAGGATGTCAGCACCAGCGCCGCCGTCCAGGTGGCATCGAGGCCAAGCAGGCGGCTCGCCGTGTAAACGGAGGCCGGCAGCAGGAACAGCTTGAACGCCGAGGTGACGAGCGCTGGCCGGATACCATCTGAAATGCCGTATTTCATCAGCGCCATGCCGAGCGAAATCAGCGCCGCCGAGCCAGCGATATCGCCGATGTCGTTCACAACCGTGCCAATAACACCGGTCAGCGGCAGATCGGACATGCGCCACAGAGAGCCAAGCACTAGGCCAACCACCAGCGGATTGCGCACGAGGTTGCGACCGACCTGCCTGAGGACGGCGGTCATCGGTTGGGGGGCTCGGCCGCCGGTTTGCCGTTCGGCTTGTTCCATCAGCACCGTGCCGGCGATCATCATTACCGGCAGGTGGGCGCAGAGCAGAATGGACAGCGCCACGACGCCGTCGTCGCCGACAATGCGCTGAACGAGTGGCAGGCCGATGAACAGGTTGTTGGCGAAGGCGGAGCTGACGCCGGCCAGCACGCCGATGCGGGCATCACGCCCGAAAAGCCGGGTTACCGCGAGATGTCCAGCAGTCCAGGTAACGGCAACGCCGGAAAAATAAGCCACCCAGATCGTCCAGGGCGAACTGCCCTCGACATGCGCCACCGCCACCGTCTTGAACAGCAGCGTCGGCATGGCGACGGTGAAAACGAAATCGGAAAGACCGTTACCGACATCCGCCTTCATCACGCCGAAGCGGACAAGGAGATAGCCGATCAGGATCAGTAGAAAGATAGGCAGAACATCGAGGGCAATGGCGATCACGGGCGGAAACCGGCGCTAAAACCGAGAAAGGGCCGGCGGTCCTCGCGGCACGCCGGAGATCGGCAGACGAATTAGACTTTCTGCCTACTCTTCCTTGCGCCCCGCCCGCAAGGCCGAAGCAATGCGGATCGGTTCGCCCGCTTGCCTCAAGAGGCCTCCGGTGACAAACTCCAGCCCATGTTCGAGAGGATTGCCATGCTGAGATACCTCGCCGCTGCCGTCGCACTGGTGGGCTTCTCCCTGCCCGCCGCCGCTTTCGAACTGTCCTTTGCCTGGGGCGCGACGCCGGCCTGCGACAGCGGCCGTCCGACGGAGGTCGCAAGTCCGGAATTTCGCCTTGCCAACGTGCCGCCCGGTACGCGGACCATCGTCTTTGAAATGACCGATCTCAACGCACCCGACTTCCACCACGGCGGCGGCACGGTGCCCTATGCCGGCAACGACCTGATCCCAGCCGGTGCCTTCCGCTATCTCGGCCCCTGTCCGCCAGCCGGCCCGCACCGCTACGCCTGGACGGCCACCGCCAGGGATCGGGGCACCACATTCGGCCGAACGCTCGGCGAGGCGTCGGCTACCCGTTCCTTCCCCAACTGACCGAGGCGAGACCATGACCGCGCAGACCACGGAAGCGCGCATCGACGCGCTCGAGGAAAAGGTCGCTTATCAGGAACAGGTGATCGACGATCTCAACACCGCCGTCACCGACCAGTGGAAAGAGATCGACACGCTGAGGCGTCTGGTGACCAGCCTGCTTGACGAGGTCAAGGAAATGGAGCTGGCGGCGAGAGCGCCGGTCGGCCGAGAGCCGCCGCCGCCCCATTACTGAATGCAACAGGCCGCGGTCAGGCGGCGCGCATCTCGTGCATCAGCCGGTCGACCTCGGCCTGCAGCGCTTGGCTGTCGCCGAGCATTCGACGAGCCTGCACGGCTACCTCCTGCGACTTGGAGTCAGATGCCTCGGCATTCTCCATCAGCCGCGTCATATCGGCGGCGAGGCTACCGACGGCGGCCAGCGTCGAGGATATGGCGCGGGTAATCTCGGAAACGGCGGCGTTTTGCTGGTCCAGCGTCGCGGCGATCGATGAGGTCACCTCGTTGACGCGCTCGATCGAGTGTTCGACGGTGCCGGTGGCCGTCACCGCCTCGCCGGTCGCCGACTGGATGACGGCGATACGCCGGGATATCTCGTCGGTAGCCTTGGAGGTCTGAGCAGCGAGTTGTTTCACCTCGGACGCCACGACCGCAAACCCTTTGCCGGCCTCGCCGGCCCGCGCGGCCTCGATAGTGGCGTTGAGGGCGAGAAGGTTGGTCTGGTCGGCGATCTCCTGGATCAGCGCCACCACCTTGCCGATCTCGCCCGACGCCTCGTCGAGGCCGCGGATCACTTCGGTGGCCCGTGCGGTCTCGCGCACGGCACCACTCGAAATGGCGGCGGTCTTGTTGACCTGGGTGACGATCTCGGCGATCGACGCCGACAGTTCCTCGGCGGCGCTCGACACCGCCTGTACGTTGTCTTTTGCCTGTCGGCCAGCCTCGGCCGAGGCTTCCGCCTGGCGACGGGTGTGGTCTGACACGGCAAGCAAGTCCGAGGCGACGCGCTCGAAACCGGTTGCCGTGCTTTCGATACCGGCCGACGTTTCGCGGAACGACCTGTCGAAGCCGTCGGCAAGTCCGGTCAGTGCATCGCGCCGTGCCTTTTCCATGGCGGCGGCCCGCGCTGCCTCGGCATCCGCTTCGGCGGCGATACGCTCGCGCTGCAGATCGCGGAAGCGGGCAACGGCACGGCCGATCAGTCCGATCTCATCTTTGCGTGCCGCGCCGGAGATCTCGGCATCGAGGTCGCCATTCTGTAGACGGTCCATCGAGCGGGTCAGACGGGAGAGCGGCCCAGAGATACCACGCGCCACGACGAACGACAGCGCACCGAGCATGAGCAGAGACACGAGGGTGATGAGGCCAACCCGGCGCGTACTGGCTGCGAGCGAGGCTTCGATGTCGGCAACATGGAAGCCGGTGCCGAGCATCCAGTTCCATCCCTCGACGTTGGCGGCGTAGGCAAGCTTCAGCGACGGCTCTTTGTCGCCGGGCTTGACCCACATGTATTCGTAGTTACCACCGCCGGCCTTGGCGATCGCCAGCATGTCACGGACCAGCGGCTTGCCGTTGGTATCCTTCATGTCGATGAGGCTCTTGCCCTCCAGCTCCGGCTTGGCCGGCAGGAGAATATTCTGGCCATCAGCAGCGTAGATGAAGAAGTAATTCTTGTCGGGACCGAAGCGAACCGGCCTCAGCACCGCCTTGGCGGCCTCCTGGGCCTCAGTCACAGTCATCTCGCCCTTCACCGCGCGGTCGCGAAAGCCTTCGATCATCGACCGAGCCGTCTCGACCTGATCTTGAAGCTCGAGCTTTTTCTGGCCCATCAGCTCGGAGCGGAGATCGGCGTAACCCAGGTAACCGATCGTCCCGAGCCCGACGATCGCCAGCAGAACGATGGCGGCAATCTTGGCGGATACAGAGTGGATGCTGAACATTGTCGCTTGCCCCAGCGGTATTCTCCCGCAGACCGGGATGATTCCGCTTTAGGCGCAGGCCGTTAACTTTGGCTTACAGAACATGTTCAGCGCGTGAAATCATTGCCAAAAATAACTAAATTCACTTCCACGGCTAAAGTTAGCCGACGAGGCCGCCCTGCTCCTCAATGAACCGGACAACGTCTGTGACGTTGTGCCCGCGCCGCACGTCGGTGAACACGAAGGGCCTTCCCTTGCGCATCAGCTTGGCGTCTCGGTCCATCACGTCCAACGAAGCGCCGACATACGGAGCAAGATCGATCTTGTTGATCACCAGAAGGTCGGAACGGGTGATGCCCGGCCCACCCTTGCGCGGGATCTTGTCGCCGGCCGAGACGTCGATGACGTAGATCGTCAGGTCGGCCAGCTCGGGCGAGAAGGTCGCCGCCAGATTGTCACCGCCCGACTCGATGAGAATGAGATCGAGATCGGGAAATTTCTCGTTCATGTCGGCGATGGCGGCGAGGTTGATCGAGGCGTCCTCGCGGATCGCCGTATGCGGACAACCACCTGTTTCAACGCCGGCAATGCGCTCCGGCGGCAGGGCGCCGGAGCGCGTGAGGAATTCCGCATCCTCCCGCGTGTAGATGTCATTGGTGATGGCGGCGATCTGGTAGCGGTCGCGAAGGGCCTTGCAGAGTGCATCCATCAGCGCGGTCTTGCCGGATCCCACCGGCCCACCGACGCCGACACGCAGGGGGCCGTTGGCTGTCTTGGTCATGAGCGGAACAACCTCGTGTATTGGGTTTCGTGAGCCATGGAAGCGATGTCGGCCCGCAAGCAAGCTCCCCCGAGATCATCCGGAGAGGCAAGCAGCGCATCAGCCGCGACGGCGGAAATGACGGGCACCAGATCACGGATCGCCCGCTGCCCTTCGGTCTGACCGAGCGGCACCGCGCGAACCGCCGCCGACACGAGGTTGGCGGCGAAGGCCGTCAGATAGGCCTCGACCGTCTCGGCAAGCGGCAGTTGGTGGTCGGCGGCGGCCACCGCCACCGCCACGGGATAGGCAACCGGATTGGGCGCCAGGCGGCCGGCAAGATCGACGAGCGTCGGCGCCCCCCAGGTGTCTGCGATGGCTGTCACAAAGGCGCGTCCCTGTGCCCCGCTCTCAAGCCGCCGCTCCTTGGAGGGCTGGAGGGCATAGGCGAACTCAGCAACCTCAAAAAGATCCTTCGTTCGCTCCTCTGAGGCGGCGCGAAAGGCGGTAACCAGCAAGATGGCGTCACTGCGGCCGGCGCCGTGGCAAAGAATGTCGGACAGCCAGGCGGTGAGCGCCGCCGACGACGTGACGGTGCCGTCCTCCACCGCCCATTCGAGACCGTGGCTATAGGTGAAGGCGCCAACCGGGAAGGCCGGCGACAACCAGGTCATCAAACGCGACAGCGCCGCCCCGGACGACGGATCATTCATGCTTGTGGCTATGCCCATGGGCATGATCGTGCCTATGGGCATCATCATGGGAATGATCATGGCCACAGCCGCAGTCGTCGCCGTGGGCATGCTCGTGATGGTGATGGACGCCCGCCTCGCCGTGTTCGTGGTGATGACGTTCCGGTCCATGCTCATGGGCATACTCATGCTCCCCATGATCATGATCGTGCCCGTGGGTCTCGCCGTGACCGTAGGCGCCGCCCTCCGGATCGAAGGCGGCCAGGGTTGGCGTCACGGTGGCGCCGAGCCCCTTCAGCATATCCTCGATAACGTGGTCGTAGCGGATGCGCAGCCGATCGCCGAGAAACTGGGCCGGCAGATGCCGGTTGCCAAGATGCCAGGCAATGCGGATGAGATCGGCCGGGCTGGCGGCGGTAATCTCGAGCAGGCGCTCGGGCACCGCCTGCACCAGGATCAGCCGTCCATCCTCGAGCTCGAGGGCGTCGCCATCCTTCATCACGGCCGCTTCCTTGAGGTCGAGCAGGAATACGGTCTTGTCGACGCAACGCATGACGAGGCGGCGGCGGTGGCGATCGTCGCGCTCAAGAGCGAGCGTATCTGAGGGCGTACCGGACCAAGTGCCGGCAGGAAGGATGCGAGTGGCGGTGATCATGGCGTATCGGCCCTGGCAGACGAGGGAAGTGACGGACGGATGAGCTTAGCCAAAAGCGCCGCCGAGGCAAGCGCCGCGGCCATCAAGGCAAGACCGAGCAGCGCGGCAGCGGCAACGCCGGCACGGTGAATGACGGCGACGAAGACCACCGGCGCCACGGCATTGGCGATGTTCTGCGGCAGCGCCAGCCGGCCGGACCGACGGGAGAATTCGTCGGGCGGAAAGAAGGCGAGCGGCAACACCGCCCGCGCCATGGCCGAAAGGCCGGCGCCGAAGGCATAGATCGCCACGAAGGCAGGCAGCAGCCAAACGCCATCGATACCGGTGAGAAGCAGCGCGAAGGAGGCGCCCATCAACAGCGCCGCGGCGGCGGTGGTGGCGAGAGGGCCGCCCCGCCCATCAAGAACAAGATCGGCAGCGCGCGCCGCAATGCTGACCACCGGCCTGATGGTGCCGAGCCACAGGGCGTATTCCACTGAGGCGCCTGCCCCGCGCAACAGTTCGAGATAGGCGGCGGCAAGGCCAAAGGTGGTGAAGGAAAAGGCGACCGAGATGACGCCAATGTGCAGGAAGGCGCGCGCCGCGCCGTCACGATCGCGAACGATCGCGCGCCGCTGGGTCGTTTCCAATTCGGCCGGAGGAGCGTCGATCGGTGGCAGAACAAAAAGGTGCAGCGGCAAACACAAGAGGAGATGCAGTCCTGCCATGGCGAGGAGGGTGACGCGCCATCCGACCACGGCATCGACGGCGTCGAGAATCGGCCAGAAGATGGTCGAGGAAACACCGGTGAAGATCATCAGCACACCGATGGTCTGCCGACCGGCCGCCCCTTCGCGCTCGACAGCCGCCGCGTAGGCTGGCACGGACAGCGCCAACGCCCCGGCAGCCCCGATCATCGTCCAGGCCATGAAATAGCCGATCGGCCCTTCGGCGGCGGCGAGCAGGGCAAGGCCGGCCGTCGAGGCCGCCGAGCCAAGCGCCAGTACCCACTGAGCGCCCATCCGCCGCACCGCCTCGCCCACAGCCGGACCGGTCAGGCCAATGACCAGCATCATCAGCGTCAGCCCGAAAAAGGTCGTGTCGACGTTGAGGCCAACATCGGCCGCCATCTTCCGCGCCATTACGCCCGGCATGTCGAAGGTTGTACCCCAACCGATCACCTGCGTGACGGCGAGTACCCCGACGAGGCGGAGACGAACCGGGGAGACACGAAAAAAGAAGAGCATAAAAGACTATTCCCGGGCCGCACTGCGTCCCGTTCTACCTCGAAAAGGCGCCGACCGTGCGACGTCTCTCACCCGATCAAAATAGGAAATACCGCTGCGCCATCGGCAGAACGTCGGCCGGCTCGCAGGTGAGGAGTTCACCGTCGGCTCGCACCTCATAGGTCTCCGGGTCGACTTCGATCTTGGGCGTTGCCGAATTATGGATCAGCGACGCCTTGGAGATGCCGCTACGCGTGTTCTCGACCGGCAGCACCACGCGATCGAGACCAAGTCGCTCTTTGATGCCATTCTCATAGGCATAGCGCGACACGAAGGTGACCGACGAGCGAGTCATCGCCTTGCCGAAAGCGCCGAACATCGGCCGGTAGTGCACCGGTTGCGGCGTCGGAATCGAGGCGTTGGGGTCGCCCATGGCGGCGGCGGCGATGGTGCCCATCTTCAGCACCAGATCCGGCTTCACGCCAAAGAAGGCCGGCGTCCACAGCACGAGATCGGCGAGCTTGCCGACTTCCACCGAGCCAACATGCTTGGACAGACCCTGCGCGATGGCCGGGTTGATGGTCACCTTGGCGATGTAGCGCTTGACGCGGAAATTGTCGGCGTCGGTACCGACGTCCTCGGCCAAGGCGCCGCGCTGCACCTTCATCTTGTGCGCCGTCTGGAAGGTGCGGATGATCACCTCGCCGATGCGGCCCATGGCCTGACTGTCGGAGGAGATGATCGAGAAGGCGCCCATATCGTGCAGGATGTCTTCGGCCGCAATGGTCTCCTTGCGGATGCGGCTCTCGGCGAAGGCGACATCCTCGGGGATGGAGCCATCGAGGTGATGGCAGACCATCAGCATGTCCAAGTGCTCGTCGAGCGTATTGCGCGTGTAAGGGCGCGTCGGGTTGGTCGACGACGGCAGCACGTTGGGCAGGCCGGCCACCTTGATGATGTCGGGCGCGTGGCCGCCGCCGGCGCCCTCAGTGTGGTAGGCGTGGATGGTGCGGCCCTTGAAGGCGGCGATGGTGTCCTCGACGAAACCGCTCTCGTTGAGCGTGTCGGTATGGATCATGACCTGCACGTCGTAATCGTCGGCGACCGACAGGCAGTTGTCGATGGCGGCCGGCGTCGTGCCCCAGTCCTCGTGCAGCTTCAGGCCACAAGCGCCGGCCTTCACCTGTTCAATCAGCGCCGCCGGCAGCGAGGCGTTGCCCTTGCCGGAGAAGGCCAGATTCATCGGCAGGCCCTCGGCCGCCTCGATCATCCGCTCAAGATGCCAGGGGCCGGGCGTGCAGGTGGTGGCCGCCGTGCCGGTGGCCGGCCCCGTACCGCCACCCAGCATGGTGGTGATGCCGGCATAGAGCGCCTCATCGACCTGCTGCGGGCAGATGAAGTGGATGTGGGTATCGAGCGCGCCGGCCGTCAGGATCTTGCCTTCACCGGCAATCGCCTCGGTGCCGGGACCGACGATGATGGTGACGCCGGGCTGAACGTCCGGATTGCCGGCCTTGCCGATGCCGGAGATGCGACCATCGGTGATGCCGATATCGGCCTTGTAGATGCCCGAATGATCGATGATCAGCGCGTTGGTGATGACGGTATCGACCGCCCCCTCGGCCCGGCTCGCCTGACTCTGGCCCATGCCGTCGCGGATGACCTTGCCACCGCCGAACTTCACCTCCTCGCCGTAGATGGTGAAATCCTTCTCCACCTTGACGAACAGCTCGGTATCGGCGAGGCGCACCTTGTCGCCAACAGTCGGACCGAACATGTCGGCATAGGCGGCACGGGACATGCGGTAGGGCATTGTCAGTCTCCTGAAGAGAACAGCTTGAAACTTGGTGTCTGGCCGCGTCGCGACCGAATGAGGCACGATTTTTAGAGCTTGCCCATCACCGCCTGCCGGAAGCCGTAGACCTCACGCTTTCCGGCATAGGGGACCAACGTCACCGATCGGCTCTGCCCGGGCTCGAAGCGCACGGCGGTACCGGCGGGAATGTCGAGCCTATAGCCACGCGCCTTGTCGCGATCGAACATCAGGGCGGGGTTGGTTTCAGCGAAATGATAGTGGCTGCCGACCTGCACCGGCCGGTCGCCGGAATTGGCCACTTCGAGCACCAGCATCGGCCTGCCGGCGTTGAGTTCGATGTCGCCGGCTTCAGCGATGACTTCACCTGGAATCATGATCGTTCCTTTCAGGCGGCGCGCGGCGCGCAAGGCTCGCCTTTGAAGACGCGGAGAGTGGACGCAGGATTGGCGGCGAGCTTGCCCGCCGGACGCACCGGCCGTCGCACCAATTCGCCACCGCAGTTGGGACAGACACCGTTCAACACGCCCGTTGCGCAGTCGGGGCACCATGTGCACTCGAAGGAGCAGATGTAGGCCTCGGCCGATGGCGGCAGGTCGCGATCGCAGCATTCGCAATTGGGACGGAGTTCAAGAGCCATAGCCTCACCTGATCGGTTCATGCACGGTGACGAGCTTGGTGCCGTCGGGGAAGGTTGCCTCGACTTGCACGTCGTGAATCATCTCGGCGATGCCTTCCATCACCTGTTCGCGGCACAGCACGGTGGCACCGCCGGCCATCAGCTCGGCCACCGTCCGGCCATCGCGGGCGCCTTCCACCACATAGTCGGTGATGAGTGCCACCGCCTCGGGATGGTTGAGCTTGACGCCCCGTTCGAGGCGGTTGCGGGCCACCATGGCGGCGAGGCTGACGAGCAGCTTGTCCTTTTCGCGCGGCGTCAGATTCATCGGCTTTCCTCGTCTCAGATCGACCAGGCGCGCGGCAGCGGCCAGCCGGTGAGGGTTTCGATCAGGGGTTCAACAATGGCGCGCAGGCGGCGGCCGTCAAGGGCAAGACAACGTATGGACAGGAGACCATCGAACGCGGAAGCGCCAGCTTCGATCCCGTCCCCAACGAGCCTGGCAATCAGCTCCCGCACGCGATCAAGCTGAGATACCGCCTCCGGCGCTGCCACCAGCACACTGGCAAAGGCACGGGCGCCGCGACCAGTGGCGCCACTCGACAGAATCGCTCGGCTGTCGCCGGAAAGACGCAAGGCGTCGGCATAGACGAGCCGTCCGTCACGCCGGATGCGCCAATGGTCGGCAAGATCGACGGAGGTCACTTCCTCGCCCATGGCGGTGCGGCCCAGCACGATGCTTTCGACGGCCACAAGACGAGCATCGCCGATCAGATCGACGTCGAGACGGCGACGAAGACCGGCGCCATCGAAGATGATCGTCTCCTGCGGCAGCCAGCGAGCATTCGCCCCGGCCTCGACGACCAGACGGTTGTCGATTCGGCCGACACCCTCCGAGCGGCGGTAGATGCGCTCGGCGGCTTGGGTGGTGACGGTGGCCGTCGTCCCCACCCTGAGATGCGCCTCGAAGGTGAGATGATCGCCGCCGGTGACGCCGCCGGCACTGTTGAGGAAAACGGCGGCCGGCCCCGAGCCGTCGTACACTTTGGGCAGCCGCACCTTGGCTGAACCGTCCTGAAAGAGATCGGCAAGCCGGGTTTCTTCCCGTCCGCCAATGTGCCGCAGCGCGAAAGCAACGCGCGCGGCGCCCTCAGCCCGTTCAAGGCGAAGTTTTTCCTTCTGAAGCGACACGGCGATCGAAACGTCGGCCAAGCTTGCCCCCAATGCCACCCCACCCGGCGCAGCAACTGCCCGGCAATGTGGCAAAAGGCCCGCCAACCGGCGAGCCCAAAACTTGGGCAGACGGAGCCGCTAAATAAGCCAGTCCGGCGGTCGAGGCCGATCAGATCGTCGTAGGAGGGACGCGGCCGCACCACCGCCCAGCGATCGCCATCCACCAGCACCTCCGGCACCAGAAGACGGGAATTGTAGGTCCCCGCTTGAACCGCGCCATAAGCACCGGCCGAGAAGACCGCCAGCAGTTCACCCTGCTGGACCACCGGCAGATTACGGCCGCGCGCCAAGTAGTCACCGCTTTCGCAGACCGGACCGACCACGTCGACCTTCTCCTGCTCGGCACCGACCGGTCGCTCATCGACCGGACGGATGTCGTGATAGGCGTCGTAAAGAGTCGGCCGCACGAGATCGTTCATCGCCGCGTCGACGATGACGAAAGTCTTCGCCTTGCCTCGCTTCACATACTGCACCTCGGTGACGAGGATGCCGGCATTGCCGACGATGAAGCGACCCGGTTCGATCAGCACCTCGCAGTCGAGCGAGCGGGTATGCTTGCGCACCACCTCGACATAAGCAGCCGGATGCGGCGGCGGCGTATTGTCGGCCTTGTAGGGAATGCCGAGGCCGCCACCGAGATCGACATGGCGGATGGTGTGGCCGGCGGCACGCAAGCTCGCCACCAGCTCACCGAGCCGGCCGAAGGCGGCATCGAACGGTTCGAGGTCGGTGATCTGCGAGCCGATATGCATGTCGATGCCGGCAACATCGAGGCCCGGCAACGACGCGGCGCGGGCATAGACGCGCACCGCTTCCTTCCAGGGAATGCCGAACTTGTCCTCGGCCTTGCCGGTGGAAATCTTGGCGTGGGTACGGGCATCGACATCCGGGTTGATGCGCAGCGACACCGGCGCCGTGCGACCGAGGCGGGTGGCCACCGCCGACAGGCGCTCGAGTTCCGGCTCGCTCTCGACGTTGAAGCACTTGATGCCCTCGGCGAGCGCATATTCGATCTCGCGCACCGTCTTGGCGACACCGGAGAAGACGATTCGATCGGCCGGGATGCCGGCGGCGCGTGCCCGGCGCAACTCGCCTTCCGAGACCACATCGGCACCGGCGCCGAGGCGGGCCAGGGTGCCGATCACCGCCTGATTGGAGTTTGCCTTCAGCGCGTAGCAGACGAGCGAGCGCTCGTCGCCCAGTGCCTCGCGGAAAATCCGAAAATGGCGCGCGATGGTGGCCGAGGAATAGATGTAGACGGGCGTTCCGACCGCAGCGGCAATGGCGGGCACCGCGACGTCCTCGGCGTGGAGTACGCCGCCGCGATAGCTGAAATGGTGCAACCGGACCCCCTCAGATAAGACCGTCGAGGATGAAAGGCTTGTGAGGCTTTGCCGGCTCTTCGACAGGCTTCACCGCGCCCGGATCGTTGGTCGCGGGGGTCGCCGCCTCGGTCGTCGATTTGGGCGTTTCGAGCGATCCCTTCCGGCCGCAACCGGTCACCGCGAGGCCAACCATCAGCATTATCATCCCGAGACGCAGCACCATCATGTCCTCGATCCGTTTGCTTCGAAGAGGTTATCCTCAGCCGAGGAGCGCCGTCCAGCGTTTCGCCTCCGCCCGCACATTATCGGGCGCGGTACCGCCATGCGACGTACGGCTGCGGACGGAATTCTCGACGGTCAGCACATCGTAGACCGCTTCGGTAATGCCGTCATGCACCGTTTTCATGTCGGCAAGCGGGATATCCGACAGCTCTATGCCGCGTTCGGCGGCAATCGCCACCAGGCGTCCCGTGACATGATGGGCGTCGCGGAACGGCAGCCCGAGCACCCGCACCAGCCAGTCGGCGAGATCGGTGGCGGTCGCAAAACCCGAACCGGCGGCGGCGGCCATGCGAGCGACGTTGGGCACGAGGTCGTCGACCATGCCGGTCATGGCGGCGAGCACCAGGGAAAGGCTCTCGAAACAATCGAAGACCTGTTCCTTGTCCTCCTGCATGTCCTTCTGGTAGGCGAGCGGCAGGCCCTTCATGATGATCAACAGGGCGTTCATGTCGCCGATGATGCGGCCTGCCTTGGCGCGCACCAGTTCGGCAGCGTCCGGATTGCGCTTCTGCGGCATGATCGACGATCCCGTCGAAAAGGCATCCGACAGACACACGAAGCCGAACTGCGCCGACGACCAGATGACGATCTCTTCGGCAAGGCGCGACAGATGCACCGCAATGATCGCCGCCGCCGCCATCGCCTCCAGCGCGAAGTCACGGTCGGAAACGCTATCGAGCGAGTTGGCTGTGGGCCGGTCGAAGCCGAGGCTGGCCGCCGTCATGTGACGGTCGATCGGGAACGAGGTACCGGCCAGCGCCGCCGCACCGAGCGGACATTCGTTGAGACGGCGCCGCGCGTCCTGTACCCGGCCGCGATCGCGCGCGAGCATCTCGACATAGGCCATCAGGTGATGGCCGAAGGTGACGGGCTGGGCCGACTGAAGATGGGTGAACCCGGGCATCACCGTGTCGGCGTGCTCGCCGGCCCGTTTGACCAGCGCGCCCATCAGCTCGGCGAGCTGGCCGTCGACGTGATCGAGCGTATCGCGTACCCAGAGGCGGAAGTCGGTCGCCACCTGGTCGTTGCGCGAGCGAGCGGTGTGGAGGCGCCCAGCCGCTGCGCCGATCAGCTCCTTGAGACGGGATTCCACGTTCATGTGGATGTCTTCGAGGGCTCGCGAGAAGGTGAAACTGCCGCCGTCGATTTCCGCCTTGATCGCGTCGAGGCCTTCGGCGATCTTGCCGGCGTCATCCGTGGAAATGATGCCACGGGCGGCGAGCATTTCGGCATGCGCCTTGGAGCCGGCAATATCCTGGGCGTAGAGCTTCCGGTCGAAGTCGATGGAGGCGTTAATCTCCTCCATGATCGCAGACGGCCCAGCCGAAAACCGGCCGCCCCACATGCGGTTGCTCATTGGGTCCACTCCAGGAACGAGGATCGGTCGATGCCGTTCAAACCTTCCCGCCACGTCTTCGCCGCGATTGCGATCGTTGCGGTGGCCGCCGGCCTTGCTGCGGTATACGTGACGGAGAGGGGCGCTGTCGAGAGCGGCGGTCGTTGCGCCAGTGCAGTGCCCCTGGCGGCAGCGTTGAGGACGTTCGCCACCGGCGATTTTTCGGCCCTGTTGCCTGCCGATGCGCCGGCCGATTTCTCCAGCCTCGTCCTCCATACGCCCGATGGCGGTGAGCGCCGTGTCTCGGACCTCGCCGGCCAGACGCTTGTGGTCAACATGTGGGCGACCTGGTGCGTGCCCTGCCGCACCGAAATGCCGCATCTGCAAGCGCTGCAGGAAAAGCGCGGACGCGCCGACTTTTCAGTGGTGGCGCTCAACGTCGACGTCGGTGGCCGGGACAAGCCGACCCGCTTCCTCAGCGACATCGGCGCCACGTCGCTCGTCGACCTGCGCGATCCGGAGATGCGCGCTTTCAATGAACTGAAATCCAAGGGACTGGTTTTAGGCTTGCCCACCACTTTCATCGTCAACCGCGATGGCTGTGCGCTCGCCTCGCTGGCGGGACCTGCCAAGTGGGATTCACCCGATGCGCTGGCGCTGATCGAGGCCGCCATCAAGCTCGATTGAGAAGACCGTCAGGCGTGACTGCGGCCGGCAAAGCCGAAGCGTGGCAGAAAACGCTCGAACCATTCGCCGAAGCGCTCGAGATGGTCGACGTCATGCCCTTCCAGGCGGCTGACAGTCGCCCGGCGACGTTCGGTTGTGCTCATCGCCCGGAAGCGAGCCACCGCTCGTTGATGCGAAACTTCGACGATGCGGACGACCACGGCATGGTCTCCGTCCATCCAGGAAAACAGGAACGATTCCGGCTTTGTGAGTGTGGTGAGCACGTTTTCAATCCCGCCTTGGTCGGGAGTTCGTAGCGCGCCCCACATTCTTGCACAGGGAAAAGGATAATGAAAAAAGGAAGATACGCCAGCATCATAGTTAATTTTAACAGGACTGCGGCCCCATAAAAACTGTGGATAAATTGTTAACCACCTGCTCGCCGCCTTGAAAAGCGAAACCCCGAGCATTCCGGCAGCTTCGCCACCTATAGGGAACTACGCACACCACCGCGCTACAATCCGCGACGCAACGAGGGGGGCGTGAAGCCCGACAGCGCCAACGGATTATCCGTCATGGCCCGCCGGTCCGGTGTGTCGGGGGCGAGCACGCCGGCAAAGGCGTCGAAGAGGCGTTTCACCTCGTCCTCGGCAAGATCATGCGTAATGAAGACGAGACGCGTTCGCCGGTCGGCATCCGGCCAAGCCGGAAGGCGGACCGGCGGATGGAACAGTTCCTGGACGGCGTGGACGACCAAGGGACGATCGGGGTCCTCGGCGAGCCGCACCACACCCTTGAGGCGGAGAAGCTTGGGGCCGTGAGCTGCCCGCAGCAGTTCGAGAAACATCTCGAGCGCACCAGCCGGCAGCGCCTCGTCGGAGACCAGCGAAAAAGCGCTGATACCGTCGTGGCGGCTTTCTTCGTTATCGTGATGGTGCCCGTCATGCTCGTGATGATGGCTCGAATGGTCACAGCTTGCATCCGTGCAGTCGTGATCATGATGGTACGCGTGCGCATCGGCAAAGGCCTCGGCGTTGAGCCAACGCCGGACATCGGCCGCCTTGGTGGCCGGATCAAACAGGCCGCAGCCGAGGAGATCGGCTGGCGCGGCCATGGCGGCGTCAACGAGAGGTGCGCCCGGATTGAGCGTTGCGAGCCGCCGACGCAGGGCGGGGAGCCGCTTGCCACCTTCGGGAAGGTCGGCTTTGGCGATCACCAGTCGGTCCGCCACCGCCACCTGTTTCACCGCTTCCGGATGCTCATCGAGCGTCCGGTTGCCGTTGACGGCATCGACGACGGTGATCACCCCGTCGATGGCATAGCGCAGCGACAGGTAGGGATGGGCGATGAGTGTGGCGAGCACCGGGACCGGATCGGCAAGCCCGGTGGTTTCGATGACAATGCGGCTCAGCGTATCGATGCGGCCGTTATCGAGTCCGCGCAGGAAATTCTCCAGCGTCGTCACCAGTTCGCCGCGCACCGTGCAGCAGAGGCAGCCCGAAGACAGCTCGACGATACCGTCGTCAGCCGCCTCGACCAAAAGATGGTCGATGCCGATCTCGCCGAATTCATTGATGATGAAGCCGGTTCCGGCAAGCGCCGGGTCGCGCACCAGCCGGTTGAGCAACGAGGTCTTGCCGGCGCCGAGAAAGCCGGTGACGACGGTAACGGGAATGGCGGGCTTCGGTCCGCGTGCGCGATCGGCTTCCGGCAAGACTTGAGATCCTCTTCTCTGGACCCTTAGCGAACGGGCTTGGGTCGCGGCACCGGCGCCGCCGCGCCGACCGTCTTTCCGGCGGGTGCTTTTCCGGCTTGGGCCTCCACAACAGGCGGCTCCACCGGGTCGGGCATGTCGCTGGCACCACCGAGGCTGATGGGAACAGGGTCCATCACCTTGAAACGCGGCACCAGATAACTCGTCGGCTGGTTGTCATCGCCATCTCCAAGGTCTTCGCCGACGGGCGCCTTGGCCCCCTTCTTGCGCTTGGGACAGGCGAGATCGCGCACATCGGTAACGGTACTGGCCACCGGTCCACGCGGCGCAAGCCGGTCGAGCGTCACCGACGCCGCCGTGGCGGGCGTTCGGAACGACGCCTCGAGAAGGCTGGCCGCCAACTCGTCGCGCTCCTTCGCCGTCTTGCCGCCGAGCACAATGGTCAGGATCTGGCGACCGTTGCGCGTCGCCGTCGCCGCCACGTTGAAGCCGGACGAGCAGATAAAGCCTGTCTTCATGCCGTCGGCGCCGGGATAGCGTTCCAGCAGGTTGTTATGGTTCTGAATGATCTTGCCACCCAGCGACAGCGCCGTCGTCCGGTAGAGATCCCGATAGCCGGGAAAATCCTTGAGGAGAGCACGGGCGAGCAGCGCATAGTCGCGAGCGGTTATCCACTGGTCTGGGACCGGCAGGCCGTTGGCGTTGGAGAAGCGCGTGTTGATCATGCCGAGCGATCGTGTCTCGCCGTTCATACGAGCCACGAAGCCCTGGAGACTGCCGCCGACCCGTTCGGCCAGCGCATAGGCGACATCGTTGGCCGACTTCACCATGATGATCCGCAGCGCCGTATCGATCGTGAGCACCGTTCCCGGCTTGAAGCCCATCTTCGAAGGCTGCTCGCGCGTCGCCTCCGGCGTCATCAACACCCCCGAATCGCCCCTGATCTCGCCAGCCTTGATGGCGGAGAGCGTCACGTAGACGGTCATCAGTTTGGTGAGCGAAGCCGGATACCAGGGATCGAAGCTCTGGTTCTCGGCCAGCACCGCGCCGGTGGCGAGGTCGATGGAAAGATAAGGAGCGGCGACCGCGCCACCGACAAGGTTCAGGAACAGCGGCAGCGTCGCAGCAAGGCGGAAAAGACGGCGGGCGCGGCCACGCGGGCCGGAAATCATCGGCAAGGCTTTCTTCCCGGAAAACAATCGTCCACAGACGGATGATCTTAGCCGAAGGTCGTGTTCTCCGCAAAGGCGCGAGACGACCGGCGCCTCCCGAATGTCTTCCGAAGGCGGCCAGAATGCGGCGACACTCTTATCTTCGACCCATTTCCCCCCTAAAGTGGCCGCAACGACACAAGTGCCGATAGGCCAAGGGAAAGGCTCGATGACAGAAGGACCGCACCGGCCCGAGGACCGGGAAAGCGATTTGCCGACCGCCACCGCGCGCGCCGTGGCGCTTTCCGGCCTTTCGCTCGCCTGGGAGCGGCTATGGCCGCGCCTTGCACTGGTGCTTTCAATGCTCGGTGCGTTTCTGGCACTTGCCTGGCTCGGCGCCTTCGAGCGCTTGCCCGCAGTCCTTCGCCTTGCCGCTGCCGGTGTTTTCGCGACGGGCCTGCTGGTGGCGATCATCCACCTTTTGCGGACACCCTGGCCCGATCGGCGGCAGGCAGCCGATCGACTCGAACGAGGCGTTCCCCACCGCCCCCTCAGCGCCTTTCTCGATCAGCCGGCGACAGCCGGCGACGGCCTTGCCGACGCACTCTGGCGGGCTCATCGCCATCGCCTTGCGGCGAGTCTGGAAACCCTTAAGCCGCGCCTGCCATCACCACGCCTTGACCGCGCCGACCCTCATGCTCTGCGGGCCGTCGTGTTCTTGCTGGTCATCGTCGGCTTCTTTGCCACATCCGACCATGTCGGCCCGGTTAAGACCGTCTTCCGGTTACCGGCCGTCGCACCAGCGGATATTCGCGTCGATGTCTGGGCCAATCCGCCCACCTACACCGGCCTCACGCCGCGCGCTCTGATAACGACAACGAACGGCGCGATCAATGGGAACGCCCAGGCGATCACCCTGCCGGCGGGAACCACACTCGCCGTGCGACTCGCCGGCGTCGGTTCTCCAGCGGTTGCTTTCGCCGCTGAGGGCAAGCCGTCGGTCGCGCTCGATGGACAGGTGCCTGCCCCGGGGCAAACCGCCTACGACCATCGCCTGACGACCTCCGGCCGGCTGACACTGACGGGCGACGGTCTGTCGACCATGGAGGTGCCGATTACCGTTCGTGCCGATGCGCCGCCGGAGATCCACCTCGTCGAACAGCCGGCTGCCACCGCGCGCGGCGCGCTTCGCCTTGCCTATGCCGTCTCCGACGACTACCGGGTCGCCGCCGCGCGCGCCGTTCTGTCGGCTGACGTGACTGAGGGAGCCCGGCCGCTCGTCGCCCTGCCCGACGTGACGTTGTCCATGCCTCGCCGGGGCGAAGATCACGCCGTCACGACTTCCGACCTCACCACCCACCCGCTGGCCGGCAGCCGCGTCCGCCTTGTCCTCGAGGCGCGCGACGATGCCGGGCACGTCGCCGAGACGCCACCGCTCCTGATCGACCTGCCGGCCCGCCCGTTCCGTAACCCGCTGGCCGCTGCCATCGTCGAGCAGCGACGGTTGCTGGCGTCCGACGCCAGCCGGGCAAAGACGGTGGCAGCCACCTTCGAGACCCTGGGCGACCTCGGCGCCGCCTTCATCGACAAGCCCGGCCAGATCATCGGCCTGCGCGTCGCTCGCAACAGCATCCTCGCCGCGCGAAACGATGCCGAGCTCAAACCGGTGCTCGACTATCTCTGGCAGATGGCCGTTGCCATCGAGGCCGGGGATCTCGCGCCGGCGGCGGAGCGGCTCGCTGCCGCGCGCGAGGCATTGAAGAAGGCGCTGGCCGACGGCGCCTCGCCCCAGGAGATCGCCCGCCTCAGCGAAGACCTCAAAGCCGCTCTCGACGAGTATCTGAAATCGATGGCCGAAGCGGCGGCCAGCAATCCCTCCCGCCTTGGCGATCTCAACCAGCAAGGCGGCCAACGTGTTACCAGCGACGACCTCAAGAAGCTTATCGACCGCATGCGACAGCTCGGTGAGCTCGGTGAGCGCGACGCAGCCTCCGAGTTGCTGTCGCAGCTCGACGACATCCTGTCCGGCCTGCAGTTCGCCCAGCCCCAGGCCGGCGGCAGCGCCAACGATCCAACACTGGACGCCCTTGCCGACATCATCCGCCGGCAGCAGGAATTGCAGAACCGGACCCACAAGCTGACACCAGATGGCGATACCGGCGACCAGAGTAACGAGCAGCAGGCGCTCGACGACCTCCAACGCCAACAATCCGAGCTATCCCGCCGTCTTGAGGATCTGATGTCCGGCCTATCCAAACAGGGCGGCGGAGACCAGGGCAAAGACGGACTCGAAGGCGCTGGCCGCGCCATGCGCGAAGCCGGACGCGACCTTGGCGCCGGCAACGCCGAATCCGCTGTCGGCAACCAGGGCACCGCCCTCGATGCCCTAAGGCGCGGTGCTCGTGAAATGATGCGCAGCCAGGAACAAGGCACTGCCGGCGTTCGCGAGGGCGGAACCGATCCGCTCGGCCGGCCGACCCGCCGACGCGGCCCCGACTTCGGCGGCGATACCAAAGTACCCGGCGAAATCGAGGTGCAGCGGGCGCGCCGGCTGCTCGAAGAACTGCGCCGCCGCTACGCCGATCCCGGCCGGCCGGCGCTGGAACTCGACTATCTCCGCCGGCTGATCGCCCCCTTCTGATCTCCTCCGGAACAGAGCTGACCTGCCGTTGACGACGGCTCGGACGGTCGCTACGGTCACGCCTCGCGCTCGAAATTGTCCCATTACAGGCCGTTTCGGCCGTCGTCCCATTGGTCCGGAGAGATGGTCCCGATGAAGATTCTCGTGCCCGTGAAACGGGTGGTCGACTACAACGTCAACATCCGCGTCAAGGCCGACGGTTCCGGCGTCGATCTGGCCAACGTCAAGATGTCGATGAACCCCTTCGACGAGATCGCCGTCGAGGAAGCCTTGCGCCTGCGCGAGGCCGGAGCCGCCAGCGAAGTAGTCGCCGTCTCGATCGGCCCGAAGGAAGCTCAGGAAACGGTGCGCACCGCGCTCGCCATGGGCGCCGACCGCGGTATCGTTCTCGAGGCGGAGGGCACCGTCGAGCCGCTCGCCGTCGCCAAGCTTCTGAAGGCGATCGTCGTCGAGGAAGCACCCGGCCTCGTCATCCTCGGCAAGCAGGCCATCGACGACGACAGCAACCAGACCGGTCAGATGCTGGCCGCCCTGCTCGGCTGGCCCCAGGGTACGTTCGCCTCCAAACTGGTTCTCGACGAAGGCGGCATCGAAGTGACGCGTGAGGTCGACGGCGGCCTGCAGACGGTGCGCCTCGCGCTGCCGGCGGTCGTCACCGCCGATCTCCGTCTCAACGAGCCGCGCTACGCCTCGCTGCCGAACATCATGAAAGCCAAGAAGAAGCCGATCGATCTCAGGTCCGCTCTTCAATATGGTATTGATCTTACCCCTCGTCTGACGGTGCTGAAGACCGCCGAGCCGCCGAGCCGGCCGGCCGGCCGCCGCCTCGCCTCGGTCGCCGAATTGGTCGACCATCTGAAGACCGAAGCCGGCGTGCTCTGAGAAAGGCAAGCGAACAGAATGACCACCCTTCTCCTCGCGGCCCACGACGGCACCACCATCAAAGACGCCACGCTGAAGGCGCTGACCGCGGCGCTGGCCATCGGCGACGACATCCACGTGCTGGTGGCCGGCGATGACGTCGCCGGCGCTGCCCCCGAAGCCGGCAAGCTCAAGGGCGTCAGCCGCGTACTGACCGCCGAAGCCCCGGCGCTCGGCCATGGCCTTGCCGAGCCGCTTGCCGCCCTCATCGTGTCGCTGGCTCCGACCTACTCAGCCGTCCTGGCCCCGTCGACATCGACCTTCAAGAACGCCCTGCCGCGCGCCGCCGCCCTGCTCGACGTGATGCAGGTCTCCGACATCACCGCCGTGCTGGCGCCCGACACGTTCGAGCGGCCGACCTATGCCGGCAATGCCTTGCTCACCGTACGCTCCGCCGATCCGATCCGGCTCATCACCGTTCGTACCGCCTCCTTCCGGGCGACACCTTTGGAAGACCGAGCGCCGGCGCCGATCGAGGCGGTCGCCACGCCGGCCGATCCCGGCCTTTCGTCTTTTGTCCGCGACGCCTTCTCCACCGCCGACCGCCCCGAGCTGACCGCGGCGCGGGTGGTGGTATCCGGCGGGCGGGCGCTCGGCTCGGAAGAACAGTTCAGGTCCGTGTTGCTGCCGCTGGCCGATCGACTGGGTGCGGCGGTCGGTGCCAGCCGCGCCGCCGTCGACGCCGGCTACGCCCCAAATGACTGGCAGGTCGGCCAGACCGGCAAGGCGGTATCGCCGGATCTTTATATCGCCATCGGCATTTCCGGCGCCATCCAGCACCTCGCCGGCATGAAGGACTCCAAGGTCATTGTCGCCATCAACAAGGACGCGGAGGCGCCGATCTTCCAGGTTGCCGACTACGGCCTCGTTGGCGATCTGTTCGAACTCGTGCCGGAGCTGACGAAAGCTCTCGGTTAAGCTAGAATGCCCTGATACTTGTCACAGGGGCGCGCCGCGGTCCGGTGCCGCCCCGAAAGGCTCGAGGACTTCAATGGTTGAAATCAGGTCGATCGGCGTCATGGGCGCGGGTCAGATGGGCTCCGGCATTGCGCATGTCTGTGCTCTCGCAGGTCTCGACGTCGGGCTCTACGACATCGCGCGCGATCGGCTGGAGGCTTGCCTCAACGTCGTTTCGGCCAACCTCGGCCGTCAGGTCGCTTCCAAGAAGATCACCGAGGAGCAGCGCCGGGAGGCTCTGTCCCGCATCAAGCTCTTGACCGACCTCGAAGGCTTCTCCGATACCGATTTGGTCATCGAGGCGGTGACCGAGAACGAAACCATCAAGCGCAAGGCGCTCTCCCAACTCTGTCCCGAGCTGAAGCCCGGAGCGATGATCGGTACCAACACCTCGTCGGTGTCGATTACCCGCCTCGCCGCCTCGACCGACCGGCCCGAGCGATTCATCGGCATCCATTTCATGAACCCAGTGCCGGTGATGCAGCTCGTCGAACTGGTGCGCGGCATCGCCACCGAGGACGAGACCTTCGAGGCAGCGCGCAATTTCCCCGCTTTCATGGTCAACCGCATCTTGCTGCCGATGATCAACGAGGCGATCTACGTGCTCTATGAGGGCGTCGGCACGGTGGATTCCATCGACACCGCCATGCGGCTCGGTGCCAACCATCCGATGGGACCGCTGCAGCTCGCCGACTTCATCGGCCTCGACACCTGCCTCTCCATCATGCAGGTGCTGCACGACGGCCTCGCCGACAGCAAGTATCGCCCCTGCCCTTTGCTGGTGAAGTACGTCGAGGCCGGCTGGCTCGGTCGCAAGACGCAGCGCGGCTTCTACGATTACCGCGGCGCGACGCCGATACCGACGCGCTGAGCCCGACCGATATCAAATCGAAGCCCCCGTCCCTTTCAGCGAAGGGCCGGGGGCTTTTTTGTCGCACTGGTCTTGGATCACGCCCTGCGAATGACGATCTCGGTCGGCCGGTAGCTCGAACGCAGATCATGCACCACGAGACTATCGACCGGATCGACATCTCCCGAACGCGATGTCCAGGTGATCGTCGCCGGCCTCTCCGGCGTCACGAGGATCGCGTTATCGGAGAAGACCCCATAGGGATCCGTCTCCAGCGACACGTAGAAGGCGGGCGAGGTGACGCTGATGGTAAAGCCCCACTCACCCACGCCGCGCTTTGCCGCCTCGACGACGAGGCCCGGGTCGCGGAGGCGCAACGCCTTGTATGGCGACACTGCGTGATGATCGAAATGCTCTCCGGTGGGGTCGCTCCAGTTGAAGACCAGCACTTCGTCGGGCGTACCGTTGGCCGGAACGCTCAACAGCGGGATCGCCCGATCGATCGGCACCGTCTTCATGAATTCGCCAGCCGGCCGGCGCGAGCCATCGACCGAAAGCCAGAAGGCATTGCCGGCCACCACCACCTCGGACGGCGTGTCGTTGACGGCGAACAGTCCCACCGTGGCGAGGTCCGCCGACGGGATCGCCACCACGTTGATCGGGGCGAAGAAATGCTTCGCCATCGAATGCAGCAGCTTCCAGCGGCCGCCATACTCGATCGATGACCAGGAAGCTACCGGATAGGTATCGTTGAGCTGCCAGTAGAGCGCGCCCATGCACTCCGGCTTGATCGACCGCCAGAAATCGATGGCGGTCTTCATGGCGAGGCCCTGTTGCACCTGGCTGAGGTAGACGACATTCTCGAAGTTCTTCGGGAAGCGGAAGTAGCGCGAAATGGTCTCGACGATGCGCGCGTTGCCGCCGGCATTCTTCTGGTGCAGCTCCATGGCCGGCGAGGCGATGTCGAGGTCCTCCTCGTCAATGTAGCGCCGGAGCGTCGACAACGACACGAAGGACTGGAAGCCGAATTCCGAGGCAAAGCGCGGCCGCACGCCGCGATAGGCGGCAAACGACTTGCCGGCGTGCCAGACGTCCCACATGTGCTGGTCGCCGGAGCCTTCCGCCTTCCAGGCATCGCCAAAGTCCATCGGCCCCTTCGACGGCGACGACGGCCAGAACAGCCGATCGGGATCGGCGCGGTTGGCAGCCAGTTCGATGGTCCGGCTCAACCGGTCGTAGGCGACGAGATAGCGGTCGCGATTGGCCCGCGCGATCTCGAACCAGGTCAGGGCGCCAATCACCTCGTTGTCGCCGCAATAGAGGGCGATCGAGGCATGGTGTGACAGCCTGCGTATCTGATGTTCAATCTCCCGGTCGACTTCGGCGAGGAAGACGTTGTCGGCCGGGTAGAGGGCGCAGGCGAACATCATGTCCTGCCAGATCAGGATACCGAGCTCGTCGCAGATGTCGTAAAACCAGTCGGGCTCATATTGGCCACCGCCCCAGATGCGCAGCATGTTCATGCCGACGGCGACAGCATCCTCGAGAAGCGGCCGCACCGCTTCCGGCGTGATGCGCGAGGGCAGGGCATCGCCGGGAATCCAGTTGGCACCGCGGCAGAACAGATCGAGGCCGTTGATACGCACCGTCAGCGGCACGCCGATCTCGTCACGCTTGATCACCACCTCGAGGCGGCGAAGGCCGATCCTCTGATGGTGGGCGACGCCGCCAAGGGTAACGGTCAGATCGTAGAGCGATTGCCCCCCCGAGCCGACCGGCCACCACAGGCGGGGATTTTCGACATGCAGCGTCGCCTGAGCGACGGTGGTGCCAGCCGAATACGTGATCTGGAGGCTGACCTTTTCCTCGCCCAGCTCCACGGTCAGCAGTTCCTCGCCAGCCAGCTTTGCCGCGATCCGGACTTCGACGTCGACATCGACGGCACCGGTTGTCGCATCGTGGCGCTGCCGATGCTGAACGTAGGTGACAACAGGCAGGTCGGCGCGCTCGAGACGAATGTCGCCATAGAGGCCAAAGGGCATCATGGCGATGTTCCAGTCCCAGCCCGCGTGACACTGCACCTTCCTCAGAAGGTTGATATGCGGCATCGATTGCATCTGCGCGCTATAGGGCTGCTCGTACGGCTGCCGGGCGGCCGCCTCGGCCGCGGCGACGACGTTGGAGCGGAAGACGATCTCGATCTCGTTGTCACCCTCCCGAAGCGCATCGCCGACCTCGGCCCGATGCGGGCGAAACATGTTGGCGGCGGCGAGCACCGGCTGACCGTTGATCCGCACCTCGGCAACGGTATCGAGACCGTCGACGTAGACCGCCCAGGGATAGGCGAGCTCCTCCGCATCCATGGAGAAGGTCCGGCGGGCGACCCAGTCGCGCTCGGCCGGCCAGCGCACCAGAAGTTCGTTCTCGCCGACGTAAGGGTCGGGCAGGACCCCCGCGGCGATGAGCGCCGAGAGCGCATCGCCCGGCAAGGGAAACGGCACGGAAATCGATTCATCCGCCGCGTGAAGCGTCCAGTTTCCTGCGAGGTCCTTCGCGGACGCGCGATTGACGAGGTCAGCCATGAGTATCTCGAAGATTTGGAAGCCGCTGCTCCTCAGGGACGGACGCCCCTTCCCCCGCGGAGCGACACACGCCGGGGAACCGCGATACCATAACCCGACCGATCTGACCGGGCAAACGAAACGATTGCGGAAACGAGAAGTTACCCGACCTGGTAGCTGGAATGTCCACTACCGATCGGCCGAAGGTCAGCGCCGCGTCGGCACATGCATCTCGGCGACAGCCAGTTCCTGCAACTGCGTCATGTCCGTCTCGCCCTCCAGGAGGCGGAGCATCAGCCGCGTCAGCCGGCGCCCGGCTTCCTGCAGCGGGAAATAGAAGCTTACCGGCGTCGGTTCGACATATTCGATCAGCCGCGTGGTGGTCGAGGCGCAGAAGCCGAAATCGGCCGGATCAAGGCCAATGTCACGGAGACCGGTCATCATGCCGAGCGAGGTAATGTCGTTGACGCAAATGAAGGCATCGGGCGGGCTTTCCTGCACCATCAGGTCCTTCACCGCAGCGCGCGTGCGCCGAGCTGTCAAGTCGAGGTCGAGAATGAGGCGGGGGTCGACCTCGATGCCTGCCTCGGCCAGCGCCTTGCGGTAACCGCGTAGCCGATATTGCGAGAACATGTATTCGATCGGCGGGTTGATCAGGCAGATGCGACGAAAGCCATTCGCCAAGAGATGTCGCACCGCACGATAGGTGGCGTCCTCGTCGTCGATATCGAACCAGGCATGCGGCGTGAACAGCTCGGTACGCCCGAAGGTGACGAAAGGAAAATCGCGTTCCAGCAGGAAACGGACACGCGGGTCCATTGGCAGGGTATGATCGAAGATCAAACCATCGGCGCGCCGGCCGTCGATGATGGTCTTCAGCGCGTCGATCGGGTCGGCGCCCGGGGCAAGCGGCACGGCGGTGACGGCATAACCCGCCGCGTGGGCCACCTCATGCACGCCTTGCAGCAGGCCAACCGAGCCGGTGTCGGCAATGTCATCCGGCGGCACCGCCGACATCAGCACACAAATCGAATAGGAAAGGCCGGTCCTCAGCGTCAATCCGCCGACGTCTCGGACGTAACCAAGCTCGGCCGCTGCCTTCTGAACGCGCTCGATGGTCTCTTTGCGGACTTCCGGCCCATTGCGCAGAGCTCGACTGACGGTTGTGATCGACAGGTCAAGGTGGCGGGCCAGACTTTTCAGATTGAGCCGAGCACGATCATCGCCCACGTTGGATCAACTCCGGAGACTGTCAACAGCGTCCGATCAATATCAATTTTAATGGACCTGTCGACAGTTTTGTTGGTTCGAAATACCGCTTGGCGACTTCCCTGCCATCTGAAAATCGCTTTCTGGCTTCGCGGCTTACGTGATAATTCTTACAAATGCTCCGCCTTCGGTCCGAGCGGTATCGCGCCTCACGGCGACGGCAACGGCCGGTCAGCCGACGTTGCATAGACATAGACGGCATAAAGCGACGACGTCGCGGTGATGTAAAGCCGGTTGCGTTTGGGCCCACCGAAGCAAAGGTTGGACACCGTCTCGGGGATATTGATCCGGCCGAGCAGCGTACCGTCCACCGCATAGACGCGCACCCCATCGCCGCTGGAAGTCCAGAGATTACCGGCGCGATCGAGGCGGAAACCGTCGAAGAATCCGGCGTCGGAAACCGCGAACACCCGATCTTCGCCGACCGTGCGCCCGTCCTTCGCGACGGTGAAGGCATGAATTGCCGGCGTGTCTGACAGCGACGTGTCGGAGACATAGAGGATGCGCTCATCCGACGAAAAGGCGAGACCGTTAGGGCGATCGAGGCCCGTCACCACGGCCGCCGTCTCGCCGGTTCGCGGATCGTGGCGATAGACATTGCAGCGACCGATCTCGCTTTTTGCCGCATGGCCCTCGTAGTCGGTGTCGATGCCATAGCTCGGGTCGGAGAACCAAATGCTGCCGTCCGACTTCACAACCACGTCGTTGGGCGAATTAAGACGTTTGCCTTCGAACCGGTCGACGACCGTTTCCCAGCGACCGTCGAAGCCAAGGCGGGAAATGCGACGACCACCGTGCTCGCAGGCAACGATGCGCCCGAAGGCATCGAGTGTGTGGCCATTGTGATAGCCGCAAGGATGCTCGAACACCGAGACGGTGCCGCTCGTCTCGTCGTAGCGCATGATGCGGTCCTCAGGAATATCCGACCAGACGACAGTTTTGGCGGCGGGTACGTAAACAGGACCCTCGGTCCAGCGGCCGCCACTCCACAGCTGTTCGATGGTGGCGCTGCCAATGACCAGCGCCCCGAACCGGCCGTCGAACGTGTCGTAGCTGCTCATTCTTTCCTCCTGCGCGTCGTCGCCTCGCGGCTTCCGCCATTTCCCGACTTGCGGGACGGCACTATCGTCATCCAAATGAAGAGCGTCAAGGATGCGCCATTGCGTCCGGCGGTTGTTCCCTTGCCTCCAAACGGAGTCCGTCCATGCCTGCCGCTTCGCCGTCTCGCCCCAAGGTCCTGATGGTCTCGTCCATGCCCGAATGGGACCTTGCGCCAATGCGGGAGCTCTATGATCTCATCGAGCTTCCGGCTGGCGGACCGGAGGAGCTTACATCGACGGCCGATATCATGGCCCTCGTGACCTCAGGCGGCCGAGGCGCCGACGCGGCGCTGATCGAGGCGTTGCCGGCCTTGGAGTTGATCGCCGTCTATGGCGTCGGCTACGACAAGGTCGACCTCGAAGCGGCCTCGCGGCGCAGCGTCGCCGTGACCAACACGCCGGACGTACTCACCGCCGACGTCGCCGACATGGCCCTGGCGCTGACACTGGCGCTCGCCCGTCGCATCGTCGACGGCGACGCTTTCGTGCGTTCGGGCGCTTGGTCTCACAAGACCATGCCGCTGACCGGCAGCGTTTCGGGCCGCAAGATCGGCATTGTCGGGCTCGGCCGCATCGGCGAGGCGATCGCCCACCGCTTTGCCGGCTTCGACACGGAAATCGGCTATTGGAACCGCTCGCCGAAGCCCCTTTCGTCTTGGCAGGCATTCCCGACCCCGTCAGCTCTTGCCGCTTGGGCCGATATTCTGGTGGTGGCAGTAGCCGGTGGCGGCGACACCATCGGCATTGTCGACGCCGAAACGATCGCCGCGCTCGGCCGCGACGGCCTTTTGATCAACATTTCGCGCGGCACAACCATCGACGAGGCCGCGCTGCTCATCTCCCTTGAGAACGGCGGCATCGCCGGCGCCGGCCTCGACGTGTTCCACGGCGAGCCGGCGATCGATCCGCGTTTTCTCAGCCTCGGCAACGTCGTGCTGTCACCGCATCAGGGCAGCGCGACCATGGTAACGCGACGGGCGATGGGAGCCGTCGTGCGCGCCAACCTTGCCGCCTATTTCACAGGCGAGGCACTGCCGAGTGCCGTTGTTCGTCGTCATAGCTGAGATCAGCCGGGATTCTTTGTCCTTGCTATAGCTTTACCTATTGTCATTTTTTACAGGGAAAAAGCGAGGACAACTACACCGTTGTTTGGAAAACTTTAATAGCGCGCTGTTATCCTCACTCGATACGCAAGGCTGTGTGCGGAGCTGAGGCCAATTGTCGTGGTTTCTAGTCAGCGAAAGCTTAAAAATGAAGTTTCCGAGCACTCGGAGGAAGAAGCGATGGCGCGCCTGTTCAATAATCTGTCCATCGGCTCCAAAGTATTCGTGGCCTTCGCGCTGGTCATTGCGTTGCTCATTACCTGCGCCGGCCTGTCGCTCTTCTCGATCAGCTCCTTCGAGCGCTCCTTCGGTCAACACCGGAATCGTGTCAACGAGGTGGAGCTGACGCGCGACATCGACTATGCTTTCCTCGATCTCACCGCCAAGGTTGACGCCTATCTGGTCGCCGGCAACGAAACGGCCCTGTCAGAGGCCAAGGCCGCCGCCGAAACCGCGCGCGCCTCGATCGCCAACGCCATCGGCAAGTTCGAGCAAGGCCCCCGCAAGGACAATATGGCGGCCATCGCCACTTTGTTTGATAACTACGGCACGGTGTTCACCAAGCTTATCGATCTCAAGACCAGCCAGCAAAAAATCATCCACGACAGCGTCGAGCCGCTCGGCGACAAGTTGAAGAACGACATGCTGTTCTTCTCTTCCAAGGTCGACAAGCTGGGTAAACCTGAAATCATCCCGATCGCCACCAAGGCTACGGAACAATACAACGCCGGCCGTCTCGCCGTGTACAAGCTCTTGAACAACGGAACGGCAGATGACCTCAAGGCGGCGGACGCCGGCTTCAACGGCCTTGTCCAGCGTCTCAACCTGGTGATCAAGGCAGTCGGCGAAGGACAGGAAGCCTCTCAGCTCGGCAAAGTGCTGAAATCGGCGACCACATATCAGGACGCCTACACTCAGGCCAACCAGATCTCCGCCGATCTCCGGACGCTGACATCCAAGGATCTGCTCAACGCCTCGACGGCACTTGCCGACAAGGTGGCCAACGTCCGCTCCGCCGCCTCGGTCGAATCGACGTCGATCGGCGTTGCCACCACCAGCCTTCTCGACACCATCCGTCGCATGCTGCTGATCGTGGCCGGCTTGTCGGTGGTCGGCGCCGTGGTGCTGGCCTTCGTGATCGGTCGCTCGATCTCGCGGCCGGTCGTGGCGATCTCGCATGCCATGGGCAAGGTGTCGGACGGTGACCTTCGGACGGTCGTCCCCGGTCTTGGCCGCAAGGACGAGGTCGGCGTCATGGCCGAGGCGCTCGAGGTGTTCAAGACGAGCCTGGCCCAGGCGGCCGAGGCGCGCGCCGCTCGCGAGGCCGATGCGGCGGCGCAGGCTGAGCTGAGGCGCAGCGAAGTGCATCAGCTCGCCGACATGTTCGAACAGACCGTCGGCGGCATCGCCTCCTCGCTGGCCGCTGCCGCAGGTCAACTCAACGGCTCAGCCCAGACGCTTTCCCAATCCTCCGCCGACGTGACGCAGAAGGCTTCGACCGTGACCACGGCGTCCGAGGCGGCATCCGCCGGCGTCGGCACCGTCGCCGCCGCCGCCGAAGAACTTGCGTCGTCGATCGCCGAAATCGGCCGTCAGGTGAACGAATCGACCGAAGTGGCCTCGAAGGCGGTCAATGACGCCTCGGAGACCGCGGCCAAGGTGCGCGAGCTGTCGGAGGCCGCGCGGAAGATTGGCGCGGTGGTCGACCTCATCAATACCATCGCCGGTCAGACCAACCTTCTGGCGCTCAATGCGACCATCGAAGCGGCGCGGGCCGGCGAGGCGGGCAAGGGCTTTGCCGTCGTGGCGGCCGAGGTGAAACAGCTTGCCGACCAGACCGCCAGGGCGACCAGCGAGATCGGCGCTCAGGTGGCGGCGATCCAGGCCTCGACGGCCGATTCCAGCGACGCCATCATGCGCATCACCGAGACCATTGGCCATATCTCCAAGGTATCCAACACGGTGGCCGGCTCGGTGCGCGATCAGGGCATGGCGACCCAGGAAATCGCCGACTCGGTGCAAAAGGCAGCCGAAGGAACCAGCACGGTGGCGAGCAACATCGTCAAGGTCGGCGAGGCCGCCAGCGATTCGGCCGCGGCCGCTCAGGAAGTGCTGCACGCCTCCGACGCGCTGTCGGCCCAGGCCGAGCGGCTGCAGAGCGAACTGCAGCGTTTCCTCACCACCATCCGGGCGGCCTGACCAAAGCAATTCCAGCAAAAGTGGAAACAGGTTTTGCGGCGAGAATTGCGTGAAACAAGGAAATAGAGCACGCTGGCGAACCTGAGTTCGCTGGCGTGCTCGACTCAGTCGAGCCCATTTCTAAGCGCGGCGGCGGTGGCGATCGGCGAGATCGCCGTCGCCGTCAGCGTCAGGGCAACGGTCAGAAGGAAAGGCGTGCGGAAGGCGGCGGGGTCATAGGCGACGGCGGTCGCCGCGGCGACGCCGAAGATCAGCACCGGCACGGCGAACGGCAGTACCAGGATCGGCAACAGCAGGCCACCACGCCGCAGCGACACCGTCAGGCCGGCGCCGATGGCCCCGAGCAAGGTCAACGCCGGCGTGCCAACGAGAAGTGTCGCCACGGTAGCCAGCGTGACGTCAACCGGCATGGCCAGCAGCAGCGACAAAAAGGGGGCAGCAATGACCAACGGCAGGCCCGTCGCCGTCCAGTGTGCTGCCACCTTGACGATCACCAGGAGTTCCAGCGATCGCCCCGAAGCGACCATCAGGTCAAGCGCCCCATCGTCGCGATCGGCTTCGAACAGCCGGTCGAGGCCGAGCAAGGTGGCCAGCAGCGCGCCGATCCATAGGATGGCCGGCCCGAGACGCGAAAGAAGATTGAGATCGGGGCCGATGGCGAAGGGGAAAGCTGTCACCACGATCAGGTAGAACAGCACGCCCATCATCGCACCGCCGCCGATGCGGACGGCCAGACGCAGTTCCCGGACATAGAGGGCGGCAAGCGGCGACATCAGGCCATCTCCCCGGCGACGAGGCGAAGCGAGCGGGCGCCGGCAAGGCCAATGGCAAGGTGCGTCGCCGCGACAATGGCACCGCCGGTCTGGAGATGAGCGGCCATGAGATCGACGAGGCTCGCTTCCGATGCGGCGTCAAGGGCGGCGGTCGGTTCGTCGAGCAACCAGAGCGGTCGGCGGACCGCGATGAAGCGGGCAATGGCAAGGCGCCGCCTTTGTCCGGCCGAGAGATAGGCTGCCGGCAGGGCAGCAAGATCAAGAAGCCCGACGCTATCGAGAGCCGCTTCCACCGACGCGCCGCCGTCGCCCCCTAGGAAATCTCGCCAGAACATAAGGTTCTCGCTGACCGTCAGGGCCGGTTTCACCGCGTCGCGGTGGCCGAGATAATGGATATGGCGACCGACTTCGTCAGCATCGGCGACGCCATCGGCCAGAAATCGCACCGAGCCGATGGCCGGCCGGCTGAGACCGGCGAGCGCCCTGAGAAGCGTCGATTTGCCGACCCCGTTGGGGCCGGTGACCAGCACGGCTTCGCCGCCTGCGATTGCCAAATCGATGCCCTCGATGACTCGCCGGCCGCCACGGTCGACACCGAGCGCCTCTACGAGGAGACGAAAGGGCTGAAACGGCAGGCTCACGAGGATCTCCGGCTTGGGCGTTCTCTTTTCCCAATAGAGCATCGCGGCGGGAGGCGTAAGCTGCTTTCGCTTGCCGACCGGTCGAACGGGCGCCGACCACGGAATGAAGCGCCATGTGGTAGAATTTCGTACACAAGGTCTGGTGAGCCGCCGCCTTATTCTCTATAAGGCGCAAGGAAGTCTCCGGTCGTCATCTGACCATTACGTAAACGTCAAACAGCTCGCCGGTGGCGAGGCCTTGCCCGAGCGGATGCCGGCGCTGCCGCCGTCTCCCCTGGCAAGGCGCCCCCGGCTTCGAAAGGGGCCTACGCATGCCGTCGCTCGACAGCTTCAAGTCCAAGAGAGAACTTCAGGTCGGTTCGAAGACCTATGTCTACTACGACCTGAAGGCGGCGGAGGAGAACGGCCTTGCCGGCGTCTCGCGTCTGCCGATGTCGTTGAAGGTGATCCTTGAAAACCTGTTGCGCTTCGAAGACGGGCGCTCGGTGACCGAAGCCGACATCAAGGCCATGGCGGCCTGGATCGACAATAAGGGAATGGTCGACAAGGAAATCGCCTATCGGCCGGCCCGCGTGCTGATGCAGGATTTCACCGGCGTTCCGGCCGTCGTCGACCTTGCGGCGATGCGCGACGCCATGGTCGCCCTCGGCGGCGACCCACGCAAGATCAACCCGCTCGTTCCCGTCGATCTCGTCATCGACCACTCGGTGGTCGTCGACTATTTCGGCAGTAGCTCGTCGCTGGCCCAGAACGTCGCCCGCGAGTACGAGCAGAACATCGAGCGCTATAATTTCCTGAAGTGGGGCCAGAACGCGTTCCACAATTTCCGCGTCGTGCCACCGGGCACCGGCATCTGCCATCAGGTCAATCTGGAATACCTTGCCCAGACCGTGTGGACCAACGATGAGGGCAATGTCACCTACGCCTATCCCGACACCTGCGTCGGCACGGACAGCCACACCACCATGGTCAATGGCCTCTCCGTTCTCGGCTGGGGCGTCGGTGGTATCGAGGCTGAAGCCGCCATGCTGGGCCAGCCGGTTTCCATGCTGATTCCTCAGGTTGTCGGCTTCAAATTCACCGGCAAGGTAACCGAGGGCGTCACCGCCACCGACGTGGTGCTGACGGTCACCCAGATGCTGCGCAAGAAGGGCGTGGTCGGCAAGTTCGTCGAATATTTCGGCCCTGGCCTCGACAGCCTGACGCTGGCAGACCGAGCCACCATCGCCAACATGAGTCCGGAATACGGCGCCACCTGCGGCTTCTTCCCCGTCGACTCCGAAACCATCCGCTATCTGAAATTCTCCGGCCGCGCCGACGACCGCGTCGCCCTGGTCGACGCCTACGCCCGCGCGCAGGGTCTCTATCGCACCGCCAACACGCCCGATCCGGTATTCACCGACATCCTGGAACTCGACCTCTCCACCGTCGTGCCGTCGCTGGCCGGTCCCAAGCGGCCGGAAGGCCGGGTGTCGCTCAGCGATGCCAAGGCCGGGTTCACCTCGGCCATGGAAACCGAATACAAGAAGCTCGCCGACATCGCCACGCGCTATCCGGTCGAAGAGGGCAACTTCGACCTCGGCCATGGCGACGTGGTGATCGCCGCCATCACCTCCTGCACCAACACCTCCAACCCGAGCGTGCTGGTGGCGGCCGGTCTCCTCGCCCGCAAGGCGCATGAGAAGGGTCTCACCGTCAAGCCGTGGGTGAAGACGTCGCTGGCGCCCGGCTCGCAGGTCGTTGCGGAATATCTCAGCCAGTCCGGCCTGCAAAAGGATCTCGACGCCCTCGGCTTCAACCTCGTCGGTTTCGGCTGTACCACCTGTATCGGCAACTCTGGCCCGCTGCCGGAACCGATTTCCAAGGCGATCAACGACAACGGCCTGGTTGCCGCTGCCGTGCTGTCCGGCAACCGTAACTTCGAGGGACGCGTCAGCCCCGACGTGCAGGCCAACTATCTTGCCTCGCCGCCGCTGGTCGTCGCCTATGCTCTCGCCGGCAGCGTGCAGAAGGATCTGTCGACCGAGCCGCTCGGAACGGGCACCGATGGCAAGCCGGTCTACCTCCGGGACATCTGGCCATCGAGCAAGGAAGTCAACGAGACCATCGCCACCTACATCACTGCCGGCATGTTCAAGGACAAATATGCCGACGTGTTCAAGGGCGACGCCCGCTGGCGCGCCGTCGAGGCTGGCTTCGGCCAGACCTACGGCTGGAACATCGGCTCGACCTACGTGCAGAACCCACCCTATTTCGCCGGCATCACCATGACGCCGGCGCCGGTCACCGATATCGTCGGCGCCCGTATTCTCGGCCTGTTCGGCGACAAGATCACCACCGACCACATCTCGCCGGCCGGTTCGATCAAGGTGGCGAGCCCGGCCGGACAGTATCTCACCAGCCATCAGGTACGGCCGGCCGACTTCAACCAGTACGGCACCCGGCGCGGCAACCATGAAGTGATGATGCGCGGCACCTTCGCCAATATCCGCATCAAGAACAATATGGTGAAAGACGACGCCGGCAACACGGTCGAGGGCGGCTGGACCATTCACCATCCCTCGGGTGACCGCATGTACATCTACGATGCCGCCATGCGCTACAAGGAGCAAGGCGTACCGCTGGTCGTCTTCGCCGGTGTCGAGTATGGCAACGGTTCTTCGCGTGACTGGGCGGCCAAGGGCACCAACCTTCTGGGCGTCAAGGCGGTGATCGCCGAGAGCTTCGAGCGCATCCACCGTTCCAACCTGGTCGGCATGGGCATCGTCCCACTGACCTTCGAGGAAGGAACGAACTGGCAGAGCCTCGGCCTCACCGGCAACGAAACGGTGACCATCGAGGGCATCGCCGACGTCAAGCCGCGCCAGACGCTGGTCGCGAAGATTGTCCGGGCCGATGGCGCAAAGATCGACGTCCCGCTTCTCTGCCGCATCGATACGCTCGATGAGCTCGATTACTACCGGAACGGCGGCATCCTGCACTATGTGCTGAGGCAGCTCGCCGCCTGAGCCGCCTGACGGAAAAGTCTGTACGCAACGCAAAAAGGCCCACCCTCGCGGATGGGCCTTTTCTCTTGATGCCAGCGTATTGTTTACGCCCGCTTCACGCCTTGCAGGAAGCGATCGACGGTGGAGCGTAGGCCGCAGGCTTCGCCGGACAGGGCCTTCGCCGAGGTCAGCACCGCTTCGGCCGCCTTGCGCGTTTCCACCGAGGCGTGGGCGACGCCACCCGTGTTGACCGAGACTTTCTGGCTCGCCACCGAGGCCTGCTGGATATTGGTCGCTATGGCGGCGGTCGCCCGCGACTGCTGCTCCACCGCCGCGGCAATGGCGCCAGCAATCTCGTTGATCTCGCCGATTCGCGAGGCAATGCCGCCGATGGCGCCCACCGCCTGGGTGGTCGCTGCCTGCACGGCGCCAATCTGCGCGCCGATTTCGTCGGTAGCCCGCGTCGTTTGATTGGCCAGCGCCTTCACTTCCTGAGCAACCACCGCGAAGCCCCGCCCGGCCTCGCCGGCCCGCGCCGCCTCGATCGTGGCATTGAGCGCAAGCAGGTTGGTCTGGCTGGCGATGCCGTTGATCAGACTGATCACCTCACCGATCTTGGCAGAGCTCTCGGTCAGCCCCTTAACGATCTCGTTGGTGTGGCGCGCTTCCTCGTTGGCGGCGCTGGAAATGCGACTCGACTGGTGAACCTGATGGCCAATCTCGGCGATCGATGCCGACAGTTCCCCAGCCGATTCGGAGACGACCCCGACAGCCGCCGAGACCTGTTCGGATGCGGCGGCGAGCTCGGTGAGCTGGCGGTTGGTCTGGTCGGCCGAGCCCGACATCGCTTGCGACGACGATTCCAGCTGGTCGGCCACCTGTCCCACCGTCCCGAGCGCTGTCGAGACGTTGCGATCGAAGTCGGCGGTGAGCTGCTGCAGTGTTGAAGCCTTGGCGCTCCGCGCCTCCTCCTCGCGCCGCGCCTCGCGCTCGCGCCAGGCCTCCGTAAGGTCGGCAAGATTGGTGAGCACAACCGGACGACCATCGACCTTGGAGAGGATGAGCGTCACCAGAACGGGAAACTCCACGCCGTCGGTCCGGCGATGAATCCACTCGAAACGCTTGTAGCCCGTTGCCATCGCCTCCCCGATCAGAGCCTCGGCTTTGGCGCCTGATGGCTGGCCATCCGGCTGTGTTGGCGGCGACAGCGCGCCCGGCGTCATGGCGGTCAAGGCGCTCTTTGACGGCGAGCCGAACATTTTGACCGCCGCGGCGTTGCACTCGATGAACTTGCCGTCGGCGATGACCATGACCGCGTCGGGGGTGCTGTCGAAGAAGTTGATCTTGATTTTGTCGGAAGAAGTTCTGCGTCCGAACAGTGGCATATTCGCCTCGCCCTGAATTTGCATTTCCCGCGCGCGGGAATTACCGAGAGGTCTACAACCTACCGGTAAAGGATTGCTTGTTCCGCCGGTAACTCAGAGCGCAATCCTTCTAGGCATTAATGCGCATACACTCCGGTGGGCTTGGAGAAAATCGTAAAGCAATCGAACCGCGATCAGCGGCGGGGAAGCAGGCAACTCCGGCGTATCCGCCCAATTCGTCTTGACCCGCTCTGCCCTTTCGGCCATAAAGCCCACCATTCGAGAGAGGAATGGTCCATGCCGTTCGCGAATGGTTCCCGTCAGGCTGTCTTTGCGCTGGGTGTCGTCCCGGCGGGGCTTGCCATGACGAAAACGGCGACGACGAAAACGACCACGACGTGATCGACGCTTCCTCGCCCCGCACCGTCCTCCTCGGGGTCAGAGGAGGCGGATGGTGGCCTCCTCGAACGTCTCCCTGACAGACTGAAGAGCGACCGGCCGCCAGACAAGGCGGGGGACGGCTTTTACGGCGCAAGCCACACTTTCAGAAGGTCAGTCCAACATGGGTTACAAGGTCGCTGTGGTCGGTGCCACCGGAAACGTGGGCCGCGAAATGCTTTCGATCCTTGCCGAACGCGGCTTTCCCGCCGACGAGGTGATCGCCGTCGCTTCGCGACGGAGCCAGGGCACCGAGGTCTCGTTCGGCGACAAGACGCTGAAGGTGCAGGCGCTGGAGCACGTCGACTTCTCCGATATCGACATCTGCGTCATGTCGGCCGGTGGATCGATCTCCAAGGAATGGTCGCCGAAGATCGGCGCCCAGAAGTGCGTCGTCATCGATAATTCCTCGGCTTGGCGTTATGACGAGGACGTGCCGCTGGTCGTGCCGGAAGTGAATGCCGACGCCGTGGCCGGCTTCACCAAGAAATACATCATCGCCAATCCCAACTGCTCCACCGCCCAACTGGTCGTGGCGCTGAAGCCGCTGCACGACAAGGCCCACATCAAGCGCGTAGTCGTCTCGACCTACCAGTCGGTGTCGGGTGCCGGCAAGGACGCGATGGACGAGCTGTTCACCCAGACCCGCGCCATCTTCGTGTCCGATCCGGTCGAAGCGAAGAAGTTCCCCAAGCGCATCGCCTTCAACCTCATTCCGCAGATCGACGTCTTCATGGAGGACGGCTACACCAAGGAAGAGTGGAAGATGGTGGCGGAGACCAAGAAGATCCTCGATCCGAAGATCAAGCTGACCGCCACCTGCGTGCGCGTGCCGGTGTTCGTTTCCCATTCGGAAGTGGTCAACATCGAGTTCGACAAGCCGATCAGCGCCGACGAGGCCCGCTCGATCCTGCGCGAGGCGCCCGGCTGCCTCGTCATCGACAAGCACGAGCCCGGCGGCTACATCACCCCCTACGAGGCGGCCGGTGAAGACGCCACCTATATCTCCCGCATTCGCGAGGACATCACGGTGGAGAACGGCTTGACCATGTGGGTGGTCTCCGACAATCTCCGCAAGGGCGCCGCGCTCAACGCCGTGCAGATCGCCGAGGTGCTGATCAACCGTGGCCTGCTGAAGCCCAAGAAGGCCGCTTGAGCCAAACCGACTGAACGCTTTTCGGCCGCCGCGATCCCCTCGCGGCGGCTTTGTTTTTCTGTAGTCAGGTGCGCGAAAGTTCGCCGGGCGCCGAATGTTCGCCGTCGCCGATCGCCCGCTGCATCAAGACCTGATCGAGCCAACGATCGAACTTGTAGCCAAGCGCCGGCGCGACGCCGATCAGCGTGAAGCCGAGGGCGGCGTGCAGCTTGCGCGAGCCAAGGTTGCCGCTGTCACCGATCACCGCCACCATCTGCCGGAAGCCGCGCCGCGCGCAGTCGTCGATCAGCGCCAGCAGAAGGCGCTTGCCGATGCCCTGCCCCTGACGGGCCGGATCGATATAGATCGAATTCTCCACCGTGTAGCGATAGGCGAGGCGTGGCCGATAGGCACTGGCATAGGCATAGCCGGCCAGCGTACCGCCCATTTCGGCGATGAGATAGGGATAGCCGCCGCCGGTGATGGTCTCGAAGCGCTTCAGCATTTCTGCCTCGGTGGGCGGCTCGAGCTCCCAGGAGGCGGTACCGGTGCGAACCGCCTCCTGATAGATGGCAGCAATGGCGGGAATATCGCCGGGGCGGGCGGGACGAATGGTCAGCATGATCGGATCCGCAAGACAAAGGGCGCGGCAGTGCGTCCCTGTCCTAGATCGCATGCTGGGCAATCCGCCTCAAATAAAAACGGCGCCGGAAGAACCCGACGCCGTGTCTTTATTCAGGACATTATCGACTGTTGTCAGCGACGATCGCCCATCAGGCGCAGCAGCATGATGAACAGGTTGATGAAGTCCATGTAGAGGTTGAGGGCGCCCATGATGGCCTTGCGGCCAGCGGTCGTTCTATCGTCGCCCTCGTAATACATTTCCTTGATGGTCTGCGTGTCGTAGGCGGTCAGACCGGCGAAGATACCGACGCCGATGATCGAGATCGCGAACTCCATCGCCGATGACTGCATGAACAGGTTGACCAACGAGGCGATGATCAGGCCGAACAGCCCCATGATCAGGAACGACCCCATGGCGCTGAGACTGCGCTTGGTCGTGTAACCATAAAGGCTGAGGCCGGCGAAGGCAGCAGAGGAAATGAAGAACACCTGCGTGATTGACTGCTGGGTGTAGACCAGGAAGATCGATGACAGCGACAGGCCCATCAGCGCCGCGAAGGCCCAGAACAGGCCTTGCGCCACCGGCATGGAAAGCCGCTGGATGCCGAAGGAGAACACCAGCACCAAGCCGACGGGAGCCAGCATCACCAGCCACCGCAGCGGGCTCGTATAGAGCGCAACGCCGAAGGAGCTGAGGGTAATCGGATCCCAGCTCGCAACCGCGGCATTGGCGGCAAGCGCGGCGACGCCACCGGTCACCGCGAGGCCGATCGCCATGTAGTTGTAGACCGACAGCATGTAGCTGCGGAGACCCTGATCGATCTCCGCGGAATAGGCCCGGGAACCGTAGCCCGAGGGGATGTTGATATGGGCGCGTAACAGAGAAAGCTCAAGGGCAAGCCCAAAACCGCCCCCGAACATGACGAAGATTTAAAGATTCCTGAGAATGGGCGCCGCCTTGGCCGACAGCGCTCGGAAGGTACCGAGCAGGCCGAGGCCGATGGTCAAGAGAAGCGCCACCGCCACGGCGCCAAGCGCCACCCACGGATCGAGATCGAGCGGCACATCCATGATACCGGTGAGCACGCCCCAGGCGGCCGCCGCGCCGGCGGCAAGCGCAAAAACAGCGGTGAGAAGGCCGAGCGCCGCGTATTCCAGGGCAAAGGCGAGAAGAACGCGGGCACGCGTTGCCCCGAACGTCTTGAGAAGAACCGCATCGTAGACGCGCTGGCGATGACCGGACGCCAGTGCGCCGGCCAGCACCAGAACGGAGGCCGCGAGCGCGATCGACGCGGCGGCGCGGATGGCCAGCGTCAACGACGAAACGAGATCGTTGACCGTGGCGAGCATATCCTTGACGCGCACGATGGTTGCCGTCGGGAAGGCGGCGACCACGGCCTTGATCAGCCGCCCCTCGGTTTGACGATCGCCACCGCCCGGCAAGGCCGCCGTCGACAACACTGAATAGGGCGCCCCGGCAAAGGTATTGGGCGAAAATACCATCACGAAATTGATGGAAAGCGATTGCCACTCGACCTTGCGCGTACTGGCGACCTTGGCGGTGATCTCGCGACCGAGCACGCTGACGGTCACGGTGTCGCCGATCGACAGACCGAAATCACGCGCCAGTTGATCCTCGAAGGAAACCAGCGGCTCGCCCTTATAGTCCTTTGGCCACCAAGCACCGGAGGCGAGCGTCGAATTGGCCGGCGGTTCGGCCGACAGCGTGATGCCGCGATCGCCCGAAAGCGCCCATCGAGCGCTCTCGGGCGCATCGATCTTGTCGACCGGCACTCCCTTCAGGGCGGTGATGCGGCCGCGCAGCATCGGCACGGTCTCAAGTGTTGTGCCGGGGACGGTCGTTTCCACCAGATGGGAGAAAGCTTCGATCTCATTTGAGCGGATGTCGAGCATGAAGAAGGTCGGCGCCTTCGCTGGCAGGGTCGAGGTGAGCTGTCGTCTCAGGCCGGTATCAATCAGCGCCAGCGCCACCATCAATGTCAGCCCCAGACCGAGCGACAGCACCACCGACAGCGTCAGGCCGCCACGCCGATGAATGTTGCGCAGAGCGAGCCGGAACTCGGCAGAGCCAACCGCCGGCACGCGGCCGGCGAGACGACGGATCAGGCCGGCGACGCCTGTCAGCACCGCGAAAATGACCGCCATCGACACGACGAAGATCATCGCCACGAAACGATCGGACGCCGCAACAATGGCCAGGGTCGCCAGCAGCAGAACGGCGACCGCCGTCGCCACGACATAAACCCGGCGCGGCTGGCGCCGTTCAGGAGCCACCTTGTCACGGAACAGGGCGCTCACCGGCATGTCGTGCGCCCGGCCGAGCGACCAGATGGCAAAAGCGAAAGCCGTGAGGAAGCCATAGGCGGCGGCAAGCAGCAGTTCGCCGGGATAGACAGCAATCTGGATGGGGAGATCGAGCGCCGTGGCGATCAAACCACCGGCAAAGAAGGGTGGCAGCAGCCCCAGGCTGAGACCAAGCGCCACGCCGATGGTACCAATGACGCCGATCTCGATCAGATAGACGGCCACAACGAAGCCACCCGGCGCCCCCACCGCCTTCAATGTGGCGATGGTGTCGCGCTTGCGATCGATGAAGCCCTTGACCGCGTTGGTCACGCCGACGCCGCCGACGATCAGAGCCGTGAGACCGACGAGCGTCAGGAATTCCGAGAAGCGTTCGACATTGCGTTCGAGGCCCGGCGCCGCGTCGAGCCGGCTGGAAACGCGCCGACCGCTGTCGGATTGAGCCGCCTTGATCTCGGCGACCGTTGAAGCGACAGCAGCGTCGCTCGTGCCGTCGGGCAGAGCCAGGCGGACGGTCGTTTCGACCAGACTGCCCGGTTGAACGATGTCGGTGGCGGTAAGAGCCGCCCGGCTCATCATGACGCGCGGCCCATAGGCAATGCCTGTACCGACTTGGTCGGATTCCTTTTCGATCAGCCCGCGCACTTCGGCGGTCGCCCGGCCGATGGCGATGCGGTCGCCAACCTTCACGCCGAGGCGGTCGGCGAGGATCGGTTCAATGACGACGCCAATCGCTCCGTCCGCAGTTGGCGCCAAGGCTTCGGCCAGCCGGCCACCGCCGTCGAGGCGCAGCTCTCCGGTCAGCGGGTAGGCCTCATCCACCGCCTTGATGCGGACGAGCGCCTGTGCCTCGCCGTCGACACGCCGCGCCATGGAGTTGACCAGCGTCACCGTCGATAGCCGGCCACGCGCCCCGAGCGCCGCGAGCACGTCCGCCGGAGGGACCTCGCCGCCAAAGCGAACGGCGATATCCCCACCAAGAATATCCCGACCCTGCAAGGCGATGCCTTCGGTAATCGCCCGGCTGGTCGACCCGACGGCGGCGATGGCGGCGACACCGAGCGCGATGGCGGCAATGAAAATGCGAAACCCCGAGAGACCGCCACGCGCCTCGCGGGCAGCGAGACGGAAGGCGACAGGCCAACCCGGCGACCGGCCGTTCACGACATCCCTCCCGCGCGGACATCCTCGACGATTTCACCCGAGCGCATGACGATGCGACGATCGCAGGCGTCGGCCAGCGCCCGGTCGTGGGTGACCAGTACCAGCGTCGCACCGCGCCGCGCCCGTGCTTCGAACATCAGACGGATGATCTCGCGGCCGGTATCGGCATCGAGATTGCCGGTCGGCTCGTCGGCGATCAGGATCGACGGCTCCGGAGCGAGCGCCCGGGCAATGGCGACGCGCTGCTGCTCGCCACCGGACAGCTCTGCCGGATGATGACCGAGCCGGTCGGCCAGACCGACCGCCTCGAGCTCGATGCGCGCTCGCTCGAAAGCGTCGCGCCGGCCGCTCAATTCCAGCGGTACCGCGACGTTCTCCAGCGCCGTCATGGTCGGCATCAGATGGAAGGACTGAAAGACGATGCCAACGGAGCGGCCACGAAAACGGGCGAGCGCATCCTCACCCATGCGGTCGAGACGCTCGCCACCAACCGTGACGGCGCCGCCATCGACCCGCTCAAGGCCGGCCAGCACCATCAGGAGCGTCGACTTGCCCGACCCGGAAGGGCCGACGATGCCGACACTCATGCCCGCCTCGATGGAAAAAGAAAGGCTTTTCAGAATATGGACGCGAGCGGCGCCGCTGCCGAGGCTGAGATCGACTTGGGAGAGAGTAATGGCGGGGGAAAGAGCAACGGCGGGATCTGGCAAGGACGAGCTTTCAGGTTCTGATGGGTTCAGGCACACGTGAAGTCGGCAGGGCTTGCCGAGGAAAGCCCGAGCCTGTCATATGGGCGGCTCGGAAACCATTGCAAGCCAGGTCAAAAGGCCGTGAGACATCGGATATTTACGTTCGTTCTCGCCCTCGTCGCCGGCATTGTCAGCGCGGAGGCCAAGCCCATGCGTATCGTCGCGCTCGGCGACAGTCTCACCGCCGGTTATGGCGTCCTCAGCCAGGAAGCCTTTCCGGATCGGCTGGAGGCGGCGCTGAAAAAGCACGGCCATGATGTGGACATCGTCAACGCCGGCGTCTCCGGCGACACCGTTGCCGACGGTCTCGCCCGCCTGGACTGGGCGCTGGCCGACGGTGCCGATGGCGTCATCGTCGAACTCGGCGCCAATGACATGCTGCGTGGCCATGACCCGGCACTTGTCCGCGAAAGTCTCGACGAACTGATGTCGCGCCTCGGTGAGACGGGCGTGCCGGTCCTGCTCGCCGGCATGCGAGCAGCGCCAAACCTCGGTGCCGACTATGCCGCCCGCTTCGATCCGATCTTCCCGGAGCTCGCCAAGAAACACGGCGCCCTGCTCTATCCCTTCTTTCTCGACGGCGTCGCCGGCGATGCTAGCCTCAACCAGGCCGATGGCATGCATCCCAATGCCGCCGGTGTGGAAATCATCGTCGAGCGCATCCTGCCCTCGGTCGAAGCGTTGAACGAACGGATCAGGATCAAGGGCTAGGTTTCAGGACGATCCCGGCAATAACAATGGGGGAGATACGTGAGCAGCCTCGATCACTTTCGCCTTATGGCGCCCTACAATGCCTGGATGAACGCCAAGGTCTACGACGCGGCGAAACGTCTGACCGCCCAAGAACTCGCCCGTGATCGCGGCGCTTTTTTCGGTTCGATCCTCGGCACGCTCAACCACCTCGCCGCCTGCGACCTCCTCTGGTTCGGCCGGCTCGCCGCCCATCCACCTTTCGCCGGCCGAATCGACCTGGCGGACCTACCGCGACCGACCAGCGTTCGCTTCGTGGTTTCCGACGACCTGTCCCAGCTCCGACTCGTCAGAGAGCGCATCGATCGGCTGATAATTGGCTTCATAGATGGTCTGAGCGAAGCCGATGTCAGCGGTATCTTCGCGTACCGCCGTGTCGATGGCACGCCGAATCGCAAGGTGCTGTCGTCGGTCCTGTCGCATATCTTCAACCACCAGACCCATCATCGCGGCCAGGTCACCACGCTGCTCACTCAGGCCGGCATCGACGTCGGCGTCACAGACTTGGTGGCGCTCGTCCCGGACATCGACTGATTTTCTGAAAAGGCTGTTCCATGCAGAAACGTCGCCTCGGTCGTTCCGAGCTTCTTGTCACACCCCTTTGCCTCGGCACCATGACCTACGGCGAGCAGACCGGCAGGGAAGAGGCGTTCGCCATTCTCGACCGTGCCGTCGGCTTCGGCATCGACTTCATCGACGTCGCCGAAATGTATCCGGTGCCGCCAAAGCGTGAGACGCAAGGCGCGACCGAGACGATTCTGGGCGACTGGTTCGCCGCACGCGGTGGGCGCGGTGATGTCGTCTTGGCGACGAAGGTCTGTGGCCGCAGCACCAATGATTGGTTCCGCGACGATGGCGCGCCGACCCGCCTCACCCGGTCGCAGATCTTCGAAGCCGTCGAGAAATCGCTTCGCCGCCTGAGAACCGACTACATCGATCTCTATCAGATCCATTGGCCCGACCGCGTCGTCTCCGAGTGGGGCACGGTGCCCTCCCGCTTCAAACCCTTCGTCCCCGCGAGCGACGAGACGGCGATTGAAGTGACGGCCGCCGCCTTTGCCGAATTGATCGCCGCCGGCAAGATCCGCCATTTTGGCCTTTCCAATGAAAGCCCCTATGGTCTGATGCGCTTCATCGCCGCTGCCGAGGCCGGCGTCGGGCCGCACCCCATCTCGGTGCAGAACGCCTATAGCCTCGTCAATCGCACCTGGGAGAGCGGCCTCGCCGAGATAGCGCTTCGGGAAGAGATTGGTCTCCTGCCCTACTCGCCACTGGCGCAGGGCTATCTCACCGGCAAGTACCGCAACGGCGCGCTGCCGGCGATGAGCCGCAAGGCGCTCTTCAACCGCTTGCAGCGTTATGAGAAGCCGCACGCCGACGCGGCGATCGCCGCCTATGTCGACCTTGCCCACCGCTTCGGCGCCGATCCGGTTACCTTCGCCATCGCCTTCGCCATGAACCAACCGACCGTTGCGTCGGTGATCATCGGGCCGAGTGCCGAGGGTCAGCTCGACGATAACCTCGCCGCTGCGCAGTTCCCGTGGACGGCGGACATGCAGACAGCGGTCGACGACCTGCATCAGCGTTTCGGCAACCCCTGTCCGTGAACCAGGTCACTCGGCGACGGAGAGCCACGACTTGTCGATGACGCGCAGCACGCGAGCCAGTTCGCCGCCGCGCTTCAAGATCATGCCGGTCTGAGCGATCACCGAATAGGCGCCCTGCTTGCGGGCAAGCTTGGGATTCTTTTCGACCCGATAGAGCGGTATCTCGGACGACCGCCGAAAGATCGAGAACACGGCGCGGTCGGCAAGGTGATCGATGGCGTAATCGCGCCATTCGCCCGCCGCCACCATGCGGCCGTAGAGCTTCAGAATTTCGGAAAGCTCGTGCCGGTCGAAGGCGACGTAAGGCCTCTCGCGCACCATGTGCCGGGACTCGGCGGGCGCTGGCACTTGCGGAACGCCGCGCGCCAGCGCAATCAGATTTGTGGGTTCGCCCGCTCCCTCGTCGATCTCGCCGCTCAAGCGCGCCTCCGGGCCGTGATCGTCACGTCACCGTCATGATTGCGCCGGCCGCCGCCGAATGCAACGAGGAAACATGCCGGCGGCGATCGTCAGTCCGCGAGCTCGTCGACGAGACCGGCCGCCACCGTCAGCTTGGCCACCGTCGGCGCGCCGGCGAGCAGATCGCCAATGAGCTGTCTCAGGCGGCCGAGACGTGCCTCGCGCGCCGTCGTCCAGAGGTCAGCCCCTCCCTCGGCAATCGCTTGGGCAACGATACGCCGACGCGCGGCGGCGAAGGTGCGGCGAGCGATTTCGGCCGCCTGTCCTTCATAGAGATCGGCCGGCCGCACCACCGCTGACAGACGAGCGAACAGATCGGCGGCCAGCGCCTCATCGATCGCGATCATCACCGGCAGCACCTCGTCAACAGCGCGCCCAACCTCCTCGCCGATGACGATGAGGTCAAGGCTGCCGAGTTCGGCCGGCAGGCTGGCAAGACGGATCGCCAGCGGTTCCGGCACACCGGAAGCGACGAGTTCCGGATCGGCCACACCAGCTAGGGCGCTGTCGCGGAAGCGGCGCACACCGTCGGCAAGCCGCTCGATGGCGGCGGCAAGATCGCCTTGTGGCGCCCCATTCTGAGCTACCCATAGCGCGGCGTCGGTGAGGAAATCGGCGACGCGGCGACGGAGTTCCACCCATACGGCACCGGCAACTTTGCCTTCGAGGGCATCAATCTCAGCTGTCACCGCGTCGGTGCCGAAGGCCGCGGCGGCGATCACCATGGCACGGACCGCTTCCCCGGCGCCGACGCCGGCTTCATCGCCAAGCCGGCTGACGAAGGTCGGCCCGGCCGCGTCCACCGCCGCGCCGGCGATGCGAGTGGCAAGAATATCGCGAGCGAGGCGATGGGCGGCAATGTCCTCGGCAAAGCGCGCTCGCATGGCCTGCGGGAAGGCATGTGTCAGCCAATCGCCGAGCGCCGGGTCGGCGATCAGCCGGCCGGCCAGGAGTTCGTCGGCCAGCATCAGCTTGGCGTGCGCCATCAGGATAGCAATCTCCGGCCGCGACAGGGTTTCCCCGGCAGCGGCGAGACGGCCGGCCGCCACCTCGTCGGGGAGGCCCTCGCGGTGCGGATCGAGCAGGCCCCGCTCGGCTAACACGGCCGAGAGCCGCATCAGGCGCGGCAGCTCGCCGGCGCCGCGCGCGCGCGTCACCGATAGCGCCACCACCTGTCGGCGACAGAGCCGCAACACGCTGGCGGCAACGTCATCGGTCATGCTGGCAAGCAGCATGTCGCGCTCGGCAAGCGTCAACCGGCCGGCGGCCATCGCGCGCCCGAGCGCGATCTTGATGTTGACCTCGGCGTCAGAGGTCGCGACGCCGCCGACGTTGTCGATGGCGTCGGAATTGACACGGCCACCATGGCGAGCGAAGTCGACGCGCGCCCGCGGCGTCATGCCGAGATTGGCGCCCTCGCCGACGACCCGCGCCCTGAGATCGCCTGCCGGGATGCGAACGCCGTCATTGGCGCGGTCACCGGCCTCGGCATTGCTCTCGCCGTCGCCTCGCACAAAGGTGCCGATCCCCCCGAAGAACAGGAGGTCGACCGGCGCCTTTAGGAGAACCGCGACGACTTCATCGGAGCTGAGGGCGTCGGCTTCGACGCCAAGCATAGCTCGTGCCTCGGCGGATAGCGCAATCGACTTCTGCGCCCGCGAGAAAATGCCACCGCCGGACGACAGTTTCGCCGGGTCATAGTCTGCCCAGCTCGAACGCGGCAGGGCGAACAGCCGCCGTCGCTCGGCGAACGCCGCTTCGACATCGGGCACCGGGTCGATGAAGATGTGGCGGTGATCGAAAGCCGCGACGAGCTTCAGCGAGGGCGACAGCAGCATGAAGTTGCCGAACACATCGCCCGACATGTCGCCGACACCGACGGCAGTGAACGGATCGACCTCGGCGTTGAGATCGAGTTCGCGGAAATGCCGCTTCACCGCTTCGAAGGCACCGCGCGCCGTAATCCCCATCTTCTTGTGGTCGTAGCCGGCCGAACCGCCGGAGGCGAAGGCGTCGGCAAGCCAGAAACGACGCGAAAGTGCGATACGATTGGCAATGTCGGAGAAGCTGGCGGTGCCCTTGTCGGCGGCCACCACCAGATAGGGGTCGTCGTCGTCGTAGCAAAGGGTGGCAGTCGGCGGCACCACGGCGTCGTCGACGATATTGTCGGTGAGATCGATCAGCGTGCCCACATAACGCTCGTAGGCGGCAACGCCCGCCGCTGCCCGATCGGCGCCGGCGGCGATGCGACGGGCGACGAAGCCGCCCTTGGCACCGACGGGCACGATCACCGCGTTCTTCACCTGCTGTGCCTTGACGAGACCGAGGATCTCGGTGCGGAAATCCTCCGGCCGGTCCGACCAGCGCAGGCCACCACGCGCCACCTTGCCAAAGCGGAGATGCACGCCCTCGACATCGGGAGCATGCAGCCAGATCTCGGCGAAGGGGCGCGGCGCCGGCAGACTGTCGATTCGTATGGCGTCGAACTTGAAGGCCATCACCGGATGCGGGTCGCCGTCGGCGCCGATCTGGAAGAACGTGGTGCGTGTCGCCGCCTCGATCAGGTTGGCGAGCCGGCGCAGAATACGGTCGTCATCGAGGATCGGCACATCTCTGAACGCCGTTTCAAGCTCAACACGCAGTTGAGAAAGCCGGGCCGCGCGGTCGCCAGCGAACGCCGGATCGAAGCGGGCCGTGAACAAAGCGATGAGCAGGCCAGCGACATTTGCGTTGCGAACCAGTGCCTCGGCGACATAGGCGTGGCCATGGGCAAGGCCGATCTGGCCGAGATAGCGGGCGAGTGCCCTGAGCATGGCGATTTCGCGCCAGCCGAGGCCGGCGACGAGCGTCAGCGCATTGAGCCGGTCGCTGTCGGCCTTGCCGAGCCAGACCGCCATGAACAGCGCCTTCAACCGGTTGCCATCGCGGGCGAGGTCGACGTCGCCGCCATCGGCACGACGGAGCGCCATGTCGTGCAGCACGATGACTTCGTCCACACGCCTAATCTCAAAGGTTTTTTCTTCGAGCACAGTGAAGCCCATGGCTTCCAGCACCGGCACGCGCGCCGACAGCGGCACCGGTCCACCACGGCTCATCAGGCGCATGGAGACGCGCGGCGACGGCAGGCTACCGCCGATCAGGTCGACCGCCGTCCGGCGATCGCCGACGAACAGTTCGAGCAACGCCACATCGGCCACCGCCATCTCGGCATCATAGCTCGCCCGATAGGATTCAGGAAAAGCGCGACCATAGAGCTCGATCAACTTTCGGCCGCGCGCCGGGCCGAATTTCGCCCGGCAGGCGTCGGCAAAACCATCGCCCCAATTGCAGGTAATGCGGGCAACCGCCGCCTCCAGTTCGGTCTGGGCGACGGCCGGCGTCGGTCCCTCATCACGGCCGATGATATAGTGAACGCGGGCGAGTGGCCCTTCGGGGAAGGCCGGATAGACGGAGGAAACGCGCCCGGCAAAGGCCTCGGCGAGATAGCCGCCGATGGCGATCCGGGTGTCCGTGGTGTAGCGATCGCGCGGCACGTAGACCAGGAGGGAGACAAAGCGGTCGAACTTGTCGCGGCGGGCCAGCACTCGGATACGCGGCCGCTCACCGAGTTCCAGGATCGCCAGCGAGAACTCGAGGAGCGTGTCGAGATCAACCTGGAACAGTTCGTCGCGCGGATAGCTTTCGAGAATGTTGCGCAGCGCCCGGCCTGAATGGCTTTCCGGATCGAAGCCGGCACGGGCCATGATCGTTCCTACCTTGCGGCGAAGATAGGGGATCGAATGGGTGGATCGCGTGTAGGCCGATGAGGTGAACAGACCGAGCAGTCGGATCTCGCTGATCAGGCGGCCGCTGGCGTCGTAGCGCTTGATGCCGATGTAGTCGAGATAGGCGTGGCGATGGACACGCGCCTTGACGTTGGCCTTGGCGACGATCAGCGGCTCGGGCTGGCGCAGAAACTCGGTGATCTCCGGCGTCACCTGAACCATCTCGCGACCGCGCCGCAGCACTTTTACCGCCGGATCGCGCAACAGGCCGTAACCACCGCCGGCGGTCAGAAGCGAGGACGCCTCGTTGCCACTCTCCTCGTTGCCGACGACATATTCCCTGAGGCCCAGGAAGGTAAAGTTGTCGGCATTGAGCCAGTTCAGGAACTCGACGGCCTCGGCCACCGCCTCGGGCGGCAGCGGCGGCGGCGTATGTCGGTAGACATTGATCACCGATTTGACCAGTGCCTGCATGCGTGGCCAGTCGTCGACAGCGGCGCGCACCTCGGTGAGCAAACCGTCGAGCCGTGTTTCCAGCTGGGCGGCGGCGATGGCGTCAGGCAACCGGGCGATATGGATGTGGATAAAGCTCTCGCGGCTGGCGTCCAGGTCTTCGCCGATCGACAGCAGGCGGCCGCTCATGCCGCGCACCACGGACAGAATTGGATGCACCATCAGGCGCACTTCGATGCCGGCGTCGGTCAGCTCCTGCATGACGGAGTCAACCAGGAACGGCATGTTGTCATTGAGGATATCGACGACGGTCACTTCCTTGCGGTGGCTGGCCTCGTCATCCCAGACTGGGTTGTAAATGCGGATGGAATGGATGCCCGGCACCCTGAGCGACAGGCTCGACATCGCCCCTTCGGCGAAGGCGATCAGTTCGCTCGCCGTATAGGCGACGACATCCTCGGCAGCGCCTTTGCCGTAGAGCGTCTTCAAGAGACCGACAAGTTCCGGCCTGTTGCCTTGGGCAACCAGGTCGGCCGCCTCGTCAAGGCGTGCCTCCTTCAGCACTTCCATCACGCGCTTCATCGACAACTCCCGCCGCTCCGGACGGGCCAGCGATGGCCGCTGCGCCATTCCGGCCGATCAGAAAAAGACGCAACCGGAAAGGCGGCGGGAAAACCGCCGCCCCAATGCCTGGGGTATCCAGTCAATCCGGTTTGCGCGCGAATTCCAATTCGCGCTGTTGCGGACGCGACGCAGGCCGCTTCCACAAAAACCGACCTCATTCCCCCTCGTCTTCGAACTGATCGATATCGACGAGGAACATGATGTTGGCGCCCTCTTCGTCGAACTCGTCCTCTTCCTCGCCCTCAACGTCGTCCTCGACGTCTTCAATCTCGGCGAAGGCCTCGATTTCCTCCTCGGTGGCGGAGCGGATGACGAAGGCAGAAACGCCGTCCCAAATCGGGGCGCCGGCGCTCGTGAAGCCGCGAATGTCGTCGAGAAAGTCCTCGCTCTCGAAGATCTCACGCGCTTCCGCCTCGTCGGCGTCGGTGGTGGCAATCGCGATGCCGGCGATTTCGAGCGTGTACATGGCTGTCTCCTATTGTCCGGACGAGACGACCGGATGAATGCTTCGAGGATTGGCGTCTCAGTGGCCACCGGCTAGGTCGGCGGCGACACAGCCTACGGCTTCCATCATGACCATGGGGATGTCAATGGTTCCTCCGACGATCCGGCTCTGACGACGCGTTGCGTCTCTCCACAAGGGCGGCGTTGAGCATGGCGCCATAAAGAAGAATAAGCGCCATCATGTAGAGGAAGATGATCGCCGTCATCACACCGGCAAGACCTGCGTAAGTCGAGGCGTAATTGGAGAAATCCGCAAGATAGAGCGAAAAGCCGTAGGCACCGGCGATCCAGGCGGCGAGCGTCAGCCCAACGCCCGGAAGAATGTCCGTGATGTTGCGACGGCCGGCCGGCAGCCAGAGGTGAGCTGCCAGCAGCCCGGCGCTGGCGATCACCAGCGTCAACCCAAAACGCAGCAGCGTCAGCGTCCAGGTGAAGTTTTCTATTGCCGGCAGCAGGCGAACGAGCCCGTTCCATACCACGGGTGCCAAGACCACCAGGAAGGCGATGGTCAGGAAGGTGAGCGTGCCCAGCAGCACAAAGCCAATGCTCTCAAGCCTCAGCAGGAGGAAGTTGCGGTTTTCAACCATGCCATAGGCACGATTGAGACCGACCCGCATCGCTTCGACGCCGGACGAGGCGAACCAGAGCGCCAGCGCCACACCAAGGGTCAGGACGTCGCCACGCGGCACCAGCAAGACGTTCTTCACTTCGCCGGCAATAGGCGCGGCGATGCCAGCCGGCACGCTTTCGAAGATCAACGCCACCACCGTGGCCGACAGCGCCCTGAGATCGAAAAAGGCGGCGATAGCGGTCAGGAAAATCAGGAATGGGAAGAGGGCCATCAGCGCCGATAACGCCACATGCGAGGCAATCGCCCAGCCGTCGGCGGCATTGAAGGTCAGAGCAGCCCGCCAGAACGGGCCGATGAAGCGTCCAAGAGCCCGCACGGCATGTCTCCCTAATCCCTTGGAGAAGGTGGTCGAAACGACGCGAAATGCAAGAGCGTGGCCCGGGCTGCCGTCTTGCTCCCGTCGTCCTTTGGGTGCATTCCATCCTGCGGATAATCCGGAGTTCGCAATGACCGTCACCCGCCAGGACATCGACTTTCTCGTGGCCACCGCCAAGGAGGCGGCGGAAACCGAGATCATGCCGCGCTTCTCGAACCTGACCGCCGCCGACATCAAGACCAAGGCGCATGCCTCGGACTTTGTCACCATCGCCGACGTCGCGTCCGAAGAGCTGATCGAGAAGCGTATCCGTGCCGCCTGGGGCAGTGACTTCCTGTTCCTCGGCGAAGAAATCATGGAGCGGGAGCCAACGCTGATCGACCGGCTGATGGCAGCCCCGCGCGCCGTTGTCGTCGACCCGATCGACGGCACCTTCAACTACGCCAACGGCGTTCCCGCCTTCGCGGTGATCATCTCGGTGATCGAACATGGCGAAATCAAAGGCGGCATCATCTATGATCCGGTGCGCGGCGATGCCGCTTGCGCCATCGCCGGCGGCGGCGCCTTCCTCGCCGGCAATGACCGGCCGGACCGGCCGCTCCGGGTGGCGCCGCCGACGCCGCTATCCAACATGCAGGGCTGTGCCAGCTGGTACTACGCCTCCCCCGAGGAGCGCGACCGGCTGCTGTCCGGCTTTGGCCGCACCTGGGGCATCATGAACTATCGCTGCGGCGGCCAGGAGATGCGACTGCTCGTCGACGGGCGCATCCATTTTTGCCACTACCACAAGCTATCGCCATGGGATCACGCCGCCGGCTGGCTGATCCACCGCGAGGCGGGTGGCTACTCGGCGTTGCTCGATGGCTCGCCCTACCGCCCGGATCTGCGGGCCGGTGGTCTGCTGATGGCCCCGGACGAGGCAAGCTGGAACGAGCTCGCCGCTGCGTTGCGCGGATAAGCAGTCGAGGCCTCTTTGGATAGGCAATGGCCGGCGTTCGCTGGCCATTGCACCTTTACGTTCCGCGGCAGCGGAGAAATCGATGCGGGCAGGCCCTCAATCCTTGAGCACCACGAGCAGATCCTTGGCATCGATCTGAGCGCCGGCGGTGACCAGCACCTCGGCAATGGTGCCGTTACGCTCGGCATGAATGGATGTTTCCATCTTCATCGCCTCGATGGAGAGCAGCACGTCGCCGGCCTTCACGGTCTGGCCCGCCTTCACCGCCAATGTCGACACCACACCCGGCATCGGCGCCGCCACGTGGCTCGGATCACCGGCATCGGCCTTACGCCGCTGCGTCTGGGCCGAGGCAGCGCTCGAGCGGTCGGGCACGCGCACCATGCGTGGCTGACCATTGAGCTCGAAGAACACCCGCACCATGCCCTCGTTGTCGGGCTCGCCGACCGCCTGGCAGATCAGCACCAGCGACTTGCCGCGCTCGAGCTCGATGGTCAGTTCGTCGCCAGCCTGCATGCCATAGAAATAGACTGGCGTCGGTAGCACCGACGTCGGCCCATAGGTCTCCTGCGACTTGGCAAAATCGAGGAACACCTTGGGATACATCAGGTAGCTGGCAAGATCCTGTTCGGTCGGCGCCCAGGGCAGCTTCTCCGCCAGTTCGGCGCGTATCGCCTCGAGGTCAACAGGCGGAATCAGCGAGCCCGGCGGCACGGTGATCGGCTCGGCACCCTTCAAGATCTTGGCCTGAAGGTCCCTGGGCCAGCCACCCGGCGGTTGCCCCAGATCGCCGTGGAACATTTCCACCACCGAATCGGGGAACGCCACGTCCTTGGCCGGATCGAGCACATCGGCTGGGGTAAGGGCCGAAGAGACCATCAACAACGCCATGTCGCCCACCACTTTGGACGACGGCGTCACCTTGACGATATCGCCGAACATGCGGTTGACGTCGGCATACGTCTTGGCCACTTCGTGCCAGCGTGTCTCAAGGCCAAGGGAACGAGCCTGTTCCTTGAGATTGGTGAACTGGCCGCCGGGCATCTCGTGGAGATAGACCTCGGATGCCGGCCCCTTCAGGTCATTCTCGAAGGCGGCGTATTTGTTGCGCACCGCCTCCCAGTAGAAGGAAATGCGGCGGATGGCTTGCTGATCGAGGCCGGTCGGCCGCGACCCGCCTTCGAGTGCGGCGACGATCGAGCCGAGGCAGGGCTGCGAAGTGTTGCCGGAAAAGGCATCCATGGCGGCATCGACGATATCGATGCCCTCCTCCACCGCCGCCAGCACCGACGCAGCGGAAATGCCGGACGTATCATGGGTATGGAAATGGATCGGCAGGTCGGTCGCCTCGCGCATCGCCCGGAACAACACACGCGCCGCCGCCGGCTTCAGCAGGCCGGCCATATCCTTGATGGCGATGATGTGCGCGCCGGCATGCTCCAGTTCCCGCGTCATGCCGACGTAATACTTGAGATCATACTTGGCGCGGTCGGGATCGAGGATGTCTCCGGTGTAGCAGATGGCGGCTTCCAGCACCTTGCCCTGATCGAGCACCGCGTCCATGGAGACGCGCATGTTGTCGATCCAGTTGAGGCAGTCGAACACGCGGAAGACGTCGACACCGCTGGCCGCGGCCTGCTGCACGAAATGGCGGACGACGTTGTCGGCGTAGTTCTTGTAGCCGACGCCGTTCGAGCCACGCAGCAGCATCTGCATCAGGATGTTGGGCGCCTTGTCACGGATCTTGGCAAGCCGCTCCCATGGATCTTCGGTCAGGAAGCGCATGGCGACGTCAAAGGTGGCGCCGCCCCAGCATTCCACGCTGAACAAGCCCGGCAGGCCTCGCGCATAAGCCTCGGCAATGTTGGCCATGTCGTGGGTGCGCATGCGCGTCGCCAGCAGCGACTGGTGACCGTCACGCATGGTCGTGTCGGTGATCAGGACGTTGTTCTGTTCGCGAATCCACTTCGCCAACGCCTCAGGCCCGCGCGAAGCGAGCAGATCGCGGGTTCCTGGCGTGATGCCGCCGGAAAACACCGGCACCACCGGCCTTGCCCCCTCGCCCGGCCTCGGGCGGCTGCGGGTTTCAGGATGGCCGTTGACGGTGACATCGGCGACGTAGGTCAGGAGCTTGGTCGCTCGGTCCCGGCGCTTGACCAGTTGGAACAGCTCCGGCGTCTCATCGATGAAACGGGTGGTATAGCGGTTCTGCTGGAATTTCGGGTGGGAGATGATGCTCTCAAGGAAGGTCAGGTTGGTGGCAACGCCGCGAATACGGAACTCGCGCAGCGCCCGCATCATGCGGTTGATCGCCTCGATGGGGGTCGGTGCCCAGGCGGTGACCTTCTCAAGCAGCGGATCGTAGAAGCGAGTAATCACCGCGCCGGCATAGGCGGTGCCACCGTCGAGACGAATGCCGAAGCCGGTAGCGCCGCGATACGCGGTGATGCGGCCATAGTCGGGAATGAAGTTCTGCTCGGGATCCTCGGTGGTGACGCGACACTGCAGCGCGTGGCCATGCAGCCGAATGTCCTCCTGCAGCGGCACGCCCGACTCGGGCGAGCCAATCCTGGCGCCTTCGAGGATACGGATCTGAGCGCGCACCACATCGATACCGGTCACCTCCTCGGTGACGGTATGCTCCACCTGGATGCGTGGGTTGACCTCGATGAAGAAGAAGGCGCTACTGTCGGCATCCATCAGGAACTCGACGGTGCCGGCGCTGTAGTAGTTGGCCGCCTTGGCGATGGTCACGCCATAACCGGTGATCTCGTCGCGCTGGGCGTCGGTGAGATAGGGGGCCGGCGCCCGCTCGACCACCTTCTGGTGGCGCCGCTGCACCGAGCAGTCGCGTTCGAACAGGTGGACGATGTTGCCATGGGTGTCGCCGAGGATCTGTACCTCGACGTGACGAGCCCGCTCCACCAGCTTTTCGAGATAGATTTCGTCCTTGCCGAAGGCCGCCATCGCCTCGCGTTTGGCCGTCACCACCTCGCGCAGCAGCGTTGCCTCGTCACGAATGACCCGCATACCACGGCCGCCACCGCCCCAGGAGGCCTTCAGCATCACCGGATAGCCGATGCGCTTGGCCTCCGCCTTCACCACCTCCATGTCATCGGGCAGCGGGTCGGTGGCCGGCATCACCGGCACGCCCGCCTCGATGGCGAGGTTGCGCGCCGCCACCTTGTTGCCGAGCTGGCGCATGGTTTCCGGCGACGGACCGATGAAGGTGATGCCGGCATCGCGGCAGGCCTCGGCGAACTCCGGACTTTCCGACAGAAGACCATAGCCGGGATGGATGGCATCGGCCTTGGATTCCTTGGCGACGCGCAGGATCTCGGAAATGCTGAGATAGGCCTCGATTGGCCCAAGGCCGGCGCCGATCTGATAGGCTTCGTCGGCCTTGAAGCGGTGCAGCGCCAGCCGGTCCTCCTCAGCAAAGACGGCGACCGTCCTGAGGCCGAGCTCGTTGGCGGCGCGGAAGACGCGGATGGCGATCTCTGATCGGTTGGCGACAAGCACCTTGGTGATCGGCACGGCAAGCTCCATAAGGGAAACTACGTTGGTCGTTTCCCTAGCAGGCTTACTGGCTAATGTCATATCCCCACGGCACTTTTCGCCCTTGTCCTTTGGGAGAAAGCAAGAATCGGCAACAAGCGCCAAAACGATCAAACCGATTTAGATTTGTTAGGTTTCGCCGTTACTTACAGCGCCTCGCCCGAGAGCATTTCAGTCGAAAGCGGAATAGGTCATGCAAAACACGCATACCGGCCTTATCGGAGGCGCATGGCGATGGCGGGGGACCGCCATTGGCTCCGTTCAGGCAGATTGCGCGGCCGCCGTCTCCGCCATGGCGTGACGGTTGAGGGGCTTTTGCGCCAGCGCGTCAAGAATGCGCGGCGTGGCGATCAGCGTCGCACGCTCCTTGGCGTCAAGGAAGGAGACCCCTTCTTCGATGGTCTCAGCCTCGCCGACCTTGGCAAGGGCCAACGCTGAGACAGGATCGACCCGGCCGGGCGGCCGCGGCGCCATGCGATCGATCAGCGCCAGATGCTGCATCAGGAGATCGGTGTCGGCGACGATATCAACCAGGCTCGGCGCGGTGGCAACCGCCTCGATATAGGCCGGACGCGTCTCGTCCATACGTCCCTGGATGTTGGGACGATGATGCTCTTCCGGGGTCCTGAGGAGGCCCAGCCATTTGATGAACCGGCCCACCGCATTGGAGCCGGTAAGGCCGGAGATCGGCACGGCAAGCACCATGCCGGCGATGGCCGGCGACAGCCAGGCGAACAGTTCCCAGCTATCGGCGATCGCTGCCCAGCCCAGGGCGAGGCCGGCAAGTACGTGCCAGCGGTGGCGGGCGATGAGATCGCCGAGCGGCAAGCCGCCATCGTCGCGCCGCTGCGGCTTCCAGCCGGCGTCGCGATGCAGCACGATCTCGGTGACCGCGCCGGTCTGGATCAGCATCATGATCGGCGCCACCAGCGCCGACACCACCATCTCGAAGACGAAAGACAGCAAGAGGCCGAGGAAGCCGCCCGAGGCCTTGCGGTCGCGCGAGTTGAAAGAGAAAGCCAGGAGACCGAGCACCTTTGGCAGGAACAACACGCCCATGGTGAGGGCAAACAGACTGAGCGCCCGCTCGGCGTCGATGCGCGGCCAAGATGGGAAGAGCTGGAACCCGTCCTTGAAATACTCCGGCCGGATATAGTGGGCCTGCAGCGTCAGCGCGAGACCGGAGAGGATCAGGAGCAACCACAGCGGCGAGGCGAGATAGCTCATGATGCCGGTGAGGATGTGGGAGCGCGATACCCAGTGCAGGCCCCGCCCGCCGATCACCTTCAAATGCTGCAGGTTGCCCTGGCACCAACGACGGTCGCGGACGGCGAGATCAACCAGCGACGGCGGGCTTTCCTCGTAGGAACCGGAAAGATCGTCGGCGATGATGATGTTCCAGCCGGCGCGGCGGATCAATGCCGCCTCGACGAAGTCATGACTCATGATGTGGCCGCCGAACGGCGGCTTGCCAGACAATTCTGGCAGACCGGCCGAATTCAGAAAGGCCTCGGTACGAATGATGGCATTGTGACCCCAGAAATTGCCTTCCTTCTGGACCCACCAGCTGAGGCCGGTGCCGACAACCGGGCCATAGACCCGACCGGCAAACTGCTGCAGCCGCGCCATCACCGTCGTACCGTTGACCAACATCGGAATGGTCTGGATGAGACCGGCATCGGGGTCGGCTTCCATCCGCCGCGCCAGTTCGACGATGGTTCGCCCTTCCATCAGGCTGTCGGCATCGAGCACCAGGAGATGGTCATAGGCGCTCGCCCAGCGCTTGCAGAAGTCGGCGACGTTGCCGGCTTTCTTGGCGGTGTTGTTGCGCCGTCGCCGATAGTAGATGCGGGTAAATCCGCCGATGCGCTCGCGGGCGGCCAGCAGCGCCGCCTCTTCCTGCAGCACCACTTCCGGATCAGTGGTGTCGGCCAGCACGAACCAGTCGAAGGCGTGGCTCTGGCCAAGCGCCTCGACATCGCGGGCCATCGCCTCAATGGCGGCGAAGATGCGCGAGGGGTCCTCGTTGTAGGTCGGCATCAGCATCGCCGTGCGCTTGCGCAGCGGCTCATCCGACCGAGCTGACGGCCGGGCGAACCGCCGGCTGACCAGTTTCAGAAAGCCGAAAACGGAAGCGACCGAGGACAGCGCGATCCAGGCAAACGTCACGGTGAACAGGACAAGCACGACGCGCTCGACCGGCGTAAGGTCGCCGAGCGCCAACACCGCGTACATCTCGCTGACGGCATAGGCGAGCAACGCCGCCGTGCCGCCGAGGACGGCGAAGCGTTTCAGGAACGACGAGCGGCTATGGGAGTTGACCAAGCGTCGCCGGTCCTTGCGACGGAAGCGCTTGAGATCTTGCGCCGGCATGTCGGCCGGATGCTCCGGCGGCATGCCGGGAGCGTATCGCCCACTGACGGCGACATCACGAACTATGCTGTCCATCGGAAGGCCCAAGTCTCGGCCGTCTGCCCTGATCCGAAGGCGAGAGCCGCCGTCAGTTCAATCAGGGTCTCGTTTTGAGGATCCAGCTCGAAGCTGAGGCGTAGGCCGCCGGTCTCAGGATTGGCGGTGACGACGACATTCTTCACCGTGCCTTTGGAAGCCTGTACCGACGCCTTCGAGGCCCCGAGCTTGGCAGGGTCGACACTTTGGAAGTAGCCATAGTCGATCACGAACAGACGCACCGGCGTTGGCCCGCCGACGCCCGCCCGTCCCGATCGCGTTGCGGTGACATAGGCAGCGCCGGCCGCCAGCGCCGGATCGCCCCCCCAGAACAGACGATAAGCGAAGAAATACTCGGTACCGGCCGGAATCTTGTCCTGCGGCGCCCAGTAGGCGACGATGTTGTCATGGATCTCGGAATTGGTGGGAATTTCCACCAGGGTCACGGCGCCGGCACCCCAGTCGCCCACCGGTTCGATCCAAAGCGACGGGCGGCGCTGATAGGAAGCTTCGAGATCCTGATAGGAGTCGAAGCTGCGATCGCGCTGGACGAGGCCAAAGCCGCGCGGACTGCGATCCTGGAACGCCGAAATCTGCAATTCCTTGGGATTGGCGAGCGGACGCCACCAGCGATCTCCCCGGCCGGTGACCATCAACATGCCGTCCGAATCGTGGACCTCGGGCCGGAAGTCGTCGATTTCAGTGCGGCCGTTGGCCGAAAAGAAGAACATCGACGTGCCCGGCGCGAGACCGACCTTTTCGAGATCGGCGCGTGGAAACAGCTGCGCCTCCACGTCGATGGTCGTCGGCAGTCCAGGCCGGACGGTAAAGCGGTAGGCGCCCGACACAGAAGGGCTGTCGAGAAGCGCATTGACAACGCAGGTATCCGAGCCGGCAGTCGGCGTTTCCACCCAGAAGGCCCGGAACAGCGGAAATTCTTCACCCTCGGGGTCGGCGGTCTTGAGAGCAAGACCGCGCGCCGACAGACCATAGGTCTCACCCTTGCCCAGGGAGCGGAAATAACTTGCCCCTTGGAAAACCAGAACCTCGTCGAACACGTCGGGCTTGTTGAGTGGCGCGTGCAAGCGGAAGCCAGAGAAACCGATATCCTCGGCCGGAATCGGCTGCGGCACCAACGGCCCATAGTTGAAGAGAGCGGGGTCGTAAGGAACGTGCGTTGCCTGACCATTCTCGACCAGCGCCATCTCCACCGGTTCCTTGAAATAGGAGCCGCGATGGAAGAGCTGCATCTGATAGGGCAACCCCTTGTCGGCCCAGATGGCCGCCTCGGGACGGAAGCGAATGTCGCGATACTGATCGTAGGTCAGGTTTTCAAGAATGGGCGGTAGGCTGGTATCCGGCGCCTCGTAGGCCTTCTTGGCCAGAGCCCGCGCGATCTCAGCCACCGTCGAACGGGTGAACGGTCCGGTAACGGCAAACTGGTGCTGCTGAGTCGCTGCCCGCGCCAAGGCGGGCACGCCGGTCGCAACCACAACGGCGCCAACCGCCGTCAGCGCTCGCGTCATAAAATCACGGCGATCAATCATGGGATTCCCGACAGAAAGGTCCACAGCGGCTCCACTCGTCATTCACATGGGCGCGGGAACAGCGAGCGAGACGTAAAGTTCCCACTCCACTACCAAGGCGCGGCGCCGGCTCGTCCGGCTTCCCGAAAATGCCCTCTTACCCGTTGGATTCCAACATTTCACGTGGATACCAGACCGACACGATGGTGCATAGAACCATACGCGGCCAGCCATCGAATTTATACCTCCGCGCCCGCATGTCCGCCATGACTGGAAGCGGTTTCAACGAGCTCCACCTCGGCCTCGGCACATAGGCGGCGTACGCTTTCGCGCGGACAACGATCGGTGACAAACACGTCCACTTGGGCAACCGAGCCGATCCTCACCGGCGCCGTCCGCTCGAATTTGGTCTCGTCGGCCACCAGGATCACCCGGCGCGCATTGGCGATGATGGCCTGCGCCACCTTCACCTCACGGGTTGGCGACATTGATGTTGTTGGTGATCACCATCAGTCCCGAATGCTGCAGCAGCGCTTGCGCCACCGCCTCGGTGGTCGTGCCGATGTTGATGAACAAAGACGCGTCGTTGGGAATGAGCGAAGCGGCGGCTTCGCCGATCGCCCGCTTCTCGCCGGCAGCGATCTGGCGCCGCGCCTCATAGCCGACGTTCTTGACCGTCGAGGCCAACACCGCGCCGCCATGCACACGGGCCAGCAGTCACGGCGGTAAGTTGGCGAACGAAGCGGAACGGCCACCGAGCTTCTGATATCTCTTGATCAATCGCTCTCTTTTGAGGCGTGACAGCCGCTCGATCCAGAACACACCGTCGAGTTGGTCGATCTCATGTTGCAGCACAGCGGCGTGAAAACCTTCCGCCTCCTCGCCCCCGCCGACACCATCGAGATCAGAATAGACCACGCGCACCGCCCGCGGCCGCTCGATTCCAGCGCTCACACCGGGCATGGAGACCGACCCTTCCTCATTGACCATGGTCTCAGTCGAAGCCCACGCGATCACCGGGTTGACGTAGATACGGAGCGCGCCTCCTTCCGGAGGTCGCACGGCGATCAGCCGTTGAAGGACGCCGATATGCGAAGCGGCAAGGCCGACAGCCGACGCCGCTTCGACGGCGGCGCAGAGATCGGCGGCGAGCGCGGCAAGCCTATCGTCGAAAGCGGTGACCGGCCGAGCGACGGCCCGAAGTCGCGGATCGGGATAGGTCAGCAGGCTCGGCAGCTTCATGGACGGAAATCTCGCGACAGCATCAACAAAGTCTTACCACCGCTCTCTCGGTGAACTTCATAAGGAATAACATTTAATGCGCGCAGATTATTCACGATTCCTAACGGCCGTTCACCGCGAAAAGCCCGAAGAAGCGCCATTTCCCCCAAGCTACTGTAAACGCGACGCCGGTATGGTGAACAGCAGGTAAAGCAGGGGGCGCCGCCGGTTAATGAAAACCTGCCGAAAAGGAAAAAATTGCCGTTTACGTCGGAACGAGGCCTTCAATCGGCACTGATACAAGGCAGGCAATCGCGTTCCGGAGTTCTGCAATATGAAACGCCTCTTCGTCGCCGCCGCAGCCGCTTTCCTCCTCATCGCCGCGTCCTCCAGCGGCGCCTTTGCCTTCAATATGAACGTTCCGAAATCGGTAATTGTTGCCGCCATGTCGGCGCCGACAGTCAGCTCCGCCGAGCGGACCTTCGTTTTCCCGCCGCTGACCTTCCTGTCGGTGGCTGGCGATTATGCCGCCCGCGTCCGCGCAGAGGTGATCGACGTATTCGCCCCCGGCATCTTCAGCGGCATCGGCGCCGCCTATCATCGCGCCCTTGGCGCGCCGGCCACTTCGGCTGTGCCAGACGTTGTCGCCATCTGATACCCGATCGGTCACAGGAACGCGAACGACCGAAACGGGTGATCCAGACCTGAGCAATGGACTATTCTGCCGAGACGGCCCCAACGGTCAACTCCGTTGGGGCCGTCTGCGTTCTGTCGACCGCCCGCCCGATCCGCTGGCCCGTGGCCCCTAATCCGCAGCATCGCCTTTTCGATCAGAGTGTTCCATCCGGTCGGGAAATGCTCTAGGGTCCGCCTCGTTCCATCGTCGGCATTCGAGGCGAACCATGCATTATGTCGTCAGTTGCATCGACAAGGCGGGGCTCCTTCCCGTCCGACAGGCCAATCGCGCCGCCCATCTCGACTATGTCAGCGCCAACGCCGATACCATCCTGGTCGGCGGTCCCTATCTCGACGAGGCCGGCAACATGATCGGTTCGCTGCTGATCGCCGAGGCCATCGACCTCAAGACGCTGCAGACGGTGCTGGCCGAGGATCCTTATGCTCGGGCTGGCCTGTTTGAGAGCGTCGACATCAAGCCGTGGAAATGGGTCATCGGCGCGCCCGGTTGACGCCACCACGCCACGACGGGGAGCGCCCATGGCCCATTGGCTGTTCAAGTCCGAACCTTCCAAATTCTCTTTCGCCAACCTCAAGGCAAAGGGCGCGGCCGGCACCGAATGGGACGGCGTGCGCAACTACCTCGCCCGCAACAACATGCGGGCGATGCAGGTGGGCGACCAGGGCTTTTTCTATCATTCCAACGAGGGGCTCTCCGTCGTCGGCATCTGCGAGGTGGTGGCCTTGTCCCATCCGGACAGCACCAGCGCCGACCCACGCTGGGACTGCGTCGACGTGCGGGCGGTGCGTGATCTCAAGCGCCCGGTCACGCTCGCCGAGATCAAGGCCGAACCTTCGCTTGCCAAGATGAGCCTGGTCACCTCGATGCGCCTCTCGGTTCAGCCGGTAACCGAGGAGGAATGGGCGATCGTTCTCGCCATGGCGGAGCGGTGAGCGATCTTTCCCGCGAAAGCGCCTTCATCTTGCGCGAAACCCGATCCAAAGCGCCGCCCCTGGTTCCGGAGATTCGGCTGCGACTCGCCGACGAGGCGATGGACCTTTGGCAGGCGACCGAGGCGGATCTCGGCCAGATCGGACTGCCTCCGCCCTTCTGGGCCTTCGCCTGGGCCGGCGGGCAGGCGCTCGCCCGTCACATACTCGATCATCCCGAAATCGTTCTTGGCGCTCGTGTGCTCGATTTCGCCGCCGGCTCCGGCATTGTTGCCATCGCCGCCAAGCTCGCTGGCGCCCGCGATGTCGTTGCCGCCGACATCGATGCCTATGCGCGCGCCGCCATCCTGATCAATGCTGGCGACAACGGTGTGGAAATCACCGCGCCGGACACCGATTTCCTCGATCGCGGCGCGGCCGGCTTCGACGTCGTTCTGGCTGGCGACGTGTTCTACGAGCGGCCGATGGCCGTCCGCGTCGAGCCCTTCCTGCGTGCGGCCCAGGCGGCGGGCGCCGCCGTGCTGTTCGGCGATCCCGGCCGCGCCTATCTGCCGCCTGCCGGCATCGCGCCGCTTGCCAATTACGACGTGCCGGTGCCGCGCGCCATCGAGGATCGCGACATCAGGGTCACCCGCGTCTGGCGTTTTATTTGACTGCGAGCCGACACCGGGCGATGCCAATTAGCCGGGCGGCTAATGGACTTACGTGTTTTGACGGACCATACTGAAACGGATTGGCGTGTGGCCGAGGGGGGCCTGACGCAAGGAGGGTTTCAGATGTCCGGTGAGGTGTTCGAAGTGCCGGCAGCGCTTGCTGCGTCGGCCTTTATCAACAATGACAAGTATCTGGCGCTTTACAAGCGCTCCATCGAAGACCCGGACGGCTTCTGGGCGTCGATGGCCGGACGACTCGACTGGATCAAGCCGTTCACGCGCGTGAAGAACACCTCCTACGACCCGCACCATGTATCGATCCGCTGGTATGAGGATGGCATCCTCAACGTTTCCTATAACTGCGTCGATCGTCACGCCGACCGCACACCGAACAAGGTGGCGATCCTGTGGGAAGGAGACGATCCCAATGAGCAGCGCGCGATTACCTATCGCGAGCTTCAGGAGGAGGTCTGCCGCTTTGCCAACGTGCTGAAGGCAGCAGGTGTCAGGCGAGGCGACCGAGTCACCATCTATCTGCCGATGATTCCCGAGGCCGCCTTTGCCATGCTGGCAGTGGCCCGGATCGGTGCCGTCCACTCGGCGGTGTTCGCCGGCTTCTCGCCCGACAGCATCGCCGGCCGCGTCCGCGACGCCGGCAGCACGCTGATCATCACCGCCGACGAAGGCGTACGCGGCGGCCGGCGCGTGCCGCTCAAGGCCAACATCGATGCGGCTCTCGAAAAATGCCCCGACGTTTCCAAAGTGTTGGTGGTGCGTCGGACCGGCCGGCCGGTGGCCATGCAGGAGGGGCGCGACGTCTACTACGACGAGGCGGCAAAGGGCGTCGCCGCCGACTGCCCGGTGTCTCCCATGGGCGCCGAGGACCCGCTGTTCATCCTCTATACCTCCGGTTCCACCGGCAGCCCCAAGGGCGTGCTGCACACCACTGGCGGCTACCTGGTCTATGCCTCGCTGACCCATCAGTGGGTGTTCGACTGCCACGACGACGATGTCTACTGGTGTACCGCCGATGTCGGCTGGGTAACCGGACATTCCTATGTTCTCTACGGTCCGCTCGCCAACGGCGCGACGACGCTGATGTTCGAAGGCGTGCCGAGCTACCCCAACCCGTCGCGTTTCTGGGAGGTGATCGATCGCCATAAGGTGACGATCTTCTACACGGCGCCGACGGCCATCCGCTCGCTGATGGCTCATGGTGAGGAGCCTGTAAAGCGCACGTCGCGGGCATCGCTGCGTATCCTCGGCACCGTCGGCGAACCGATCAACCCGGAGGCCTGGCTCTGGTACCACCGCGTGGTCGGCGACGACCGCTGCCCGATCGTCGACACCTGGTGGCAGACCGAGACAGGCGGCATCCTGATCACGCCGTTGCCCGGCGCGACGCGTCTGAAGCCGGGATCGGCGACGCGGCCCTTCTTCGGCGTCGAGCCAGCCATCGTCGATACGCTCGGCAACGTGCTGGAAGGCCCGGCGGAGGGCAACCTCGTGTTGCTCAGCAGTTGGCCCGGTCAGATGCGGACCGTCTACGGCGATCACGATCGCTTCGTGCAGACCTACTTCTCGACTTACTTGGGCATGTATTTCACCGGCGACGGAGCTCGGCGAGACGAGGACGGCTACTATTGGATCACCGGCCGCGTCGACGACGTCATCAACGTTGCCGGTCACCGCATGGGCACGGCGGAAGTGGAGAGCGCCCTGGTCGCCCATCCCAAGGTGGCAGAGGCGGCTGTCGTCGGCTATCCCCACGACATCAAGGGGCAAGGCATCTATGCCTATGTCACGCTGATGGAAGGCGAGACTCCGACCGACACCCTGGCCACCGAGCTGACGCAGTGGGTCAGGAAAGAAATCGGCCCGATCGCCTCGCCCGACAAGATCCAGTTCGCGGTAGGCTTGCCCAAGACTCGCTCGGGCAAAATCATGCGTCGCATCCTGAGGAAGATTGCCGAGGATGACTTCGGCTCGCTCGGCGACACCTCGACGCTGGCCGATCCATCCGTGGTGACCGATCTGATCGATCATCGCCAGAACCGACACGCCTAACAAAAAGGGGCGGCTTATGCCGCCCCAAAATGCTTCAGAGGAGTCTGCAGGCTTCAAGCCGATGCGTCAGCCGCCACCGATCAGGATGCCGGCGGCGAGCACCAATGCGCCGCCGATCACCACCTGGATCACCGCCCGGAAGAACGGCGTTTCCATGTAGCGATTCTGGATGCCGGCGATAGCCCAAAGCTCAATGAAGACGATGACCAGCGCGATCGCCGTGGCCATTTGAAAATTCGGCACCAGATAGGGCAGCGCGTGGCCCAGACCACCGAGCGCCGTCATGATGCCGGAAGCCAGGCCGCGCTTGATCGGCGAGCCACGGCCGGAGATGACGCCATCGTCGTGGGCGGCTTCGGTGAAGCCCATGGAAATACCGGCGCCGACCGAGGCGGCGAGGGCCACCTGGAAGGTGGTCCAGGAATTCTGCGTGGCGAAAGCGGTGGCGAAGATCGGCGCCAAGGTGGACACCGAGCCGTCCATCAGCCCGGCGAGACCCGGCTGCACGTAGGTAAGGATGAACTGGCGACGGGCGACCATCGCCTCCTCTTCCTCCGCCGATGGCCCGACATTCTCCTCACGAGCGGCCTCGGCGCCTTCCATGTGGTGGCGCTCCTGCTCGGCGAGATCCCCGAGCAGGCGGCGGGCGCCGGCGTCCGAGACGCGCTTGGCCGCCTCCAGATAGAATTTGTAGGCTTGCGCCTCCATGCGCGCCGCTTCCTCGCGGATGCGCTCGACGCCCAGGTTTTCGACCAACCACACCGGCTGGCGGGCGTAGTAACCGGCCACATGTTCGCGCCGGATCAACGGGATCACTGGCCCGAACAGCCGCTGGTGCTCGGCGATCAGAAAGCGGCGATGGCCGTCTTCGTCCTTGACCATGTCGTCGAACATCGCCGCCGTCGCTGGAAAGTCCTTGCGCAGCTTTTCGGCATAACTCGCATAGATGCGGGCATCGTCCTCTTCGCTGGAGATGGCCAGCGCCAGGATCTCCTGCTCGCTGAGGTCGGAAAATCGGCGACGGTTGCCAAGTGAGTTGAACATCGTTTCCTCATAGATGGGCGAAAGCGAAGTGGACGCTGCATCCCTCACCCGGCGCTGAGCGGATGGAAAGTGCAGCCCCGTGCAGCTTGGCGATCCGCTCGACAATGGTAAGGCCGAGGCCGAGCGACCCCGACGCTTTCACGCGACCGAATTCGCCCTGCGCCTCGCAAGGCGCAAAACCTGAACCATTGTCAGAGACAGTCAAACTGCCATCCTCGCCAACCGCCACGACGATATCGACGCTGCGGTCAGTGTGCTTGAGACTGTTCTCTATCAGATTCCGCACCACATTCTGTATCAGCGAAGGTACCAATTTCACGGTCACCGGACCATTGCCTTCGAAGGCGATGGTCGAGCCCCGATCGATGACCAGGGGCGCCATGTCGGACACCACATCGGCGGCGAGATCGGCGAGGTCCGTTTCAATGAAGGCGGCCTCTTCAACCACATCGAGACGAGCGAGGGCCGTCAGTTGCTCGAGGATATGCGAAAGGCGCTCGACATCTGCCTCGGCCCGACGGGCACGGGGATCGGTGATCCGGTCGAGTTCAAGTCGCAGCATCGCCAGCGGCGTTCGGATCTCATGGGCGACAGCGGCCGAAAACACCTTCTGGGCCGTTACCATCTCGGCGGTGCGCGCGAACAGCCGGTTGATGGCCTCGACGAACCCTGCGATCTCCTCGGGCATGGCGTCGTCAATCGCCAGGGGAGCCGGGGAGCGCGGATCGATGGCGTCGGCCGCTCTGGCCGCGGCTGACACGGGGCGCAGCGCCGCGCTGATCGACAGGATGGAAGCACCGATCGTCAGAGCCAGCATCAGCCCCATCGGCACCAGCATATGGTCGATCATCTCGCCCGTCAGAATCGAGGCGAGGAAATCATCAGGATCATGCAGAACGGCAACGTCGATCAGGACCCGCTCGCCATCGATCATGAAGGCACGGCCACCGGCGACACTGAGCGGTTTGCCCGGTTCGATCGTCCGTCGCCAAAAATCCGGTGTGTTATCCAATGACGGAAGGAAGTGCTCCTGGCACTCTTCGCCACAGTTGGAATAGACGGTCTGGCCGTCCTCGGTGGCGATACGCACGAAAGTGGCCGGCGGCAGGTGATCGGCGAGGTCGGCGTCGTCATGCACGAAGCCTACCTCATCGGCCTCGTCAACGATGCCACTGTAGCGATGGAGAACCGGCGCCGCCGGATCGATCTTGAGAGCACCGGCGACGCGATGGATGGAGGCGGCGATCGCTGCGGTTTCCCGTTCGATGAGGATATAGCCGAGCTCTCCATCATCGAGCCAATAGCGGGCAAAGATCTGGGCCACTTGCAGCAGCATGGCCAGTAAGGCGAAAACCAGAATTCGGCGGGCCACGAGGCCGGCAAGCCGCTTGCGGCGACGTCCGCTCATCGCCTCGTCGGACTCGTCTCTGGGGCACTCCCGCATCAGATAGCCGAGACCGCGTACCGTGGCGATCTCTACCCCGCTTTCGAAGCCCTCAAGCCGCTTGCGCAGACGAGACACCGCAAGATCGAGAGCATTGGCGGTGAGTTCGCTATCATAGTCCGACAGCGTTGTTTCAAGCCGGCGGCGCGGCACCAGACGGCCAACATCGCGCATCAGTGCCTCGCAGAGCGCCCGCTCGCGGGGCGGCAGCGCAATGGCTTCGTCGTTGGCAGTCAGCAAGGCGGTCGCCGGGTCATAGGCAAGCTGACCAGCGATCAGGACGGGCTGCAACGCCGTCGGTGACCGCCGTAGCATCGCCCGGCAACGCGCCAGGAACTCGCGGTGATGAAAAGGCTTGACCAAATAATCGTCGGCACCGGCGTCGAGGCCGGCAATACGCTCCTCGACCGTGCCACGGGCGGTGATGATCAACACCGGCGTTACGTCGGCGGCGCGACGCATATTTCTGAGAAGATCGAGCCCGTCACCGTCCGGCAGACCTAGGTCGAGCAAAATCAGGTCGAAGTCGGTCGCGGCAATCGCCGCTTCCGCCTCGGCCAAGCTGCCGACCGTATCGAGGCACCAACCAGCCTCCCGCACGGCTTCTCCAAGCAGCGCGGCGAGGCGGGCACTATCCTCGACGAGAAGAAGACGCATTAGGCGCGCTTTCTGCCCGTCACCATCGACCACCAGCACCATGATGGCGTTGGCAAAGCCGCCATGCAACTCCTCGAGCCAGTCTTCTCCCCAGAAGGCATCGAGCGTTGTCATCCAGCCCGTAATGCCGGTGGCGAGCAGCAAGACCAAGAGAGCCAGCATCATCACCGCCGCGGCGGGATTATGGCCGATATGGCGCGGCTCCTCACCACGGAAGAGCGCCTTGAGATAGGGGATAAGGCGCCCTGGCGTCGGGAAGAAATCTGAAAAGCGAGCGTGGCGGGTGCCGACGAAGCCCCAGACGAGCCGAATCAAGACGACGCCGATGACCACATAGCCGACGTAGCGGTGGTAAAGCCGGCCCGGCTTGAGAATGAAGAGATGACCGGATCCCAGACCCGGACCGTCCGCGGCGGCATACTGCCGCCAGCGGACGCATCAGTCATGGTGTCAGTTCTGGCCCGCTTCGTCGCCGGCCTTCTCGCCAGTCGACGGATTGAACAGCACTTCGGCCTTCTTGCCGTCCTTGTCGAAGGCGTAGACCTCGTAGCAGGTCCCTTCCACCTTCACCTTTTTGATCTTGGTGTAGCCGGCGGCTTCGGCCTTGGCCTTGACGGCATCAATGCTGAGCCAGGTATCCTTGGCGGCATCGGTGCATTTGGCATTCTCGTCGTCGGCAAAGGCGGCGATAGGGGTCAGCACGACGGCAAAAGCGGCGGCGATCAGAGCGGTCTTCATGCGTGATTCCTCGAAAAACGAGGCCGGCACGTTGATCGCGCCGGCCCGCTCACCATGGTTCGAGAAACCTGTCGACTACCTGTCGGAGGAGCGGATTGCCGCTGCCTCCGAAGCATTCCGCGGAATGGTTGGCATTGGCTATCCGAAAAAACGTATCTATAACAACGTACTAGCTGGCCACACCCCTCGGGCTGCGTTTTGCTCTAGTGCCGGAAGTGGCGCATGCCGGTGAACACCATGGCGATGCCGGCCTTGTCGGCGGCGGCAATCACCTCGGCGTCGTGAATGGAGCCACCCGGCTGGATGGCAGCAGTGGCGCCGGCGGCGATCGCCGATTCGAGACCGTCGGCGAAGGGGAAGAAGGCGTCGGAAGCGACGACCGATCCTTTGGCGAGCGACTCTTTCAGGCCGGCGGTCTCTGCCGCCTCGGCAGCGCGGATCGCAGCGATGCGCGAAGAGTCGACACGGTTCATCTGGCCGGCGCCGATGCCTGCAGTGGCACCATCCTTCACGTAGACAATGGCGTTGGATTTGACGTGTTTGCAAACCTTGAAGGCGAGCAGGAGATCAGCGAGTTCAGCATCCGTCGGCGCGCGCTTGGTCACCACCTTGAGGTCGGCTGCGGTGACAACGCCGTTGTCACGCGACTGAACCAGCAAGCCACCGGCCACCGTCTTCGCCATGATGCCCGGCGCCTTCGGGTCGGGCAGACCACCGGTGACCAACAGGCGCAGGTTCTTCTTGGCACCGACGATGGCAATTGCTTCGTCGGTGGCCGACGGCGCGATGATCACCTCGGTGAAGATTTCGACGATCTTCTTGGCCGTATCGGCGTCCAGTGTGCCGTTCAGCGCGACGATGCCACCATAGGCCGACACTGGGTCGCAGCGATGCGCCTTGATGTAGGCTTCGAGCAGCGTCGCCCCGGTCGCGACGCCACAGGGATTGGCGTGCTTGATGATGGCGACGGCCGGCACTGCCCGATCAAACTCGGCTACCAACTCAAAGGCAGCATCGGTGTCGTTGATATTGTTATAGCTGAGCACCTTGCCCTGCAGCTGCGTCGCCGTGGAAACGCCGGGGCGGATCTCCGTCGAGCGGTAGAAGCGGGCCCACTGATGCGGGTTTTCGCCGTAGCGCATGTCCTCGGCGAGCTTGCCGCCAATGGCGACGAAATCGCCGGTCTTGCCGCCGAGCACGCTGGCAAACCAGCCGGAGATCGCCGCGTCATAGGCGCCGGTGCGCGCATAAGCCTTGGCGGCAAGGCGGCGGCGGGTCTCGAAGGTAACGCCGCCCTGATCCATCTCGACGATCACCGCATCATAGTCAGTCGGCTCGACCAGCACCGTGACGTAGGCATGGTTCTTCGAGGCGGCACGGATCATGGCGGGACCGCCGATGTCGATGTTCTCGATGGTCTCGTCATAGCCGGCGCCGCGGGCGATCGTTTCCTCGAACGGGTAGAGATTGACCACCAGGATGTCGATCGGCAGGATGCCGTGGTCGGCCATGGCCTTGACATGGCCGGCGTCGTCGCGGACAGCGAGAAGACCGCCGTGCACCTTGGGGTGCAGCGTCTTGACGCGACCGTCCATGATCTCCGGAAAGCCGGTGAAATCGGCCACTTCCGTGACGGGAATGCCGGCCTCGCTCAACAGCCTCTTGGAGCCGCCGGTGGTCAGGAGCTCGACACCGCGGTCCGCGAGGGCACGGGCGAACTCGATGAGGCCCGTCTTGTCGGAAACGGAAAGCAGCGCGCGCTTGGGAGCGACGCGATCGGGATGGCCAGCCATGGGGATTTCTCCGGAAGTGGGGATGGCCGCGCGATAGCACGAATGACCGCCGCGCGGAACCCGCGTCCAATCGATTTGCAGCCGTGCGGGTCATCGCCCAGGCGACTTCCGGCGTCACCCGAGCCCGCCCCGGCAGCACGATCTGCAGGCTTTTACGGCGGCCGAGCGTATCGGACAGGAACACGCTGTCCTCGAGCTCCGGCGCGATCAATCCGCAGGTGAAGGTCCAGGCCTCACCGTCGGGAGCAACGAGCAGCACATCGCCGCCAGCGGTGCGGCTCGCCCGGATCGCCGGATGCAGGTGGAAGCGGATGGCGAAGCGATCGTGGCGCGGTTTACGGCCGGTAAAGGTCAGCCGATCGGAACCGACGATCTCGCCGCCATCGATGCGCAGGACGAGTCGCCGCTCATGAATGGCGCCAAACCGGCCAGCATAGCCATCGTGGCTCGCCGCCAGCGCAATGACATCGTCGCGGTCCTCGCGTGCCACCGGCACATTGCGCGGGCCATCGATCATCACCGGCCCGAGCCGACGCACGAGCCGTGGCGTGTCGAGGAAGAGACCCGAGGAAACATCTTCCAGCGACAGCGTCGAATGGGCCGGCGTCGAGCGGGCGGCCGAATGCCAACGCGGGTCATCGGCCGCGCCACAATTGACGATGAAGCGGTTGGGACCGCTCGACATCTCGAAGGAAAGGCAACCGGCATGCGCCTTCTGGCTCACGCCAACCGGCGGAATAGGTCCAGCGTCCATCAGGATCACCGTGCCGCCCGCTTCCAGCCTCTGATAGCCGGAATGGCTGGCGTTCGCTACCGGTCGGCCTTGCGTGTCATCATAGGCATTGAGGGTTGCCAGTTGGCCGGCATGACTGACGCTCATCCCGTTGAAATGCGGCAGGCTGCCGTCCGAATGACGGAAGAAGCGCAACATCGGCATCATGCGATCGATGGCCACGATCAGCGCTTGCGGCGGGTTGACGCCGCGATTGGAATAGGCCTGGCGCAGCGGCAGGAGATCGGTCAGGAGGTCGGCAATCACCGAAGGGTCGCGGCTGATATGGCCACCATCGGGCAGGATCTGGCGGCGGAGTTCCTGTTCAAGCCGTAGGCCGGCCTGCCGGGCGAGCCGGCCCTGATTATCGGCGGAAAGCGCGAAGACCCCGACGGCGACGGCGGCGAGCAGGCGCGGATAGCCGTCGACGGCATCGCTCTGGCGGCCGCGCAGGCGGCGCACCTGCCGGACCAGCGAGCGCAGGAAACGGCGGTAGAAGGCGCGATCGGCATCCTTCAGGATCAGCGGCGACTGGGTGATCCAGGCGATCACCCGGCGAGCCATGTTCTCGGTCTCATAGGCTTCCGGCGGCGCGTGCGCTTCCTGGGCGATCCAATCGGCAACCAAGGCTCGGGCGTTCTGGCGGGCGAGCGCATTCTCGGCTGCCCTGAGGTGTCTCAGCCAGGAAAAGCCATGCAGCGCCCGCGTCCATTCCGGTGACGGCGACGGCATGTCGAAGGGCGAGCGGCCGCCCGTTTCCACCATCTTGCCAGCAAAGGCGAAGAGGCCGGCGTAGATATCGGCGGCAATGGTCGGATCGGTCGTGCGGATGTCCTGCGGGGCGATGACCAGTCGCTCGGGTGTCGAGCCCGGCCAACGCCAACGCGAGAAAGGTCCGCGTTCGAGCGTCAGCACGACGCGGCGCAGGGCCAGTTCACCGGCGAACAGCACCAGCCGGGCCGTGCCGGCGACTTGTGCGCGCATCGTCAGGCCCCCCTTTCGGTGCTGGAGCAAGAATCACTCGCCCTCCGGAAGGACCAGAGGCGCTCATCACGGCATGAGACGCCCGGCTTGGTTACCAACTGGTGTGCAGATCCAATCAATTTTGACGACAAGCAGATCCGTGTTCCGCTTTCATTGGCGGCGCAGGCGCGCCGCGAAGAAGCCGTCGAGGCCAGAAAGCCTGGGGTCTTCCTGCTTGAGATGCGACGGCAGCGTGCGGATAAAGCCGTCGGGCGTCACAATCTCTTCCATACCGAACACCTCGTCCGCCGTCACCGGCACCACGTCGAGCGGTGCCTCGATCAGTCTGAGACGGCGGATCTGGTCCGGCCCCTCCTCCGGCTCCAGCGAGCAGGTGGAGAAGACGATCAGGCCGCCTGGCCGCAGCATGCGGATCGCCTGATCGATCAGGCGGCGCTGGATCGCGGCCAGAGTGGCTACGTCAGCCGGCTTCTTGCTCACCGCGCCGTCAGGGTGGCGACGCAACGTGCCCGTCGCCGTGCAGGGCGCGTCCAGCAGCACCATGTCGAAGGTACCGCCCAGCCATTCGGTGGCGTCGGCCTTGACGAGGTTCGCCTTGAGGCCAAGCCGGCGGAGATTGCGCTCGAGGCGCTGCAGGCGATGATAGGACACGTCGACGGCGGTGACGTCAGCGCCGAGCGCCGCCAATTGAGCGGTCTTGCCGCCGGGGGCGGCGCAGAGATCGACAACCTTCTTGCCTTTGACATCACCCAGCAGTTGGACGGGCAACGTGGCGGCGGCGTCCTGCACCCACCAACCGCCCTCTTCGTAGCCGTCGATCTTTTCGACGGCGCCGGTGACGGGAAGACGCACCGAGCCGTTGGGCAGCTTGATGCCGCCAAGCCGGGTCGCCCAGCCCGCGGGGTCTGATTTCACTGTAAGGTCGAGCGTTGGCTCGAGGGCGTTCATGGCGGCGATATCGCGGGCGACCTCGGTGCCGTAGTTGGCGCTCCAGCGCTCCATCAGCCAGGCGGGCGTATTGAGGGAAACCGCATCCTGCTCGGCGAGGATGGTCGCCTTGTTTTCGGAGACGCGGCGCAGCACGGCGTTGACGACACCCTTGAAGGGCGCGGCCGCCTTGTCGATACCGGCGAGTTCCACACCGAGTGCGACGGCGGCGTGATCGGCGACATCCATGAACATGATCTGGGCGGCCGAGACGGCGATGACCGCCTTCAGCGTGCCCGCATCGTCGGGCAGCGGCCGCGTCAGGAAGCGACCCACCGCGTCGTCGATCTGGCCATGACGGCGCAGCGCATAACCAACGATGGCGCGGGCAAGACCTCGATCGCGCGGATCTAGACGCTGGTAGCGCTCGGCCGCGGCGCCCTGATCGAGCAGAGCATCGAGAAGCTTGCCCTTCTGAACGCCGGCCACCAGCTCCACGGCGACGGCACGCGCCTCGATGCCTTGCGGCCGCGGCGGACGCCGACTGCCCTGAGGCGGACGCGCACCTTTGAAGGCGCCCTTCTGGCCATCCTGGGGACGTGCCGGCCTGAATGTATTGCCGGCTTTTCCGCCGCCCTTGCGGCCATTGTTGTCTGCGGTCATCCCCACGGTCCACGGTTCGAAGGCCGTCCGGCAGAACCACTCCCACCCCACGGGCCACTCCAAGAACCGCGCGGCGCGGTCCAGGGACCATCCACCATGGGTTCAGAGACAGGTCGCCGGAAGCCGTCGCCATCCGCCATCGCCATCAGGGCGTGGATGCGGTTGGCAGTATCCGGGTGGGTCGAAAACAGGTTGTCCATCCTGGCGCCAGACAGCGGATTGATGATGAACAGATGCGCCGTAGCAGGATTTTGCTCCGCTGTCATGTTCCATCTGCACCAGCATGGCGGCGAGCGGCGCAACGATGGCGGCAAGCAGTACGCCAATACCGCCGAGCGGGCTGCGGTTCTCGCTGTCGCGGTTCATCGAGCCGAAGAACAGGCCGAAATTGGCCAGCATCGAGATGGCGCCGGCAATCGTCGCCGTCACCGTCATGATCAATGTGTCGCGGTTCTGAACATGCGACAGCTCGTGGGCCATGACGCCGGCGATCTCTTCCCGGTCGAGCATCTGCAACAGGCCGGTGGTCGCGGCGACGGCGGCATGCTCAGGATCGCGGCCGGTGGCAAAAGCGTTGGGTTGCGGATTGTCGATGACGTAAACGGCCGGCATCGGCAGGCCGGCGTTGGCAGCAAGACGCTCGACGATGCCATAGTATTCTGGCGCGCTCGCCCGGTCGACGCGACGGGCGCGGTGCATGGCCAGCACCATCTTGTCAGCATTCCAGTAGGAGAAAAGATTCATGCCGGCGGCGACGACAAAAGCGATCAACATGCCGCTTTGACCGCCAATCAAGTAGCCGGCGGCCATAAAGATCGCCGTCATCGCGGCGAGCAGGAGGGAGGTCTTGAAGAAATTCATCTGTCCTTCCGGTCTCCGGCTGTTAACGTGAGCCGGATTTTCAGTAGAATAAGATGGTACGTTCTCCTTCTGCCATCAAGGACGCTGGCATGACCGACACTCCCGATAAGCCCGGCCCGCTGCCTGAAAAAGTGCTGTCGCCCGCCGCTCGCCGTGCACTGGCCGAGGCGGAGGAGCGTCGCCGCGCCGCCGCCGAAGGCCGCCCGAAGGAGATCGGCGGCCGCGGCGGGCTCGAGCCCGCCCGTTATGGCGACTGGGAAGTGAAAGGCATCGCCGCCGACTTCTAGCGGCGCTTCCGAATTTTGGCTCAGAGCCCGATGTCCGGCGAGGTTCAAATGTCAAGCTCGCTCCATCAGCCTCGGCCTATCACGAAGCTCTGATCATCTTCACAGTTTGGCCCCATTCCCGCCTTGGCGGCGCCAAGGGAGGCCAGCAGGATGTCTTCGTCCCCCGGCAATGACGCTGCGGACGGGTTCCGGCTCAATCCAGCCCCCCAGCCCCCCGGAATTCGTTTTGCGCCCTTTAGGCGCGGCCGGGGGCGCTTCCTCCCGACAACGGTAGACACCGAGCAATCCACTCGTCAGTTGCGTGGCTCATCCCAAGCTGTTAGGCCGGACCTGCCGTATTCGACGATCAGGTGCTCCATGTCCGCTCCCGCCGCACTTCGTGCTCCCGGCCTCGCTCTCTTGGCCGGCATTTTTGCCATCACCGCCGCCTGGGGCTTCCAAATCATCGGCGGTTACCTGCCATGCAAGCTCTGCCTTGAGGAGCGCCTCTTCTATTACGTGGGCTTGCCGATCCTGTTGGTCGGCATTCTCCTGTCCAAACGCATGCCACGCCTTGCGCGCCTTCTCTACTTTGTCGGGGGCGCCATTTTTCTGGGTGGTTCGGTGCTCGCCGGCTATCATACCGGTGCCGAGTGGAAGCTGTGGGAAGGCCCGTCCGACTGCGGTGGCGCGCCGACCGTGGTGAACAGCGCTGCCGACCTGATGGCGGCGGTGAAAGGCACCCGGCTTGTGTCCTGTTCGGAAGCGACGATCAGCCTGTTCGGCCTGTCGTTTGCCGGTTGGGACACGCTGTCGATGCTGTTCATCGGCCTCATGAGTTGGCGAGGCATCTTCGCCCGTCGCGACGCGCTGATCTGATCGGCTTTCCGCCGGTATGCTCTCAACAGGAAATGCCCTAGAATTGCACCGGTCTCGGCGCCTCTGGGCAGGCTGATGTTTTGGGGGAAGTCATGAAGGCTGTGCGCATCATCGTCTGGCTACTGGTTGCCGTATTGTTCGGCGCCACCGGCTGGCTGGTGTTCGGCGGCCGGCTGCCCTTCATGGAAAACGCCAGCCTCGCCGCGAGCGATGTCGGCGGTTCCTTCAGCCTGGTCGACATGAATGGTCAGGCCGTCACCGACAAGACCTTCGCCGGGCGGCCGCACGTTATCTTCTTTGGCTACACCCATTGCCCCGACGTCTGCCCCACCACGCTCGGCGAATACGCAGCATTGAAAGAGCGGCTCGGGCCGGATGCCGGCAAAGTCGACCTGCTTTTCGTCACCGTCGATCCGGAGCGCGATACACCGGCGGTGCTGAAGGACTATCTTTCGTCCTTCGGCGATGTCGTGCTCGGCCTTTCCGGCAGTCGGGAGCAGATCGATGCCGCCATCAAGGCCTTCCGCGTCTACGCCCGTAAGGTGCCCGGTACCGATGGCGACTATGGCATGGACCATACGGCCTCCAGCTTCATGTTCGGCGCCGACGGCCGTTTTCGTGGCACCATCGCCTACATGGAAGATCAGGACAAAGCGCTTGAGAAGCTCAAGACCCTGATTGCCGGGAGCTAAGCCGATGACCGATCAACACGATCGTCAGAAAGGCAAGACCAAGGGCGCACGGCTGTCCGATCATTTGGCCTCGCTCGCCCTGCCACTGGCCGTCATTGCCTTCGGCGTCGCCCTGTCGGCCGGATCGGACAATGTTCAGGCTTTCGTCGATCTCTGCCGCTCAGCCTTGCCCTGATATGGCCGAAGCTCTGCGTCTCGATCTCAAGGGGCTCAACTGCCCCCTGCCCGTGCTGAAGACAGACAAGGCGCTAGGCCGCCTTGCGCCGGGCGATCTGCTGATCGTCGAGGCCACCGATCCCATGTCGGCAATCGACATTCCCCATTTCTGCCGCGAACAGGGGCATCGGCTGATGGACCAGGAAAAGAACGGCCCCATCCTGCGCTTTACCATCGCCAGGAGATAGTTCGCTTTACAGCCGAAGCCCTTCATTCATCCGGCCGATTCCGCCGAGCGCTTTTACGGCCTGCCATTCCCGAGCCGGCGCGGGGCGAATACTTCTTCCCTTGACAGCTGGTTCAGTCCAGTCATAGTTATGTTATAACATAACACAGAGGATTTTATGAACCGCCTCTTTCTTGCCTCCCTTCTTGCCGTCCTGGCGGCGAGCTCCGCCCTTGCCACTGATCGTCTGCCGGTGGTCGCCTCATTCTCCATCCTTGGCGACATGGTAAGCCGCGTCGGCGGTGACCGCGTCGCGGTTGCCGCGTTGGTTGGCCCCGATGGTGACGCCCACGTTTACGAGCCGACACCCGACGACATCAAAGCCGTCGCAGGCGCGAAGCTCCTCGTCGTCAATGGTCTTGGCTTCGAAGGCTGGATGGACAGACTGGCCGAAGCCTCGGGCTACAAAGGGCCGGTGACGGTGGCTTCAAATGGCGTCATCCCCCGGAAAATGGCCGAAGAGGAAGGGGGCCATAACGACGCCGACGCGAGCAGCCATGCCGACCAGGCCCACCAGGGCATCGACCCGCATGCTTGGCAGGACGTTGCCAACGCTGTGACCTACGTGAAGAACATCGCCGCCGGCCTCGACACGGCCGACCCCCAGGGCAAGGCGATGTATGACGCCAATGCCGCCGCCTACATTGCCGAGCTCGAAGCGCTCGACGCCGAGGCGCGCAGCACCATGGCGGCCCTGCCGGCCGATCGGCGCAAGATCATCACCAGCCATGACGCCTTTGGCTATTTCGGCGCCGCCTATGGCCTCACCCTGCTTGCTCCAGAAGGTATGAGCACGGAGTCCGAAGCCTCGGCTGCCGACGTTGCTCGCATCATTCGGCAGATCCGAGACGACGCCATTCCCGCGATCTTCGTCGAAAATATCAAGGACCGCAGAATGATCGACCAGATCGCTGCCGAGACCCACGCCGTGGTTGGCGGCGAGCTCTACACCGATGCGCTGTCTGCGAAGGATGGCCCGGCCCCGACCTATGTCGACATGATCAGGCACAACATCGGTACGCTCACCGAAGCGCTGGCGCCGAAGCGATAACCCCACTGGGGATGCGGATTGCAACCCAACAAGTAACTTCATGCTGACGACAGGGAATCTCGGCTCAAATTGCCGATTTCTCTTAAATGTCCCTGGAACGCCGGACTAAGGACGAACTATACCGGCAGAGTGACGACGAGAAAAACAGCGCGGGGAATCCTGTGCCGCTTTTCCGTCCTCCCCTGAACCAACGAACCGGGATCCGTCCATGCCGTCCACCCTCAGCCTTTCCGCCGGTCCGCTCTCGCTTGTTCTCGGCCTTCCCGATCGCGGCATGCCGGAAATCCTCGCCTTCGGCCGCGGCGCGGCAGCACCCGATTTCTGGCCGGACGTGCCACGATCGAGCCGCATCAACGGCATGGACACAGACGTTCCCTCGGCAGTGTTGCTACCGGTGGCCGGCCTTGGAGCGTTCGGCTGGCCGGCCATTTCCGGCCACCGCGATGGCCGCGATTTCCTTCTCGATTTCTCGGGCTGGACCACTCGCCGCGACGGCAAGACCACGCGGCTCGCGGCAAGCGACGCTATCGCCGGTATTGATATCGAGATTTCGATTCGGATGAACGAAGCCGGCGTGTTCGGTCTCTCTACCCGCCTCAGTTCTGTGAAAGACGGCGTCTACACGCTTGATCGCTGCATGGCTGGCAGCTTCCTGCTACCGGCAGGTGCCGCCACGGCCACTCGCTTCACCGGCATGTGGGGACGAGAATTTCAGATTCGCCGCCATCATCTCGCTCCTGGCATCACCTTGCAGGAAAGCCGGCGTGGCCGCACCAGCCATGACCGCCAGCCCTATCTTGGCGTCACCGTCGGTGCGGCCCGCTTCGCCTTCCACCTCGGCTGGAGCGGCAATCATCTCGTCGCCGTCGACACGCTCGATGACGGCCGCCGCCTCGTCCATCTCGGCGCACTGTTCGAACCGGGCGAGATCCGCTTGTCCCGCGGCGACAGCTATCAGAGCCCCGTCGTCTATGCCGCCGAGGACGCGGCCGCACTGCAGGCCTTCGTGCGCTCGGACATCTTGTCCTGGCCGGGTGGCGCCATGAGCCCGCGCCCGGTCACGCTCAACACCTGGGAAGGCAATTACTTCGACCATCGCCTCGACTCGCTGAAGGCGCAGGCCGACGCCGCTGCCGCCTTGGGCATCGAGCGCTTCGTGCTCGACGACGGCTGGTTCGGCCGTCGTGACGACGACACCACCTCGCTCGGCGACTGGATCGTCGACCACCGCAAATACCCCGACGGACTGAAGCCGCTGGTCGACCACGTCACCTCGCTCGGCATGCAGTTCGGCATCTGGTTCGAGCCGGAAATGGTCAACGAAGACTCCGATCTCTACCGCGCTCACCCCGACTGGGCGCTGAAGGTGGAGGGACGGCCGCTGCTGCGGTCGCGCCATCAGCAGGTACTCGACCTGACGCGGCCCGAGGTCACCGATTATCTGTTCGGCAAGATAGCGGCGGTGCTGTCCTCGCTCGCCGTCTCCTACATCAAATGGGATATGAACCGTGACCTGACGCATGTCGGCGGGGCCGATGGCCGGGCTGTCACCACCGCCCAGACCCGCGCTACCCATGCGCTGATGGCCCGCGTTCGCGCCGCCTTCCCGCATGTGGAAATCGAGAGCTGCTCCTCGGGTGGCGGGCGCACCGATTACGGTGCGCTTGCCAACACCCAACGCGTCTGGACGTCAGACTGTACCGACGCGCTCGACCGACTGGAGATCCAGCGCGGCGCCAGCCTGTTCCTGCCGCCGGAGATCATGGGCGCCCACGTTTCGGCCAACCCCAGCCATCAGAGCGGCCGGACGCTGTCGCTGACCTTCCGCGCGCTGGTGGCGATGGCCTACCATCTCGGCGTCGAACTGAATCCGCTCGTCATGAGCGCTGCCGAGCGCACCGAACTTGCCGGCTACATCGCACTCCACAAGCGCCTGAGGCCGCTGCTGCACGCGCCGAGCGCCAACTTCAACCTCGACCCGCGCGACGGCCGCTATGTCTGGGGCGCCATGACGGCCGAGCATGCGGCGATCTTCGTGGCGCAGGGGCCGACCATGATCGCCGAGCAGCCGGAACCGCTGGTCCTGCGTCTGCCGGGCGCACCGGAACGGATGTGGCGCATCGCCGCCACCCACGGCGACTGCCCCTCCGGCTTCATCCGGATGAGCGATGGCCAAACGAAGCTCTTGGCCGGCGAACTGACTTTCAGCGCGGCGGCGTTGGCGAGCGCCGGCCTGCCGTTGCCGATGCAGCGGCCGGAAACCGCCCTGCTCCTCGAACTGCGGCCGATCGCGTAATCAACCATGCCAAACGAAAGGCTGGGCTCTGTGATCTCCTGAAGTTGTCCCGACGACGGGTGGTGCTAAAACAGAACGAGCCGACGCACCGCCGTCCGGGAGGAGAGGACATGCTCAAGGAACTGAGATCCGCCGCGCACAGCCGCTGGGTTGAGCGCGCGCCCCATCGTTTGTGGCTGCTTGGCCGCGCCGACGCGCTGTTTTCCTTCTTCGAGGCCGGCTGCCGCAATCCGCTGGGCGGCTACTTTGAGCTCGACGAGGCTGGGCGATCGATGGCGCCGGGCGCCGACGGCGGCCTGCCGCCATCGCGCAACCTCCACATCACCACCCGTCTCGTGCACGCCTTCGGCATCGCTTCGCTGATGGGACGGCCAGGCGCCGACGCCGTCGTCGACCAAGGCATGGACTTTCTCTGGAATGGCCACCGCGACGCGGCGAACGGTGGCTATCACTGGGGTGTCGGCTACGGCACGCTGACCGACCCCACCAAGCAGGCCTATGGCCATGCCCACGTGCTTCTTGCCGGCGCCACCGCCAAGGCGGCCGGTCATCCCGACGCCGACAGGCTGATCGCCGACGTCACCGATATCCTGGTGTCTCGTTTCTGGGAGCCGAACCCAGGCGCCGTGGCGGAAGAGTTCACCGCCGACTGGCGGCCGATCGGCGACTATCGTGGCCAGAATTCCAACATGCACCTCACCGAGTCGCTGATGGCGGCCTTCGAGGTGACCAGCGATAGCGCGTATCTCCTGAAAGCCGAAAGCATCGCCGAGTTGATCGTCGACCGCTTCGCCGCGCACAACAACTGGCGGCTGCCCGAGCATTTCGACGGCAAATGGAATGTGACGCTCGACTATGTCGGCAACCCGATGTTCAAGCCCTACGGGTCGACGCCGGGCCACTGGCTGGAGTGGGCGCGCCTTCTTCTACAGCTCTGGGAACTCGGCGGGCGCAAGCTCGGCTGGCTACAGGATGCGGCACGAAACCTTTTCCAGGTCGCCGTGAGCGAAGGTTGGGATCGTGAGCGCGGCGGCTTCTATTACACCGTCGGCTGGGACGGCAAGCCGTCAGTGCCCGACCGCTTCTGGTGGCCCTGTTGTGAAGGCATCGGTGCAGCCCATTTCCTGGCGTCGATTACCGGCGATGCCTTCTATGAGGACTGGTACCGTCGCATCTGGGATTTCACCGCGGATCATCTGATCGACCGGGCGACAGGCGCCTTCATCCCGCAGCTCGACGCGGAAAATCGGCCCGCCACCAACCCATTCTACGGCCGGCCGGATATCTACCACTCCGTGCAGGCTTGTCTGATCCCGCTGCTGCCGACCTCCGGCAGTCTGGTCCGTGGCCTGATGAGCGTGGGCATCCGGCTCTGAAGGGCCGAAAATCAAGAGGACATGAGGTGCCGTCGGCCTCGGCCGACGGCGTTCTCGTCTCAGCCCCTCGCCTTACCGATCGACGACGCGGCCACGGCGAGCACGATGATCGAGCCGATCAGCACCTCCCGCACATAGCTGTCGATGCTCATCTGGGTAAGACCGTTGCCGAGCACGCCGAGGATCAGCACGCCGACGAGCGTCGCCAGAACGTGTGGCTCGCCTTCATCGCTCATGGTCATGCCCAGGAAGACGGCGGCGATGGCATCGAGCATCAGGCCCGAGCCCTGCGTCGGGTTGGCCGAGGCCACCCGGCTCGCATACATCAGACCGGCCGTTGCCGCACCGAGGCCACTGAGACCGAAGGCGAAGAATCGCAGCCGTTTCACCCGGATGCCGGCAAGGCGCGCCGCTTCCTTGTTGCCGCCGATGGCATAGAGCCGACGGCCAAAGGTCGTCTGTTCCAGCACGAACCAGACGGCCAAGAGCACCAGCGCTGCGACGAGCGTCAAACTCGGCAGGCTCACCGTATCCGAGAGCGGAATACCGGAACGGGCAAAGCCCGAGAAGGCCGGGGGAATGTCGCGTCCGAAGATGGTCTTGCCGCCGGAGACCAGAAAGGCGAGGCCGCTATAGATGGTCAGCGTGCCGAGGGTCGCCACGAAAGGCAGGATGCCGACATAGGCAACGAGCACGCCATTGAGGAGGCCACCGGCGAGACCGATGATGAGCGCCAGCGCCACGCCGATTTCCACGCCATAGCCATCATGAAAGGCAAGCGCGGCGACGATGCCGGCCAGTGAGGCCATGGAGCCGACAGACAAATCAAAATCGCCCATCACCATGACGATGGTCATCGTGAAGGCAACCACCGCCAGCATCGACACCTGCTGGCTGATGTTCAGCCAGTTCTTTGCCGTCATGAAGGTGTCGGGAATTTCGATCCAGAAGAAGACGACGACGAGAATGAAGCCAATCAGCGTGCCGTAGGTCTTGAGCGCGGAAGCCACGGAGAGTTCCTTCAAGCGGAGGGCGCAGTCGGCGTGCCGAAGCACAGGGCAGCGAGCGCGGCCTGGTCAAGCCCCTCGGTGGAAACGGTGGTCGCCACCTTGCCGTCCCGGAAGACGATGACGCGGTCGGCCATATAGACGAGTTCCGGCAGGTCGGAGGAGGCAAGCACCACCGTCTTGCCTTCGGCCGTCAGTTCGCGCAGCAAGGCATGAATGTCGTAACGGGCGCCGACATCGACGCCACGCGTCGGCTCGTCGAGCAGCAGCACCTCCGGCTTGCCGGCGATCACCCGGGCGAACACCACCTTCTGCTGATTGCCACCGGACAGTTCCCGCACCTTCTGCCGGGGTCCCTTGGCCTTGAGCTTCACCTGCCGGCCAAGCCCCACCGCCTGTTCGGTCTCCGCCGCGCGGTCTAGCACAAGACCGAAGCGAACGAGATCGTCGAGATGCGGCAGCGACACATTGCCGGCGATCGAGGCCGACGCTACTAGCCCTTCTTGGCGCCGCTCACGTGGCAGAAAGGCGAGGCCTTTGGCCCAGGCCGATACCGGCTCATCGATCTTGACCGGCCGGCCGGCGAGGCTGATGGCGCCATCATGGCCGCCGTCGGCTCCGACGATCGCCCGGATGACCTCGCTCTGTCCGGCACCCTCGAGACCGGCGAGACCTAGGATCTCGCCCTTGTGCACTTCGAAGGATACATCCTGTAAATAACCTGTGGACAGGTGTTGGACACTGAGCGCCATCTCGTTTGCTACCGGCGCCAGACGAGGCGGGTATCCCTCGGCAAACCGGCGGCCTATCATCAGCTCGATCACCTCGAGCTTCTGGAGCCCGGCGATGTCGCGGGTCGCCACCGTGGCGCCATCGCGCAGCACGGTGAGACGGTCGGCCAGCTCCATTACCTCATCGAGACGGTGCGAAACATAGATGATACCGGCGCCGTGGGCGCGCAGGCGGCGGATCACCGCGAACAGGCGTTGCGATTCCTCGGCCGATAGTGCCGCCGTCGGCTCGTCCATGACGTAGAGGCGGGCTGGCACGCCACCCCCGATGCTGGCGTCCTGAAAAGCGGCCGCGATCTTGACCAGCATCTGGTCACCGACCGTGAGGCGGGCCATCTTGCGGGCCGGATTGATATGGCTGACGCCAAGCCCGGCAAGGACAGCGGCCGCCGCCCGGTTCAGCCCCTCCCAATCGATCATGAAGCGCCAGCGGCGCGGATAGTCGCGGCCGAGGAAGATGTTTTCGGCGACCGACAAGTGCGGCACCACCGAGAGTTCCTGGTGAATGAAGCGCAGGCCGAGGCGAAGGGCATCAGCCGGCGAGGCGATGGAAATAGGGGCTCCGTCGATCTCGATCCCCCCGGCGTCCGGCTTCACCACACCGGCCAGCACCTTGATCAGCGTCGACTTGCCGGCGCCATTCTCGCCCATCAAGGCATGAACTTCGCCGGCCCGCACCTCCAGCGACGCGCCACTGAGCGCTCGGGCGCCGGCGAAGCTCTTGTCGAGATCGCGAATCGAAAGCAGGGTCATGAGAAAAGCCCGCGTCGGGAGGGCGGCAAGGCCGCCCGCCCATCCTGAGAGAACGACGTCAATCCTTGACGTTGTCAGCGGTGATCAGCTTGGTCGGCACATAGATGACCGACGATTTCGGCGGCTTGCCGGCCAGCGTCTGGGCCACAGCCTCGGCGGCAGCCCTGCCGATACCATGGAAATCCTGCGCCATAGATGCTTCGAAGTTGCCGCCGGCGGCGATCGCTTCGCGAGCCTGCGGGTTGGCGTCGATGCCGGTGATGACGATGCCCTCGTTCTGGCGGCCGGCCGCCTCGATGGCCTGCAGCGCGCCGAGCGCCGGCTGATCCCAGGCGGCCCAGACGGCCGAGATCGAGCCCTTGTCGGGATGGGCGGCGAGCAGCGCCTCCATCTTGGCGCGACTGTCGGCGATGCCGCCATCCGAAACGTCGGGCGTTACCCGGTCGAGCACCTTGATGTCGGGATTGTTGCCGAAGACGGCGTCGGCGATCACGCCGCGCACCTGCACCGGCGGAAAGGCATCGAACACGAACATCACCACGTTGCCCTTGCCGCCAATGCGGTTGGCGACATAGGCGGCGGTGTCGGCGGCCATGGCATAGCCATTCGACGTGACGTTGGTGACGAGATAGGGGCTGGCGCCGGCATCCATGCCGACCACCGGGATACCGGCGTCCTTGACGGCGGCAAGACCCGCCTCGACCTGCGCCGGATCGACGTTGATCACCACCGCGTCGACTTTCTGCGTCGCCGCGTCCTCAAGGCGAGAGATGACGGCGGCCACATCGCCCTTGGTGTCGATGACGTTGACGTCCCACGCCTTGTCCTTGGCGGCCGCCTGGAAAGCTTCCACGTAAAACTGGGTGCCCGGCTGGGCGAGATAGGGCGTGATCACGGCGATCTTGCCAGCCGCCGTAGCGGCTCCAGCGGCGAACACGGCGGAAAGAAACAGCGCGGCGGCCGGAAGCCGCTTGCGGAGCGTAGCAGTCATATGTGCGTTCCCCATTTTCTCTTGGGCCGGTCGTCGGGGGACACACGTCCCCCTTCTCCCCGCCAGCCTGAAATAGTTATCAGCCAGAGGCACGTCGTTCAACACGAAGCCGACCAATCGGTCTCGACTCCTCACCGCCCCATGAGGCCAAGCGCCTCTTGCGGCAAATGTTTTTTGAACGAAGGATAGAGAGCCCGATAGACAGACAAGGATCACCGTGCTGATCTCTGCGACGCATGTCTGCTAATCGGATCCTTCCATGAAGACGCCCCTTCTCGTCGGCATCGACGTCGGTACCACATCGGTCAAGGCCACTTTGTTTGACGAAGGCGGCGCGGCGCTGCGGACCTTTGCCGCCCCCTACCCGACGGCGCGGCCGGCCGCCGGATTCGCCGAACAAAGCCCCGACGATTGGACGAGCCGCGTCATTGCAGCGCTCGCCCAGCTTTCCGATGGCCTGCCGGAGGGCGCCGTCGCCGCCGTCGGGTTAACCAGCCAGGTCAATACCCACGTTTTCCTGGACGGGAACGGCGCGCCATTGATGCCGGCGATCACCTGGCAGGATGGTCGCGCCGGCGCGGAAGCAGCCGAACTGGATGCGCAGATCTCTGCCGAAGAACGCATCGGCTGGTGGGGCGCCCCGCTTCCCATCGACGCCAGCCATCCCCTCGCCCGTGCGCTTTGGCTACAGCGCCACCGGCCCGACCTCTGGGCGCGAACACGCTGGCTGATGGCCCCCAAGGACTACTGCATCCTGAAACTGACCGGCGAGGCTACCGCCGATCCGATGACCGCCTTCGGCCTCATCGATCAGTCGCTTGGCTACGTTCCGCGTCTTCTTGCTCTCGTTCCGGGGATTGGCGACCGGCTGCCACCGCTCAGAGGCTTCACCCAGTCGGCCGGCCGTATCCGGCAAGGACTGCCGCTCGCCGGCACGCCGATGGTCACCGGCGCCATGGATGCCTGGGCTGGGCTGATCGGCACCGGCGCCCTTGCCGACGGAGACTGCATGTATCTCTCCGGCACGTCTGAGATCGTCGGTCTCGTATCGGGCGCGCGCCATCCCGCCGCTGGCGTCGTTGCCTTCCCGACCTGCGAGGGCATCACCCTGCATGCCGGACCGACGCAGGCCGGTGGCGCCTCGCTCGCCTGGCTGTCAAACCTCACGGGACGCACGCCGTCAGACCTGTCAGCCCTCGTCGCTGCTGGCGACCCTCACCGCCCCACACCCTTGTTCCTGCCGCATCTTCAAGGCGAACGCGCGCCGATCTGGGACATCGGCGCGCGCGGCGCCTTCATCGGCCTCGACGGCTCGATGGGACCGGCCGAACTGACGCGCGCTGTCTTCGAAGGCGTGGCCTCGTCGGTACGCTGGCTTCTGGAAGCGCTGGAGGCGTCGGCCGGGCGGCCGGCGATGAGCTTTTCGATGGCCGGTGGCGGCGGCGCCTCAGATCCCTGGTGCCAGATTCGCGCCGACATGCTGGACCGGCCGATTCGCCGGCTCAAGACGCTCGACGCCGGCGTGCTGGGGGCGGCGATCCTCGCCGGCGTTGGCGCGGGCAGCTTTTCATCGATCGGCGAGGCGGCCGGCCGTCTGGTGGTCACCGACCGTGTGTTCGAGCCCGATCCGTCGCGGCGCCAGCGGATGGATTTTCTCTACGGCGAGTATCGTGCTCTCTATGCGGCGCTAAAGCCGTTCAACGCGGCCCGAGCCGCCTTTTCCGCTTGGTAGCCGATGAAAGGCCCCGGCAGGTGAACCCGCCGGGGGAAGTTACTTTTCAGGTCCGCCAACCCCATGTATCCGCCAGCTGCAGCGTCTCCTGCCAGCCGACAACCGAGCCAGAGGTGGTGACCGAACGCAACGAGCAGGCCGCCGTGGCGTGTGCCAGAGCCAGCGATTTCTCGAGCGGCCAGCCTTCGTGGATGCCGTAGATCACACCGGCAGCGAAAGCGTCGCCGGCCCCGTTGGCCCCAACCACCAGGTCCGGTGGAATGGCAACCGAAGCCTTCTTGGCAACGACGCTGTCTCGGGTGACGGCAATGGCGAGCTTCGGCCAGTGCACGATCACCAACTCCATGGCACCATCTTCGAGTACCTTGCGCGCCGCCGCTTCGCAGAGCGAGGCGTCGGTTACCCCATGGCAGACGGTGGGAAGATCGGCCAGCGCGCCAATCTCCGTATCGTTGACCACGACATAGTCGAGATGGCCGAGGCACGGCATCACGGCATCGGTCAACACCCGCGACTCGAGACTGGCCAGCTCGATATTGGTCTTGAGGCCGAGGGCGCGTGCCTTCTTCAGTAGCGTCACCCAGCCGTTGTCACCATTCGCCCAGACGCTGTCGAGCTGCTTGTGGAAGCCCGGCAGGCCCAGATGCAGGATGCGCCCGCTCGTCGCCGCCAGATCGAAGTGATCAGGGGTAAGCGCCGCCGCCACGCCCTTGGCGAACAGGTGGGTGCGGCGATGCGTCGCAGCCGACGCATAGGCATCGGTGAACTGCGTCGGCAGCGAACCGTCGACGTGCATTTGCCGATGATCGATGCCCGCGTCCTCGGCAATACTCCTGAGAAAACGCCCGCTTTCGTCGTCGCCGACGATGGCGATGGTCTCGACCGGCATCGCCGGATCGAGATGACGGATGTCGACCGCGAGGTTGCAGCCGGAGCCACCGCCGGCCAACTCCTGGGAGAGGATTTCGGCGATGCCGTCCTCCTCCGGCCAGAAGCTGATCAGGCGGTTGTTGTCGACGCACCAGGTTCCCCCGGTGACGATGCCGCGTCGTGCCTGCATGATCAGGCGAGCCCGGCCTTGAGCGGCTTCTCGGTCACCTCAAGGTCGGCGGTGAGTTCGCGGATCGGCTTGATGCCAGCCTTGGCAAGGCCCCCGTGGTACGACTTCACCGCCTCCGAGGGCGACAGATCGCCGCTGGCCACCGCCCGCATGTGCTTGACCATGCTGAGCGGGTCCTCGGCGAGGTTGATCTTGCGACCGAACAGCGCGACGCGGGCACCGTATTTCTCGGACTGGAAAATCAGCTCGTAGCAGTCGCGCGTCGTGCCGGCGCCACCGCCGAGCACGCCAACGATGACGGTCGGATCGTAGGACGCGAGTTCTTCCATCGCCTTCGGGCCGTTGTAGGCGATCTTCAGGAACTCCGGCCGATCGGCCTTGCTTACGCCGGCAAGACAGCGGGCGATGCAGTCGTTGATGTAGTGCGGCACCAGATCGGCCTCGATGCCGGTGTCAACATTGGGATTGAACACCTCGAGGAAATACTTGAAGCCGTTCAGCGCCGCCTCGTAGCGGAACTCGGCAAAGGCCTCGAGAGAGGCATAATCGTGATCGAGATCGTTGTTGAAGGTCATCGAATAGAGGCCGAGATCGGTGCCGACCAGCGGCGCGCCGGGGGCCGGGTCAACGGTACCGGTTGTCACCCTCGAAATCGACGCGCTGCGGAAGGGCCGCGACGGCTTCTTCGGATAGATGCCGCCACGCACGAACCAGATATCGGTGGTGTCGTTGGCGCGAATGGCCGGCTTCACCTTCGAATTCTTGTAGACGCCCTGCTCGTTGAGCAACTCGAAGCTGGAAGCTGACGTCAGCATGATGTCGACGACGTCCTGCTCGACGATGGCACGAACATTATTGAGAAATTCCGGACGCGTCTGATAGCGGCCGAGCGTTCCGTCCTTGGCTCTGAGCGGGCCGGCGCCAGGGATCGACGGCCCCATGTCGGGGTCCTTGGCATCGGCGATGATGAAATCGGCACGCGTGTAGGCGCCCGCCCGAATGCGGGCAAGCTTTTCGTCAAGACGGAACATCAGGTCACTCCAATCCGCCGGTGCCAGGCCCTCCCGGCCGCGCGGCTCAACGTTTCCTCCGGCCATCCCACTTCACGACCGGGAGGACGGCTCATTTTCTTGTCTTCGGACCGCGGCAACGATCGCAGACCACCGCGGAGCCACTCCGCATGTTGTGACGGTTCAAAGCGGGTGACAAGCCCCGATCTCGGTTGAGACCGGCTTTGAAGCGGTGCTTGGCGGTCGATGCGACCAAAGACGAAACGCCCGACGCGCACGGCTGGCGGCCACCGCTTCCGCGCGTCCTCCGATCCCGATATAGCTTGACCCCAAGCCAGCCCACGGGGCCGTCGAAGCGAGAGAAATCAATGAGCGATTCTATTGTCATCATTGGCGCCGGCCAGGCAGCCGCCGCCTTCGCCGGCAAGCTCCGCGCGCTCGGGTCGGACCGGCCTCTGACCATCGTTGGCGACGAGCCGGTGCTGCCCTACCAACGCCCGCCGCTTTCCAAGAAATACCTCGTCGGCGAGGCGACCTTCGATCGGTTGCTCCTGAAACCACCGGCCTGGTACGAGGCCAACGCCGTTACCGTTCTGACCGGCCGCCGCGCCGTCACCATCGACCGGACGAGGCGGACTGTCGGTCTCGAAGGTGGTGAAGAGCTTTCCTACGCCACGCTGGTTCTGGCCACCGGCGCAACGCCGCGCCGCCTGCCGGCGGTAATCGGCGGCGATCTCCGCGGCGTCTTCACGCTACGCGACAAAGCCGACGCCGACGCGCTGATGGCCGATTTCCAGCCCGGACGCCGTCTGGTGGTGATCGGCGGCGGCTACGTCGGTCTCGAGACGGCGGCTGTCGCCAAAACGCGCGGCCTTGAGGTCACCGTTGTCGAACTGGCCGATCGCATTCTGAAGCGCGTCGCCGCCGCCGGAACGGCCGACCTCGTCCGCGACCTCCACCGGAGCCACGGCGTCGATATTCTGGAAAGTACCGCCATCGTCCGGCTTGTCGGGGACGATGGTCGTCTCACAGGCGCCGAACTGATGGACGGCCGAACGATCGCCGCCGATCTCGCCGTCGTCGGCATCGGAGTCGCACCCAATACCGGCCTGGCCGAGGCGGCGGGTCTTGCCGTCAACGACGGGATCGTCGTCGACCAGTTTGCCCGCACCTCGGATCCCGACATCATCGCCCTCGGCGACTGTGCCCGCTTCCCCTATGACGGCCGTCTGGTTCGCTTGGAATCGGTGCAGAACGCCTTCGACCAAGGCGAAGCCGCGGCGGCGGCCCTCGTCGGCGAAGGTGGCGCTTACGTGCCACAGCCCTGGTTCTGGTCCGATCAATACGACGCCAAACTGCAGATCGCCGGCCTGCACCACGGTTACGGCGACACGCTGGCAACCGATGGCCCGCGGCCCGGCAGCCACGCCGTATGGTATTTCGCGAGCGGCGCGATGATCGCCGTCGATGCCCTCAACTACCCAGCCGCCTTCGTGACCGCCAAGAAGCTCCTGGAGGCCGGCAAGAACGTTTCCCGCCTCGACATCGAGACGAAGCCGCTCAAGGAACTCTTGGCATAATCAAGGAGATGGGGCTCGGGCCGCCCTCGACGCAAGAACAATACGAGAGCGAACCCGGTGTCCATTCGGACCGGCCGGCTACGCACGACCTGATGCCGACACCCAGGAGTTTCGTCGATCATGGTTGCGATTCGGTTTCCAGCCGCAATTTTGCCGGCTTCAATATATGGACGCCGTTACGACAGTGACCCACCATATATTGAATAGCTCGGCAGAGCGCCCCCGCCGTCGTTGCAAAATGCAACGGGCTGACGGCTTCAGATGACATTTTCCCGCTTGAGCGGACGCGCCATCAGGCGGTCGACGGCGTCATCGACAGAAAGGTGGCCGGCCAACACCTCGGCCACCGCCGTCATGATCGGCACCTCGACCCAGAACTCCGATGCCTTCTGAACGGCAATGCCGACGGTGGCCGCCCCTTCGGCCAGCTTGCCGAAGCTCGCCGGCGACTCTCCCCGACCGACGCCCAAGCCGAGAGAATAGTTGCGCGACTGGACGGACGAGCAGGTCAGCACCAGGTCGCCAAAGCCCGAGAGGCCCATCAGCGTCTCCGCTTCGGCGCCAAAGGCAGCGGCGAGCCGCCGCATCTCGACAAAGCCACGCGTGATGACGGCCGCCTGCGCCGAAGCGCCGAGCGCCCGACCGGCGACGATACCGGCAGCGATGGCCAAGACATTCTTCAACGCGCCGCCCAGTTCGACGCCGGCGACGTCGGTGGCGGCATAAGGCCGGAAAGTGGGACCGGCGAGACGGCGGGCGATGGCGTCGGCGAGCGTCGCATCCTCGGCGGCGATGGTCACCGCCGTTGGCAAGCCACGCGCCACATCGTCCGCAAACCCTGGTCCCGACAGCACGGCGACCCGTCGGCCCGGCAGCGCCGCAGCGATCGCCACGGAGGGCGGGACGCCGGTCGACTGTTCGATACCCTTGGCACAGGAAACGATCACCGCCTCCGGTCCAATGACGCTGGAAAGCACGGTGGCCGCTGACCGGCAGGCCTGGGCAGGGACGGCAAGAAGCAGCAGATCGACACCGGCAAGTGCCTTGGGGTCGGCGTACGCGGTCACCATCGGCGGGAAAATGGCATTCTGAAGATGCGGGCTCCGCCGTGTGGCGTTCAGACTTTCCGCGTCCTCGGCGCTCCGGCCGCAGAGGATCACTTCGGCGCCAGCTCGCGCCGCCGTCAAGGCCAGCGCCGAGCCCCAGGCACCAGCGCCATAGATACCGATGGTGTTGCTCATACCTTCGCTCCCAACCGGCCGTGGCCGACGAGCGGCACCGCGACATCATCGAGTGGCCAACGAGGGCGCGCCGCCACATCGAAACCGTCAGTATGCCCCAGCGCCAATCGCTCGGCGCCAGCCCAGGCGATCATGGCACCGTTATCGGTGCAGAGGTTACCAGGCGGCACAACGAGTTGGCCATTAAGGTTGGCCATCACCGTAGCGAGCCGGTTGCGGATCGCCTTGTTGGCGGCAACGCCACCGGCCACCACCAGCACCGGCGGGCGACCGTTGGCGAGCGTGCCGGCAAAACGCCTTACGGCAAGGCCAACGCGATCAGCCACCACATCGGACACCGCCGCCTGGAAGGAGGCGCAAATATCGGCCACATCCTGCCGGGAAAGCGGCGCCAAGGCCTCCGCTGCGTGGCGCACCGCCGTTTTCAAACCAGAAAAGGAAAAGTTCGGCTCATCCCGGCCAAGAAGCGGCCGAGGTAGCGCGACGCGGCCGGCATTGCCTTCGGCCGCCATTTTTTCCACCGCCGGTCCACCGGGATAGCCGAGCTGGAGCAGCTTGGCCGTCTTGTCGAAGGCCTCACCAAGCGCATCGTCGATGGTGGTACCGATGCGCTGGTAATGACCGACACCGTTGACCCTCAGGATCTGGCTATGTCCGCCAGAGACCAAGAGTAGCAGATAAGGAAACTCGACGCCGTGGGTGAGGCGGACGGTGAGCGCATGTCCCTCAAGATGGTTGACGGCCACAAGCGGCTTCTTCGCCGCGTAGGCCAGCGCCTTGGCGGTGGTAAGCCCAACCAGCACGCCGCCGATGAGGCCGGGTCCAGCCGTCGCTGCCACCGCGTCGACATCGGCGAGCGAAAGCCCGGCTTCGCTGAGTGCCGCCGCCACGAGACCGTCCATCACTTCGACATGGGCGCGGGCGGCGATCTCCGGCACCACGCCGCCGAAAGCCGCGTGTTCCTCGATCTGCGAGAAGACGACGTTGGAGAGAATTTCGCCCGATCCGTCGGCACGCCGCCGTACCACGGCGGCGGCAGTCTCGTCGCAGGAACTTTCGAGGCCGAGAACGACGAGATCCCTGAGGTCGTCCATCCTGGTCAATCCATCTCTGCCGGTGTCGGCCCGCCTGGAAAGGCGAGACCCAAGAACACGTTGCCTCGCGGCGCTCCATGGTCCAAGTGTTGCCATGGCGAGGCGAGACGTTAGGGACGATTCGCCGCCGTTTCCGATCGTCGGCCGGCCGACGCCTTCGTTTCACGGCTCTATCACACGGGGAGCGAACCGGTGCAACCAAAACCCATCCGTCTCGGCACGCGCGGCAGCCCGCTCGCCCTTGCCCAGGCCCACGAGGTACGCGACCGCTTGGTCGCCGCCTGGGGTGCGCGTGCGCCGGAGGTCGAGATCGTGCCGATCAGCACCGCCGGTGACCGTATCCAGGATCGAACGCTGGCCGAGGTGGGCGGCAAGGGCCTGTTTACCGAGGAAATCGAAGCTGGTCTGTTGAGCGGTACGCTCGACATCGCCGTCCATTCCTCCAAGGACATGCCGACAGTGCTGCCCGAAGGCCTGGCAGCCTCGCTGCGGCGCGCGGCGATCGTCCGCCGCCTCCGGCCCGATGTCGTCGTCGTGCCCTACCGCGGCAATGTCCAGACGCGGTTGCGCAAGCTCGGCGAAGGCATCGCCGACGCAACACTGCTGGCCGTCGCTGGCCTGAAGCGCCTCGGCATGCTCGAGGTGGCTACTGAGATCCTCGATCTGGAATCCTTTCCCCCAGCGGTCGGTCAGGGGGCAATCTGCATCGAAAGTCGCGTGGATGACGCTCGGGTCGCCGAGCTTCTGGCCCCGATCCACCATAAACCGACTGCCGTCGCACTCGCCTGCGAACGGGCCTACCTTGCCCGCCTCGATGGTTCGTGCCGTACGCCAATTGCCGGCTATGCGGTGGCGACGGACGGCGGGGTGGATCTCCACGGCCTGATCCTGACGCCGGACGGCCGCGTTGCCCATGAGGGACGGGAAAGCGGCTCCGACCCGGAGGGCGTCGGCGATCGCCTCGGCGCCCGCCTCGCCGCGCTGGCCGGGCCGGGCTTCTTCGGCGGGAGCTGAGCCATGGTTCTTCTCATTCTCCGTCCGGAACCGCAGGCGAGCGACATGGTGGCGGCACTCGCCGCCCGTGGCGTTCCGGCCCTCGCCGAACCGATGCTGACCATCGAGCCGGCGGATAACCCCACTGGCCTGGTGCGTGCGGCCGATCCCAACGCCGAAGCCCTCATCCTCACCTCGCGCCAGACGGTCGCGATCCTGAAAGGTGCCGGCGGACTTCAAGCTCTCACCGGGCTGCCGGTGATCGCCGTCGGTGCCGGCACCGCTCACGACGCCCGAGCCGCCGGCTTCGTTGACGTCCGTTCGGCCGACGGCAACGCCGACGACCTCGTCGATCTCGTCGCCCGAACCGGTTTCCACCGCCTCGTCCATGCCGGGGGTAGGGACAAAGCCGGCGACATCGTCGGCCGGCTGGCCGGGCTCGGCGTCACGGTCACCGAAGCCGAACTCTATCGCGCCGAACCCCGGCAAGACCTTGCTCCGGAAGTCGTCACCGCCTTCACTGAGGAGCGTATCGATGGGCTGATCGTCGCCTCGAGGCGCTCCGCGCAAGCTTTCGCTGATCTCATGGACGCAAGGGGCTGGGCACCCCGTCTCGCGCACCTCGGCGCCGCGGCCCTTTCGGAGGCGGCGGCAGCGCCGCTCACCGGCCGCGTCGCCGAAATGATCGTGGCGCCGGAACCGACCGGTCCGGCACTCGTTGAAGCTAGCGTTGCGCTCGCCGCCCGGCTGCGCGAAACTGCCGATGGCGAGCATGAAGCGGAGGGACTTGAGACCATGATATCCGAAGACCACCGCAAGGACGCTGCAAGCCGGCGCAATCGCCCGAAAGCTCCCGTCATCGATCTTGAGGCAACCGAAGTGGCAAAGGCCGCCCAGCCACCAAAACCGCCCCAAGAACCGCCGCGCGAACCACCTGTTCCCGAGCCGCCAGGACCGGACGTGCCGCCGATCCAGCCGCCAGAAGAACAGCCTCCGTTCGGCGACCCGCCGGGACCGGACGTACCGCCGAACACACCGCCGGACGAACAACCACCGTTTGGCGATCCACCGCTGGACAACCCCACACTGGCGTCGGGAAAAGCTGAAACCGCCAAGGCGGAAGCCGCAACGGCGCCACGCACCGATCGTCCCAGCCAGATAAAAGCCTTCCTGCCGCTTCTCGGGGCAGGTGTTGCTGGCGGCTGTGTTGCCGCCGTTATCATCTTGTCCTTGATGCCGCGCTCCAGCGAACGTCCCGAGGCCGGCAGCATCGACCCGGCAACCTTGGAAGCGCGCCTTGGGGAAGTCGCCGACCGCCTGGCTGCCGGGCAAACCGCAACCGAGACGCTTACCAGTCGGATTGCCTCGCTCGAAGGCAAAGAAGCGCCTGTCGTCGATCTCGCTCCGCTCGGCACCCGCATTGACGACCTCGCCGCCCGCTTGGGCGCCGCCGAGAAAGCCGCCGCCGCCAAGCCGGTCGTCGATCCTGCCACGATAACCGCTCTCGAAGGCCGGGTCGCCGAACTCGTCTCGGCAGCGGACGCACTGAAGGCGGGAAACGCCACCGCGGCGACCCGCCTCGCTGCCATCGAGGAGCGCCTTGCCAACGCACCCAAGGGTGGCGAGATCGCCGCTCTGTCGCTCGCCCTCACCTCAATGTCGGGTAAAATCGACGCCGGCCTGCCGTTTACGACCGATCTCGCCGTGATTGCCGCCGCAGCCCCCGACCTCGCCGGTCTCGACGACCTCCGGGCACTTGCCGACAAGGGGGTACCGACCCGAGACCGATTGCTGGCGACGCTGCCGGTGGACGCCATGCTGGCCCGACGGCCGGTTGAGGTCGGCAAGGGGTGGATGGACGGCCTGTTCGATAGCGCCAAGTCCCTGGTCAACTATCGCGAGACCGGTCCGGCCACCACGGACCCGGCATCGAGTGCCGTCGAGGCGATCCATGAAGCGCTGAAGCGCGGCGACACCGCCGCGGCCAAGACGGCTGCCGACACCCTGCCTGCTTGGGCGCGTCCACCGGCCGAGAGCTGGCTTGCCGATCTCGACGCTCGTGTGCGTGTCGATGCCGGCGTGAAGGCCATTTCCGCTCGTATTGTCGATCGCTTGTCGGTGCCCGCCACCAACTGACCCGCCGCCTGCTTCGGAAAGGCTCCGAGATGATCCGCATTCTCCTGTCGGTCGCCGCGCTGTTCCTCGCCGTCCTCGCCTTCGATTGGCTGGGTGGCGTGCCGATCGCCGTCTCGGTCAGCTGGCCGGGTGGCGCGGCGGCGCCACCGCTACGCGTTGTCATCGTCGCGTTGCTGGTTTCCGCCGTCGTCCTGCTCGTCGTCTGGAAGCTCGTTTCCGGCCTTTGGCGGGCACCGCGCGGCCTGCGCACCTATTTTGCCGGTCGCCGCCGCGACCGGGGTTACCGCGCGCTGTCACGCGGCATGATCGCCGTCGGTTCGGGCGACTACCGCCTTGCCCAGCGCGAAGCCGCCGAGGCCAACCGTTTCCTCGAAAACGAACCGCTGGGGCTACTGCTTGCCGCCCAATCCGCCCAACTCGAAGGACGGAGCGACGCTGCTCGGCAGGCCTTCACGCGCATGCTGAAGGCGCCGGAAACGCGACTCCTCGGCCTCCGTGGCCTCTATATCGAGGCGACACGCGCCGGCGAGGCCGCCGCTGCCCGTCAGTTCGCTGTCGAGGCGCAGAAGGAGAATCCCGCCCTGCCCTGGGCCGGTGCCGCGATGATGGACTACCTCTCCGCCGACCGGAACTGGGGCGAGGCGCTGTCCGTACTCGACCAGAATGTCGCCGGCCGACTGGTCGGCAAGGGCGACGCCAATCGTCTCAGGGCCGTCCTGCTCACGGCCCGCGCCCTCGAGATCGAGGATGGCGAACCGGACAAGGCCCGGGCCTTCTCGCTGGAAGCGCACAAGATCGCACCCGACTTCGTGCCGGCCGCCACCGTCGCCGCCCGCACGCTGGCCCGTCAGCTCGATACGCGCCGAGCGGCAAAAGTGCTGGAAGCGACCTGGAAGCTCACCCCGCATCCCGATCTCGCCACCGCCTACCTTCACCTCAGATCCGGCGATTCGGCACGCGACCGCCTGAAGCGCGCCCAGATGTTGGAGAACCTGAAGCCGGTCCATCCCGAAGGCCCCGTCACCGTCGCCCGCGCCGCCCTCGATGCCCGCGAATTCCCACTGGCCCGCGAGGCGCTGACCAAGGCGCTGCGACAGGCGCCGACCGAACGCGTCTGCCTGATGATGGCCGAACTTGAAGAGAGCGAGAGCAGTGACATTGGCCGTGTCCGCGAATGGCTGGGCCGCGCCGTGCGGGCGCCGCGCGACGCTGCCTGGACCGCCGATGGCCTGGTGCTCGATGCCTGGCAGCCGCTTTCCCCGCTGTCCGGCCGGCTCGATGCCGTGGAATGGCGTGTGCCTGCCGAGCGCGAGGTCGGGGAAGCGATCGACGGTGACGACCTCGCCGTCATCGCGGCCAAGCCGACCCCGCCCGCCCCGAAAGAGGCACTGCCGCTCGTGGAAGCGGAAGAGTCTCCGAGAACTCAGCCCCCCGTCATCGAACCGGAGACGATGCCCCCAGTGCCTGCCGCCGAGCCCAAACACGAGCCGGTGCTGGCGTCACCCAAGGTCGACACGATCGTCGCCCCCGCCAGCACCACCGCGCCCGCGAAGCCGTTGGTCGCGGCCGAGCCGCCGCGGGCGGAGAGTGGTCCCGGCATAGATCCGCTGGCGGTACTGCCTCCCCCACCCGACGATCCGGGGCCAGCCAACGGCAAGGGGCTTGCCCACAGCCTGGCGCCACAATCGCCCTTCTCGTGAGGCGATCGGCGCCGGCTTCATTTTCTTCGGAGGCAACGCTTGAAATTAGCCAGCGATGCCGGTATCAACGCCCCGTCCCGTGGGGGTAACTCCGCGCAGGCGCCGCACTAGCTCAGTTGGTAGAGCACGTCATTCTATGTTAGGCCCACTCGGCCCTGTTGTTATCCCTCTTCTGCTCCACCTTTCTGTGACTGATCACGCTGCTTTGCGTCGCTCTGCCTTGAGCCACACATATCCAAGCCTTTGTTCGCATCTTTCGTAGCGTGATCAAGGATCTTCCCGCTTTCCGCTAGCCACGATCGAAAGCGTCCCGTCTGGCAATGGGCGTTGAAGGGCTCGCGCCTCCCCCCAAGGGGCGTTTAGCCACACGTCGACCTCTTCCGGATTTGTGAGGATGACAGGCATCGCTTTTGGATGAATCGGAGCCACCTCCGCATTGGCATCCGTAGTCAAGAATCCATAGAGCAAGTGCTCTCCCTCGACCGGGTCTGATTTCGGCCCTCGTGTGCCATGCCATTTGGTCCAGACTCCCGCGAAGAAAAATAGCGGGCGGTCTTCGCCGAGCGCGAACCATGTGGGCGTCTTTTTCGGTTTCGTGTCGGCGTATTCGCAAAAGGACGACACAGGCCTGGGGCGCCAAATTTTAAATATTATGTTGAAATATCAATTATTTATGTATTTTAGTTACACACTATCCGCCAGTTGCTCCACCTTTTGAACGTTGGTTAAGTGCCTTTGGGCAGGCGATCACTCAGGAGGCAACCCATGGGTGACGTCTTCACGCCGGAGACACTGGCGGAGCGGTGGCGATGCTTGCCGCGCCATGTGCGCAACATGATCGCCAGCGGCGATCGAGCCGCCTTCCGCCTTGGCGACAAGCTGTTGCCTATCCGTGGCGAAGTGGTTGAGGAATTCGAGCGCCGTGCTGACGCATCAGAGGATTCGCGCTCACCTTCGACAAAGAAGGAAGGCGAAGACGCTATTCGCTCAGAGCTGATAATACGGGCAAGACTCACAACTTTGCGTCAACGCTATTCGCAGAGATGACTAGGATGTTGAGGGTCAACAGAATTGACCGCCACCAGCGTAGCAATTGAAGCGATCGATCACGCGGTTGTACTCTTTCAATGTGGCGTCACTTTCCTCTCGAAGGCAATTTATGTACGTCTTCACCTTCCTTTGATAGTCTTCTGTTTCAAATTTGCATGAGTTGAACTCTATCTCGTCATTGAACGCCCCAAGATATGGGCATGTCGGTGCGGCTGGCCTCTTGCAGAATAGTAAAGAGGCAGCCGCCGGCTGTGGAATGGGAAGCATTGACAATGATAGAGCAACAAGCGTCGCACATGCCTTGACGGCCCGCATTGACATAGCTCCCACCCCTAGGCGCTCCACTGGCCGATCGGCGCCAAACCCCGGCCCATCTTCGGATTATAGGCGCTCGTGCTGATCTTGGGATACCGCATCATTACGATGCAGGTGTGCGGGGCAGAGCGCGGGCCGGCCGGCTCGGGATATGGGCTGGGCGGTTCAAGGTGCCGTGCGCATTTCGCGGCAAGACGTGCTGAAAAAGAACCCCCGCAAAAGGCTGACTCGACAACCCCGGTTCGATTCGATTGGATGCCGCAACCATGGGAGGGGCGGCGATGAATATCTCAACGATTGGCGACAGGCTTGCAATCGAGACGGAAGACGGCAGGATCACTCTCTCGGCAGAGGAAGTTGCGAAACTGATCGTAAACGCCCGCCAGATTCTGGGTCGATTAGCGTCAGCGTCGCCGGAAGAAGGTCAATATAGACCTGTTCCGTCGATACGGGCGACCGGGCTGAAAGCGAGCCTGGATGCTCACCATTCTTCGGTGGTTCTCGCAGTGCGGCGCGAAGACGATCAGGATGACGCATATGTTCTCTCTGTAGAAGCTGCAAAAGGACTCGCAGAAGACATTCTTGACTTGGTCAAGCAGGTTGCTGCTGAGGGGCCTGCGAAACTGCAGTGAACTGCGGCCGAGTTTCCTTTCTCCCGCACCGTTCCGACGCGTGATCGTCCCAGCGCTTTCCGCTATGGTTGCGGTGAAGGGGGCGCAAAAGATGGTGTGGAATAGCGAGAAGGCGAGATACGCCGTTGCTGCTGCGATTGGCGTAGTGGTCTTTGTTTTGGTAGGGTTTTTCGCCTACAGTATCGAGCGCGGACCAGAATGGAGCTATTCGCTTACTGAGTGGCTTGCGCAACCACTCAGATTTGGCGTTTTCTGGTGGGCTGTGCTGGGAGCCGTGGTTGGCGCTGCGTACAATTTTCTACTCTCCAAACGGCTGGATGAAATGCCTCCGCATCGCGCTGAAGGGCCAAGCGAAGCAGAAAAAATGGACGGATACGGCGAGATGTCCGACGAAGAACGGCAGAGCCGCCTTGCGGCTATTGTCGGTTCAAAGTCCTCAAGTAGTCGAACGTAACCTTCTGTTGGGGGAGAGCATGGAAGACGAGGGGCTTAGCCCATATGCACGAGAACGTTATTCCGATCTGGCGAAGGAATGGGCGCGCCTGCGATCAGAGTACAGACAAACTGGAAAGCACGAAGGGGCGGCATGGTATCTTGGACCGGTATTCGGTCTAGGTGGTCTCTCTATGGCGTTGTTTGGGCCATTCGATGGAGGAGATTATTTCCTTAATGCTTTCACATCTGGAGTGCTGATAACGATTTCTATCGCTAGCTTTCTGTATATTTGGACTGACCGGAGCAAATCAGGGAAATTGTTTCTGGCTATGTTTAAGATCGAGGAAGAGCTTGGCGACAAAGGGTACGAACCGCGCGACGACGGTACGTTCAGAAAAAAGTCCCACTGAGCCGACACCCGCACCAATCGGGCTAGGGCGGATCGAAAGATAGACGTCCTCACCGCTTCTCCGGCTCTGGATCAAGCGCCGGGTCTATGACGTGCGCGAACAACGGCCGCACGAACCAGAGACCAATGAACGGCGCCAATCGCTTGGCGAGCACGTAATCTGAGTGCGTGGCCGGGTTCCCTTTCATGATGTTGGCGATCGTCGCCGGCACTGTGGCGATGTCCCGCGCTGTGCCAGCTGTTGGCCCGAGCAAACTGTCAACAACACTGCGCGAAGCAAACCGGCTCGCCGGGGCGCGCTGGCTACTGCCGGGGAAGGCCGCCGCCGCTCCGGTATAGATGCCCGGCAATCCCATTTTCTCGAATGTATTGTTCGCCTCGAACAGCACGGAAAAGACGCCGCTGCGGTCCAGCCCTTCAGCGATCCACGTTCCCGGATTGTCGGAAACGTCCGTTCCGAAAGCGACGTGGCGAAGCCAATAGATGAACATGCCGATGGTTGCCATTCCGGTTACGCCGCCAATGAAACGTGTCTGCCCTTCCTGAAGGCCGCGAATGAGCACGCGCTGATTTGCGGCAATGGTGAAGCTCTTGAACTGGAGCAGCGACTTGCCGATCGGCGTGCTCGCCAGCAACGGCACATCGCCGACACCCTTGGTGACGATGATCGAGGAGACGTCCTTGGCGACGGCCGCGCGGAACGCCTGGCGCAATGCGTCGCCGGCCGGGGCAGCGGCCCATGCCTCGGTGTTGGCGACATGGACACCGTCGACCGTCTCGCCGTGCTTGATGAACAGCTCGCCGAGCCGTTCGGCTCGCTCCTGGCCGATGCCAAGATATCCCATGTAAGCCCGCTCGCGTTCGGGCAGCGACGCAAAGCCGTCCTTCGCCGCCTTCATGGCGTTGTCGAAAATGCGGTTCTGCGTCATGCGAGAGGCAAAGGCCCGGTTGAAATCGTCCCATAGATCGAGACCGGTCATTCTGGAAAACCGCGTCGATAGGTTCTCCATGAGCCGTTCAATGACCGTGCCCTGTCGGTACGGGTCGGTGATTTCCGACAGCGCCGCCATGCGGGAATGAAGAATGGTCTCGCCGACGGCGCCAGCTAGCTTGGCCTCCTTGGCGCTCATCCTGACGCCCTGAAGCCCATGGAGCAGCGGGCCTAGGCCGTCTTTCACATAGGAGCGAAGCCCGTGAACCATGGCGGGCCGGGCGGCATCGGCGAGCGAGCCGATGACAACCCCGCCCATCATGCGGGTGTAGTTGAAGACGCGGGCCGCTGCGAGCGTCCGCGCCCAGGGCTCGCCGGCCGACTGCATGCCATAGGTGCCGCGCAACATGTCGCGCACCGCCTCGATGTCGCGAATATCGGCGCGCTCGCGGGCGCCAAGCTTCTTCCTGTCTGCACCTGGCAGCTCGCGCAGGCGCGCATACTCGGTGCGGATCTCCGCGATTTGGTCCTTGAGCGTTGGCGAGCCGTAGCGTTTGGCCAATTCGATATCGGCGGCCATGATGCGGGCATAGCGCCGGCCGACCAACTCGATATCGTTCTCCAGAAAGTCCTCGACGAGGTGGTCGGGAATGCCGAAAGTGCGGCCTTTCAGCGGACCACGCGCCGCCATGACGGGTTGGAAGTTGGTCGACACGCCGCCGCGCCCGGTAAGCTGGTTGAAAATGTCGTCGACAATTTCATTGATGTAGTCGGCCCGGTCGGCAGCGCTGACAAAATCGAGATCGCCACGGCGGCCAGTCCCTGGCGCCGTGGCATCGAGCGCCGCTCTCAGCTTTGCGACGGTCTGCCGGTCCTTGGCGTTGAGGCTTTCGGCAACGCGCTTTGCGAAGTTCTTCAGGTCGTCGGCGGTGGCGAACATCTGCTGTTTCACGCCAACGTCGACACCCATGCGGCCGAGATCGGCGACAACCTGGTCGAACACGTCGGCATCTGCGGCGGCGGCCCTATCGGCTTCTCTGACCACCCGGCGACGACCGCCGAAATCATCGGCCAAGTGGTCTAGGAGATCGTTCGCGGTCGGCCGATCTGCGGACTGGATGAAACCTTCGTCCCAAGCCAAGCGCGCGGCGGTATCGAGATCTAGCCCGCCATCCTTGTTCGTCAGCGTCTGCTTTTGCTTCCGGACAAAGCCGGGGCGGGTCTTGTTGGAAATGCCCAGCGCTTCCAGTTCGCCGCGTTCGTCGAACAATCCGCCTTTGCGGTGAAGGAACTGCGTCAGCTTTTCGGGTGCTGGCGCCTTTGTCTTGGCGCGGATGTGGTCGACTGCCCGCAATATCTGCCGTTCCGTCTCGGCATCGACAGCGATTTCGCCGCCGGCCTCGCGGCGCTTTGCATCCTCTGCCCGGCGGAGCATGGTCATTTCGAGATCGTCGATTTCCGACTGAAGCAAATTGGCTTTCTTTGCAGCCTTCGCCGACTGGCTTTCCGCCTGGACGGTGATTTGGTCATCGGCCCAGCGCCGCACGATGTCGCGAAACTCTCCTTCGCGCGCTTCCAGCACCGGCCGGCGCCACATGCGGCTGAAATAACTCTCGGCTGTTGTGACATCCACATCCGCAGGCAAAAGGCCGGCGTCGATTGCCTGTTGCTTCAGCGGATCGAACACCTTGGAGCGCCACGCCTCGGCCGCTTCGGTGGCGCCGGCAACGCTGCTCTTGTCGCCGCGCCGCATGGCCCGGCCGGCCTCAGTGTTGAAATCGTCGAGGCTCATGGCGAGCCCGGCCTTTCGAGCGTCGGCGTAGGCGGCGCGGTTCGCCTCGATGGCATCAGCAGCGGCGCCGATCGACCATTGCCGCATTGCGCTTTCCGCCGCCGCATCGCCCGCGCCTTCAAGGTTCTTGGTGAGATAAACGGGGTTCTCCATCAGGCCGGCAGCCACTTGGCGGACGGCGAGAGACGGACTCTGGAGCGTGCGCAGAAGCGGATTGAGTTGCGCCGTCGCCTTTGCCGTCGCGCGCGCCGCCTTACCGGCGATCTCGTAGTCGGCGAGCTTTTCAGGGGCGACGCCTTGGGCGCCAATTCCCTGCGGTAGAGGCTGGTTGCCCCCGAGCTCGTTGGCATAGGCTGTCATTTCCCGGTGAAGAGCATCGGTCGCCGCGTCGGCATCAGGCGCTTTCACCTTGTCGACGGCCGCCGATCCCTGGAAATGGTCGATCGCGGATAGCGCGCCGTGTGCGGCGCCTCCCAAAAGGCCACCGAGCAGCACCGAGCCGCCAACGTTGTACAAGCTGTCTTCGGCCGTCCGCGTCTCCTGGCTGGCCTGGAGCGCCATTTCTTGGGCCAACGTGGCGCCGCCGGCAGCGAGCCCCACATCAAGCCCGGCGCGGATCAAGCCAACGCCGGCCCGTGCACCACGCAAGCCGACCCCACCCGGAAGGAAAAGGGTCGGATCGGCGAGACTGGCGCCGATATCGAAAGCCGTCCCGACCCAGCCCGACTTTGCGCGTGTCGCCTTGTCGCGGCGCTCCATGTCGATTTGCGCTTTGACCTGGTCGCCGGCCTTGGCGTTGAACACCTCGAGGAAGCGCTCGGGTTGGTCGTCGTAGCCCTCGAGGTAGTTGCCGGCGTAGGGCGAGAAGGACGGATCGACCTTGTAAAAGTCGCCCGTTGCTTTGTCGTAAAGGGTTTTGTTCGTCAGGATGGACGTGATGGGGTTGTTCTGCCGGAACGACGCGACGGCGGTATCGGCAAGGCTCGGCTCGGTTTCAGGCACGGCGCCAAGCTTCTGGCTGACGAGGTAGTCGGCAACGGGGCCAACGGTGCTGGTTTCATCGAACGGCATCTTTGGACCTCACTCGCTGGCTTTGGCTGGTTTGACGGCCGGGACGGTCATCGGCCCTGGCGGCATGTCTGACGGACTGATGTCCGATGTCGTCGCTTGGTCGGGCTCAGGGGTGCTCAACTCGATTTTCGGCGCCGGTCCCGTCACCAATTGATCGGGCGCCATGTCGGCCGGGCTGATGTCCGCGTTCCATTGCATTTCGCCCTGGCGGATTGCCTCAAGCTCTGTGATCCGGTTCGGATCTGTCACCGGCTTGCCGCTGCCATCGGGCGGGGTGGCGAAGAAGCGGGCGGGAGCGAGCTGATATTTCCCGTCGCTGTCTATGTACCAAGCCTGATAGCGCGGCGCGCGGCCGGCTCGAACGTCGGCCTCCGTCGTCTCATCGGGGACAAGGAAGATGGCCTTCGGCTGGATGCCCTTTGAGGTGAGATCCGCAAGCGCCTGCTGGCGGATGTAATCATGGCTTCCCTTGGGGTCGGCCGGATAGGCTTTCTCCGGCGGCAGGAACATCACGGCGTCAGGGCCATCCATTGATAGGGCGGACGTTCCGTAGCGCCGTTGAAACCGATCGTTGGCGAGCTTGGTCCCGGCGTCCAAGTCGCCGCCGGCATCGAACACGGCTTCGGTCAGCGTCTCCCGGTAGTCGCTGACGATCGCAGCCGATTGCGCGGTGGTCTTGCCAAGCGTTGGCGGGCTGGAAAACCATCCGCCGCCGAACAGCGAGCGAACGTCGCTTTCGGTGGCCGCCGCGTCGATCGCCTTTCTCATCGGTTCGGCGTCCATCAGCGCGGCGCGCTGGCGGACCTTCTCCGGATCTTGGGCATCGAGTATGCGCCGCGTGGCTTCAGTCGGCGAAAGCCCGACCGACGACGTGTAGTGATCGAACAGCGCGACTTGATCCGCCAGCGCGCCACCCGATGGCGAGCGAGCCAGCGCCCCAGCGTTCACGGCGCGGAGGTGCGAGCCGAGCTGAAGCGCCGCCTGGGCGTTCTCGGTGTGGCCGCTGGAAAGGTTGTAGCGCATCGCATTGATGACCGACGTCGGCACCACGCCGGTTTGACCGATAAGCGCATTGAGGAGGTGTGGACGCTGCTCGGGCGGGGCGTTCGCCGACACGCTTTGCCAAACCGCATCGTTGGTCTTTCGCCCCGCCTCGCTGTAGCCGTCGACAACCAGCCGGCCGGCAGCAAAAGCGTCGACGCTTTGGCGCGTCTCGATGATGTCCTTATTTTTCGCGGTCAATGAGTTGGTGAGCTTTGCCCGTTGCCCATCATCAAGTCGGGGGTCGCCCTGGATCTCGTCGACCGTCAGCGAGCCGTCGCGAAGGGCAATGCGGTTCTCGTACTGATCTTCCTGAGCCTTGCTCATCGCCTTGAATGCGGTCTGCTGCTGCCCGATCTGCACATAGATCGCCTTGCGCGTCAGCGCCGCTTCATCGGGGTTGGCGATGGTGGAGACAAAAGCCTCCACATCCGGAGCCGTACCGCCGTCCGAAAGCTGGGTGGAGACAATCGCGGCGCCGCCGCGAATGATCGCCGCTTCATGCAAACGCCGGTCTTTGTTCGCGCCGTCATTGTCGGTCTGAAGCGCTTCGACCTGACGCGCGATTTCCTCCGGGCTTCCCATGACCACCGCATTGGCGACGCGGAACGGCAGGGAGCCGTAATTGTAGGCGACGGAGGCGAGAGCCGCTTGCGCGCTAGCCGGCAGTTTCGCCCAAGCCTCCTGGCCGACCTTTTGGATAATGCCCGGCACGAACTCGGTGTTGATGCGGCGCGCCAGGTCGCGCTCCGCGTCCTCACGCGTCACGGTCATTCCAGGCGCGACTTTCACGACCGAGCCGTCGGCCCTGGTGATGGTGTCGCTTCCGTAGCCGATTCGGTAGGCGTTCACATCCCAATAGGGCTGGGTGCGGAAGCCCTCGACGGAGCGAATGAGGCTCGCCGCATCGGTCGGCGCGGCCTGATCTCCGGCGCCGCCTTTGAAATAGCTCGCCGTGTTCGCCCGCACATTGGCATTGAGCAACGGCGTCTTCAGCGCCTCGGTGAACTTGTACTGATCTTCGCCAGTAAACTCGGTCTTGTGCGCGTTGAAGTAGGCTTCGGCCGCCTTCGGATCATCGGTCAGCAGGCGCAGGCCGGTGTTATAGCGAACGGTCGAGACGAACTCGCGTTCCTTCATCGCGGCCACGTCCGGCGAATAGGCCGGGTTGTGACGGATCTCAGCTTGCCCCGCCGCGATCGACAGATTGACCGCGTCGGGGTCGGTGTAGTGGGTCAAGGCGTCGTTCTGGAAGCTGTCCAGGCGGGCATTGCCCGTTGCGACAGTCCAGGTCTTCCGTTGGTCCATCGCGTATGCGTAGGCGGTCTGAAGTGCCGACTGGATGCGCTGGTTCGCAGCCGCCTGGAACTTCTCCCGCGCCACTGGCGACAAGCCGGCGCCGCTCTTCTCCGCTGCCTCTCGCAACGAATCCTCAAAAGGCTTCAGGCCCTCGATGGCGGCAGCACCTTGTTTGCTGAAATAGCCATTTTCGCCATAGCCGAATTCGCGGATGGCTCCGGCGAGCGTGTTGTCGGCTTCCTTCGCATAATTGATTTCGTCGTGATCTCGCACGACGGCCAAGGCCTCGCCAACGTCGGCAATTCCCTTGCCGACAGCGCCAAGAGCTTGGCCGATCTGAGCGCCGAACATGGCGCCGGTCGCGTGGGTGTTGTCGCGAAAGTTCAGCCCCGGTTGGAGCTGAACGCGCGGCTCGTCATAGGTCGGAACAACAGGCATTGAGCCCCCTGAGAATGTCATGGAGATGAGCGTGAGCCGCGCCGGTTCGGCGCGTCACAGACTGTCTTGCGGGTCGGTAATTGCGGGCGGTGTGGCCGGCTGCGGCCTCGGATAGGCCAAGGCGGCGAGCTTGCTCCAGATGTCGGCGGCGAGAGCGATCTGGCCGGCGCTTTCGGCCCGCTTGGCGAGGGCAATCAGCCGTTCGACCGGATTGACCCCGGCCCCGTCGAGAAAGGCGCGTACGGGAGCCGGCCGGTTAGGGGTGCCCTTCTGTCGTCCGCCCCGCCGCTCGCCTGGAGCCGATCCCCTTGGCATGTGTCGCCCTCGTTCACTAACGATCGCTACTTTAGTGAACGGAGGATTCGGCGATCGCATGAGCTACCACCGGCCCCCTGGCGGGTCGGCCGGTAAGCGTCCAGACGGGCTCAATTACGCGAATTTCGCGCCAGTCCACATGTCTGGATTGCGTGACTGGACTCGGCTATAGTTAGCTGAATGCGGAGTTCGAACAATGGCTTATGGCACATGCAAACTGACGAACAAAACTGGGAAGCTGGTTAGGTCTCACTTGCTCCCAAAGGCCATAACTCGAACACCAGAGCCAGGAAAACCGCGACTAGACGGATACAATGGGGGGAGACCAGTACGACGTTTCGACAGTTGGTATGATCCGAATATTGTTACACGCGATGGTGAAGACATACTGTCGTATTACGACGATTGGGCAATAAAAGAACTAAGAAAGCTGCGCCTAATATGGAGTAGCTGGGAGACAGCAGAATACGATGCCAAGTATGGTGAATATAGAAAGTACGGGAATAGTTATTCTAAGGAGGTGGAGTGCTCAGATCCCTCTCGATTGCGTCTCTTTTTCTTGTCACTGTTATGGCGCGCTGCCTCAACGAGCCTGCCAGGATATAGGATTGATATCCAAGAACAAAATGTTGAGCGCTTACGCCAAATGATCGTGACACGATCGGCCGCACCCTTAACATTTTATCCCATCGTACTGATCCAACTAACTACACAGGGGCCATGGCATCTTGCAGGTCCCCGGCGAATGATACTTCCAGATTCCGACGGCATCAACTTCATACGGTTCTACATGGATGGCCTTGTCGTCCATATGTATGAAGACGAAATGGGAGATTTTGTAGAGACAATCGGAAATATCGCCATTGGCGCTAAAGAAAAATTGTCCGTACTGGGAATAAAATACGAAACATCGGCGCAAGAGGAATGGCTAAGGGATTTATTACAATATCATTATGATAATCACTTAGATTTAACTAACAAAATACTTGGAATTGATGAATGACATAGAAAAGTACATAAATGTTGACATGTCGTTTCAACGGCGAGGGATAAACTCCCGCTGTCAAATCAGTTTATAAACTGAACAACACTATAAATTTGGAAAATATACCTGCCGCCATGCTTTCGCTTCAGCTTCACCCCGCCTTAGCCAGCCGTCAAACTCCATAATTGCCGCCCGCTCTTCGTAGAGATCGCGCAGGCATTCGTCAGACCAGTCCGTTTGGCGTCCAGCCCCATCAGCTCTTGGCTCCGAGAAAATCTCCTTTTGCTCAGGCGAGGCAGTGCCAAAAGTGCCGAAAGTACTCCAGGGGGAGTTTTGGCACTTTTGGCGCTTCGTCTCAGGCGCGTTCCCATGATTTTTCAGCGCCGTGATCCATCGGTTCATGGAGTGGGCGCCCCGAGCGCCGGGTTCCATTGGTAAGCGATCGCCGGCCGGCCCATTTGGGTTTCAGCCCGCTTGGTCTCACGGCAATGGTTGGTCTTAATCAGGAGTTCGATGGCATCGGCCACCGTCTCCCCGTCGCTCAGGCCGGCCCAATGCTTGCGGTAAACATCGCGCGCCGAGAACTCATCGGGAAGCTGGCCGCGCCGCTCGACGATCAGCCGAGCGCCGTCCTCAACCATCGTTCCGCCGGACGCGTAGAGCCGGCGGGCGTGGCTGCGAAGATAATCGGCCCAGGCCAGCGCCCTTAGCGTTGCCGTTCGGCCAATCTCGAACTTGCCGCCGTCGATCAGCTCGAACAGCAAAGCCAGGCTCGCGACTGTCTTCGGCATCTTGAGCAAATGCGCTTCCAGAACGGGCGAAAGGTTGCCGGCTCTTGCCTCGGACTGGATCTCTTCCATCCAGGCGCGGAAGAGGTCTTGCCCGTCGGGGGAGAAGCGCAGCACCAAAGGCTGATCGGGACGCCCGAGCGGGAATTCGTGAAGGTCGCGAAACACCTTCTCGAAAGCGTCGCGCGCCTCCTTGCTGGGATGGCGATCCACCCACCGCCAGGATGAGCGGAGATCCGGCCAGACGGCGAGTTGAAGGCGCTGGACAAGGCCATCGTTGGAGGTGCCGGTGATGGCGCCGCGCACGATCGGCGCAATCCGGGACGGCTGCACACCGCCGATGAGGCTCAAGGTGCAGTTGGCAATGTGGACGGTTCCGCGTCCTATGCGATCATAGGTGAAGCGACCGGAGCCATTGAAGGCTTCAAGATAGAACGCTCGCTCGCTGGCGTATTCCTCGCTCTCCATTCTCGCCAGGAAGCCGGGCAACTCGTCGCGCATCAGCAGCAGGCCGCGCGGGTTCTCGTTGAGCAGTTCGCCGAGCTTTTCGACCGTCGCGTCATTGACGACAATGCGCGGGCAAGGCGGCTCGTCGTCGTCATCCTTCTGAAGATCGGCGAGGATAGAGCGGGCGGTATCCCGATCGCCGTCCTTGATCGCCTTAGCCGCCCGCTTCTTGGCTTCCTTTTCGTCGATGCTAGACAACACGTCGTCTATGTCGCCGGCCTCAATGCTGGCCTGCCATGCTTGCCGCATTTCATCCTGAAGGGCATAGACCGGGCCTAGCGCCGATTGCATGGCCGGCGACTTCATCGCAGACGGCGGGCCGATGATGGCGCCCCACAAGTTGGGGACTTCAATCCAATCGTCGTTTTGCTTCGGCCCAACCCGAACCCGGTTGCCGATCATCGCCGCAAGACCACAGAGCGCGGCAACGGCGACGAAGTCGGGCACCGATTGCTGACGATCTGCCACATCGAAGACATAGGCGCGCAGGGCTTCCGGCAGCATCTCCGGCTCGAATGGCTCGACAGGCGGAAGGCTCGACGTGATGGCGACCGGAGCACCCCAGGCAGCGGGTGAGCCGGCCGAGTCCAGAATGCGGGCGAGATCCGCGTCGGTCATGCTGACAGGCGGTGCGTCGGCCAAATCCCAACCTGTGGGAAGCCCTGCCGGGAGCTTGACTGTTGCCACCGACGCGGCGCCGGCCGCTTGGGCCAACTCGGCAACGTCGACAGCATAGGCAGCACCTGGCGCGTCAGCATCCGGCCAGATGACGACGCGGCGCCCCTTGAGCGGCGACCAGTCGGCTTTGCGCGCCGCTTTCGATCCACCCGGCGAGGTGGTGGCGACAAAATCCCCGAACCGCTTGCTTGCCGCTGCGGCGGTCTTCTCACCTTCCACCACGATAACAGGCGCGTCGGGCCGGCTGGCTAAAGCGTCCAGGCCAAACAGCGGGCGCGGTGTCGGGAAGCCCTTGGCGCGCCATTCGCGCCGGCCGCCGGTGCCCTGGCAATAAGTGATCGGCAGCACTTGCTTTGAAAGCGTGTCGCCAGCTCGATCGAAGCGAGCGATTGCGCCCAGCATGCGGCCTTGGGCGTCGACATACTTCCAGGCGCCGGCGCGCTGAAACCCGCGCGGCGCGAACTGATCGAGCAAAGCGCCGGTCAGCGGCGGGGCCGTTTCGGGAACCGGCATGACCGGGCGCCATTCTTCGGAACTTGCAGTGTCGGCCGGCGTGCCGCCGATCTCGTCGGCGGTGAGGGGTGACAAATCAATGCTCATAGATGTCGACCCCTACGATACTCGCCAGCGTGCAGGCCGCATCGGCTTGATTTTCGCCTGTGAGATAAGCCAGCAGCGAGACGACATCGCCGCCCCTGTCCTTGGTTGCGAAGTCCGCCCATTTCCCGGAGGTGAGATTGATGCGGAAGCTGCCGGCGCGCTGGTCCGCCCGCTGAGGATTTCGCGCGGTCCACTCGTGACCGATACGCCGGCCATCGGGGAGCCAGCGGGCAAGAAGCGCAGGAAGACAGCGCAACGCTGCCCGGTTGATGCCGTCGAAGTCGATTTTTAAAGTGCTGTTCCGGGATTGCATAAAGCCCTCATTCCCGGTTTGCTTTGAGGGCTTCCAATGCCTGGAAGATTTCAGACTGAGGCCAGCGCACCAAACCGCCGAGACGAACGGGCTTAGGGAAGCGCCCATCTGTTACGCCGCGCCGGAAGGTTGATTTGCTGACGCCAACGAGAGCGGCGGCTTCCACGTCGGAAAGCCACGGGTCAAAGTGAGCCGTATTGACCATTACCTGATTCATCTTCACCTCATCGGGTTGGATTGATCCGACGTGGCTAGGCTTGCATCAGGTGGTTTGCGCCGTGGCCTCTGATGGTCTGACCGTCCGAACTAATGGGAAATAGACCATATTCCGGAGTTTCTGAACCGGTATCCGGCGAGCGGTTACGGCCCGTCGCCGGCTGATCTTATCTATTCCCGCGAATCAAGCCGCATCGGCAAGGGAGCTTGCGGCATCAGTCTTCCCCGTCACGACCGACGCCCATTGCTCCATGATGGCGCGCCGCTGGGCAAGGAAGTCAGTACGGCGGTAGGCACGCTCGACACTTCCACCCACGCTATGGCCAAGCACGGTTTCTGCGATTTCGTGCGGCGTGTTGGTCGCTTCCGCCATCCAGTCGCGCAAGGACGATCGGAAGCCGTGCGGCCGCTCTTTCATGCCTCGACGCTCCATCAAGCGCGCCATGGTCGCGTCGGAAATGACGCCCTTCCGAACCGACGGGAATAGCCATCCGTCTCGGGCGAGCGGCTTCGCCTGCTCGATGACGCGCAACGCCTCGGCCGAAAGTGGGACGCGGAAATCTTCTGTCTTCCCCTCCCTTCCCTTCATGTTTTGCGCTGGAATGGTCCAAACATCCCCGTCGATTTGGTCCAGCCGGATGAAGCGCAACGGCGCGGAACGAACGCCGGTCAGGATGAGGAGGCGGAGCGCGAGGTGCGTCAGCGAGCCGTCATTGATCGAAGCATAAAAGTCCGCGACATCCGGCCAAGGCACGGCGGGGATGTGCTCCGGCTTATATCCCTGCGCGCCGAGCAGCGCCCTGGCTTTTGTCGGCGCCTGTAGATCGACATCGAGGCCGAGCGCGGCGGCATGTTTGAAGACGACGCTGATGCGATTGAGCGCCTTCCTGGCAACGTCCGGCTTTGTCGTCCAAATGCCCTTGAGTGCGTCGCGAATGTCGATCTGTCCGATCTGCGAAACGGGCGTCTTGCCGAGCTTCGGTAGAACGTGAAGATCGAGCGGCGAGCGCCAGCGGCCGGCCTTACCTTCCTTCTTGAGCGACTTTTTCAGCGCCTCAAAACAGTCGTCTGTCACATCCTTGAAAAGATGCAGATTGCGAGCTGCTTCTCGTGCCAACCTCTCGCGCTCGACAATAGGATCTAGTCCGCTCGCCGCCACGGCTCGCCACTTCGCCGCATCCTCGCGCGCCGCTTTCAACGAGACGACGCCTATCGAGCCAAGCCCCATCTCTCGGCGCCGGCCGTGAATGGTGACACGCAGCACCCAGTAGCCGGATTTCTGTTCGGTCTTGACGAGCCAAAGCCCGCCGCCATCGCTGTGCTTGCCAGAGGGGCGAGTCTGCACCGATCGCGCGCCCAGCTTGTTCAACGGTCTCGACATTGCTCCACCCTCTGCTCCACCTTTCGACATGGGCTTGGGCGGCCATCGCTGAATTAGCCTGCATACCGTCGCCTCAATATCCCATTGATATCCGGCAACGATTTCCGTGCTCGCTCACGGATGAACATGAATGAAATCAAGCGAGTAGGGATTCCGATGCCGTCGTGCGGCACCACTTTTCCCCAAAATCTCACACCCCACCAGCACGCCTGCGCGTGTCCGGCAATACATTGCGTCGGATCGGGATGCCGGCGCCGCCGCTCGTTCCGGCGGCGCCAGATCGATCACTCGATGATCTTGTAGTGCTCGCCGGCGCAGGCGCAGACCGGGCAGGCCTCGGGCGCGTCGCCGATCACCGTATGACCGCAGTTCGGGCAGATGCGGATGACGACATCGCCAAGATCCTTGCCGGCCTTCACGGCTTCAAGCGCATCGCCGAACAGGCTGTAGTGGATCTTTTCCACTTCCATCGCTTCGCTCATCGAGCGGATGGCGCGCTTGTGTCCCTCGGCCTTGGCGGTTGCCACCATCGCCGGATACATCGACGTGAACTCGTGGCTCTCGCCAGCCATGGCATCGGCGAGATTATCGACCGTGCCCTTGATGGCGCCGAGCGCCCGAAGGTGGGCGTGGGCATGGATGGTCTCGGCAGCGGCAACGGCACGGAACAGCTTGGCGACGCCGGGCTTGCCCTCTCGGACGGCGGCATCGGCATAGGCGAGATACTTGCGATTGGCCTGGCTTTCGCCGGCGAAGGCTTCCTTGAGGTTGTCCGTGGTGGTGGGCATGGTGCTTGCCTTTTTTTGTGGTTGAGCGACGGAGGGGACGTCGTGGGTCCCCTGACAGGTCAAGACTAGTCCGGCAGCCCCGCCCCGAGTATCGGGACAACCCCGTGAAATGACCTACCAACTTCAGATTTTTTCTAAGGAGAAACTCCACGGAGGCGAGGAAGCCGGGGTCGCCCGGCTTCCTCTTTTCCGTCAAACTTCCGAAGGCACGACAGCGATCGAGTTCTCTTGGTTGTGCCGCCGCCGCATCCGCCAATCGCCCAGGAACAACAGGATCGGCGCGGCGATGAACACCGACGACGACGCGGCAATGACGATGCCGAAGATCATCGGCACGGCGAAACTCTCCACCGCGCTGCCGCCCCAGATCGCCATCGGCAACAGCGACAGGAAAGCCGTGACCGAGGTGTAGAGGCTGCGCGCCAGCGTCTCGTTGATCGACTTGTCGATCAGCTCGCGCAACGGCATCTGTTTGTAGAGCCGCATGTTTTC
>JAGSYV010000097.1 GCA_018262505.1 Pseudomonadota bacterium
CTGCTATCATGCGAAAGCTCGTCATCCTTGCCAACGCACTGCTCAAGGCAGGCAGGACATGGGCACCAAAAACCGCTTGATCAACACGGATACTCTAGTCATCCGTCAGACCGGTGGCAGCATGCCGCCGTTCTCGAGAAACACCTTGGCGGTCAGAAAGTCCCGCCATGCCTCGCGCTTCTTGATCGGCGTGCGCAGGAGGTAGGCGGGGTGAAAGGTCGGCAGCGCCTTGAAGCGTTTGTCGCCGATCTCCAACTCGCACCAGCGACCGCGCAGCTTGTTGATGCCTTGCTTGACCGCCTCGCCACCGAGCAGCGCCTTGGCCGGCTGCGCCCCGAGAAAGATGATCAGCTCCGGGTCGACCAGCTCGATCTGCCGCAGAATGAACGGCCGGCAGATGGCGATTTCCACGTCGGAAGGATCGCGGTTGCCGGGCGGCCGCCAGTAGATGACGTTGGCAATATAGGCGTTGTGGCTGCGGCTATAGCCGATGGCGTTGAGCATGCGATCGAGCAACTGACCGGAGCGACCGACAAAGGGGCGCCCTTCGATGTCCTCGTCGCGGCCCGGCGCCTCGCCGACCAGCATCAGCTTCGACGCCGGATTGCCGTCGGCAAACACCGTGTTCTTGGCGGTGAGCTTGAGGTTGCAGCCGTCGAACGCCTGGATCAGCGCCTTGAGCTCGTCGAGCGTCTTTGCCGACTGGGCGGCGGCGCGCGCCTGCATCACCGTGGCTTCGGTCGGCACCTGTGCCGTCTGCCCGGCAATGGCCGGACGCGCCACGGCCTCCTGGGGGGATGTTTCGGCCGCCGGCAGAGGCCGCCTCAGTTCCGGCTGCGGTGATTGCCGCCGGGCGGCCTCCGCCGCGGCCTTGGCCTTGGCACTTTCCTCGAAGCGGTCGAGCGGCGCCTCGGACAGGGTCACGTCGACGCCCATCGCCGCGTACCACTCGAGGAGGGCTGCGGCGGCATCGAGACCGGGGGAGTGGAACGTCGGATCGGACGGCATGGCCCTTCTATAGAGCAGGATGGTCGCCGTGAAAACGTCGCAGCCAGCGCCAAGCGGTTCGACGGCGGTGCGCCCGAAAGCGTTTGATCGCATCGGCGGATCGTGGTTGAAGGGCTGCGGTGCAGAGATCCGCGTTTTCACCCAAGACCAGCGTGGAGATGCTGGCGCGGATGATGCACACTTGCTTGGCGACCATCTGCCCGAAAGAGAGATACCCATGAGCACCGAGCTGCCCGAGCGCGAATCCATGGAATTCGACGTGGTCATCGTTGGCGCTGGCCCGGCCGGCCTCGCCGCGGCCATAAGGGTGAAGCAGCAGGCCGCCGTCAGCGGTCAGGATGTTTCCGTCCTGGTGCTCGAAAAGGGTTCGGAAGTTGGTGCCCACATTCTTTCCGGCGCCGTGGTCGACGTCTCCGGTATCTCGGCGCTCCTGCCCGATTGGCGCGACGATCCCGATCATCCGTTCAAGACACCGGTTACCGACGACCGCTTCTTTCTTCTGTTTGAAAAGTCTGGCCTCCGCTTGCCGAATTTCCTGCTGCCGCCGCTGATGAGCAATCATGGCGCCTATGCCGTATCGCTGGGCAACGTCTGCCGCTGGTTGGCGCAAAAGGCCGAGGCGCTCGGCGTCGAGATCTATCCGGGCTTCGCCGCTGCCGAAGTGCTGTATGACGGCGACAACAAGGTGATCGGCGTCGCCACCGGCGACATGGGCGTCAAGCAGGATGGCACGCCCGGCCCCAATTACCAGCGCGGCATGGCGCTTCTGGCCAAATACACGCTGTTCGCCGAGGGCGCGCGTGGTTCGCTCACCAAGACGCTGATCGCGCGCTATCGCCTCGACGAGGATCGAGAGCCGCAGAAGTTCGGCATCGGCATCAAGGAACTGTGGGACGTGGCGCCGGACAAGGCGAGGCCCGGCCTGGTGCAGCATTCCTTCGGTTGGCCGCTCGGTGGCGGCACGGGCGGCGGTTCCTTCCTCTACCACCTCGAGAACAACCAGGTGGCGGTCGGCTTTGTTGTCCACCTCAACTATGAAAATCCCTATCTTTCTCCCTTCGAGGAGTTTCAGCGTTTCAAGACTCATCCGCTCATTCGCGACACCTTCGAGGGCGGCAAGCGTGTCGCCTATGGTGCGCGGGCACTCACCGAAGGCGGCTGGCAGTCGGTTCCCAAGCTCGTCTTCCCCGGCGGTGCGTTGATCGGCTGTTCGGCCGGCTTCATGAACGTGCCGCGCATCAAGGGCAGCCACAATGCCGTGCAGTCGGGCATCCTCGCCGCCGACGCCGTCGTCGAGGCGATCGTCGCCGGCCGCGCGGGCGATGAGCTGACGCCCTATGAGACGGGCTGGCGGGCGTCGGCCATCGGCAAGGACCTGAAACCGGTGCGCAATGTCAAACCGCTCTGGTCGAGGTTCGGCACGCTTGTCGGCATCGGCCTCGGTGGCCTCGACATGTGGCTGGAAACGCTGTTCGGCGTTTCGCCCTTCGGCACGCTGCTGCACGGCAAGACCGATGCGGACTGCCTCAAGCCGGCCGCGCGTTTCAAACCGATCGCCTATCCCAAGCCAGACGGCAAGCTCACCTTTGACAGGCTGTCGTCGGTTTTCCTGTCGGGCACCGCCCACGAGGAGAACCAGCCGGCGCATTTGAAATTACTTGATCCGGACTTGCAGAGGGTCTCGGAACGCGACGTTTTTGCCGGCCCATCCGCCCGCTATTGCCCGGCAGGCGTTTATGAGTGGATAGACGAGCCAACTCATGGACCACGTTATGTAATTAATGCCCCAAACTGTGTTCACTGCAAAACTTGTGATATCAAGGACCCTAACCAGAACATCGATTGGGCGGTCCCGGAGGGAGCGGGAGGACCCAATTACCCAAATATGTAATGGTCATTTTGTTCTAGCGGGTAGGGTGGATTGATGAACGAGCGGGTAGAAGATGCGCAGTCGGCCGATGTCGGCCAGAATTGGACGGCGATTGTTGCCGAAGACCATCCGATCATCCAGTCGGCGGTGGTGCGCATCCTGAAGAAGCGCTTCGGCTTCCGGCAGCCGATTCTTGCCACCAGCTACGACGAACTAGCCGATGCTGTTTTGGATACCGGTGAAAATACGCTGGTCATTACCGACCTCGTCATGCCCGGCATGCGCGGCCTCGACACGATCAAGCATATCCGTTCATTGGCGCCCAAGGCCGTCGTCGCCGTTTATTCTTCCAATTCCGGTGAGGAACTGGCGCAGGGTTGTCTTGATCTTGGTTGCCGCGCCTTCATTGGCAAGCGTTCCTCCGAAGACATACTGGCCGCGGCCATCGAAACCGTCCTTGATGGCGGGACCATCATCGAAGTCGGTGCCGACAATTCGGCGGTGTCGCAGGTGGTGCTGGAGCGTTCGGCGCTGGTGGCCGAACTGTCGCCACAGCAACTCAAGGTGTTCCAGCTTCTGGGCGACGGTCTTCTCAACAAGCAGATCGCCTACCAGCTCGGCATCTCCGAAGCGACGGTCAAGGCGCATGTCGGCAAGATCCTCGAGACGCTGAAGATCACGTCGCGCAGTCAGGCTGCCATCACGTCTGCCTGGATGGCCGAGCACGGCTTGATCTGAGGTGGCGGACATCCGCGCCCTGGGCAGCCGGATTGTCTACGAGAACCGCTGGATGCGCGTCCGTGAGGACGCCATCGAGCGGTCAGACGGTTCGTCGGGCATTTACGGCGTGGTCGAGAAACCGGATTTTGTCGCCATCGCGGCCGTCGATCGGCCGCGTGGCCTCATCCATCTGGTCGAGCAGTATCGCTATCCGGTCGCCGGCCGCTACTGGGAGCTGCCGCAAGGCTCCTGGGAAACGCGGCCGGACGTGCCGCCCGACGGGGTCGCACGCGCCGAACTCTCGGAAGAGACGGGGATTGTGGCGCGGAAGATGACCTGCGTCGGCGATCTGTTTCTCGCCTACGGCTATTCGTCGCAACGCTATCACGTCTTCCTGGCCGAGGAGCTGGAGCAGGGCGCTACCTCCCTCGAAGCCGAGGAGGTCGATCTCGTCTCGCGCGCTTTTCCGCTTGCCGATGTCGACGCGATGATCGCCGACGGCACCATTCGGGACGCGACCACTGTCGCGGCGCTCGGATTGATCCGGTTGAAGGGATTGCTGTGAAGGCCGCGCCTTCAGATTTCTTCCAGTAGATCGTCGTAGAAGCGCTGCAGCCGGGCGTGGCGTTCGGCGGCGAGCCGCCGACCAGTTGCCGTCTTGAAGCCGTCGCAGAGCTTGAACAGCTTGGTCATGAAGTGATCGAGCGCGAAGCGGCGGTCATTGAGCGGCCGTTCCTCGGCTGAGGGGTCGCCGGCATCGTAAAGGTGGTTATTGAGCCGGCCGGCGACGTAGAAGCAGCGGGCAGCCCCAATCATGCCGATGGCATCGAGCCGGTCGGCGTCCTGCAGGATGCGAGCCTCCAGCGTGATCGGCTCGATGCCGGCCGAGAAGCTGTGCGCCTCGATGGCATGGGCCACCTTTTCCCGTCGTTCCGCTTCCCAGCCGATATCGGCAAGAATGCCGCGCGCTTTTCGGGCTGACAGCCGCGAAGCACGGGGACGATCCGGCGAGTTCTTTTCGACGGCGACGCAATCGTGAAGCAGCACCGCCGCTGCCAGAATCTCGGTGTCGCCGCCTTCGTTATCGGAGATGACAGTCGCGTTCTTCCACACCCGCAAGAGGTGGGAGAAGTCGTGACTACCATCCGTGGTGCAAACGCAACCACCCGAATGGGGCAAGAGGACGGAAGCAAGACGGTCGTGCGGAGAGAACAGCGAAAAGGTCAACAGCGCTCATCCGTTGGCGAAAAATATTGAGATTAGCATACGCCGAAAGTCTTATATGCCAAGCCTTTTCGTGAAATATGCGCGCAAATAAAGCGCGGTCACAATCATAACGATTTAAAGTTGACCGCGGCTTTCCGAAGCTCTGGCAAAAAGCAAAAGCCGCCCACTAATTTAGGCAAACGACTTCTTGCCAGAAATGACAATGGTTCAGCCTTCGATCTTCGAGAAGTCAGCAGCCTGATGGCAGGCATCGCGCAGCATCGTCAGAAGAGCGAGGCGGTTGGCACGCCCCTTTTCGTCAAGGGCGTTGACTAATACCTTTTCGAAGAACGTATCGACCGGAATGCGCAACGTGGCGAGCACCTTCATGGCGCCTCGACGGAGACCGCGACGGCAGTGCCCTTCTTTTCCTCAGACCTTAGGATGTTGGCGCCCGCTTATAAGTGGCCAACCGCGCGAACGGCCGCACACGCCTGGACGAACGGCCAATGCGGCAGGCAGCCTGCCGCCGGCTGTCGCCATGGCGAGATAGAGACCCGTCTTCCCCCGCCTAGGGGTGCCAGTGCTGACAGCTTTGATCGCCACCATCAATATCTGGAACCACGCCAATGGCGCGCTGATCATTCCCGCCGGGTGGACAACCGGGTGAGGGGCATCAGGGAAAATACGTGCTGCAATGCGCCTGAAGGCCGGAAAGATCATTCCGTACCGGTGCGCAGTTTCGGTTATTATACTTAGATTATAGACTATACCACCAATATCATCGTCTCCAGATCAAGCGCCTGCAACGATCCGGAGAGACACCCGCCATGAATGTCGCGAGCCATCCCGTCCCGCCTGCCCATATCGACGCTTCCGCACTGAAGCGGGCGATGCGCAGCCTCGCCGGGGGCGTGTCGGTGATCACCGCCGGAACAGGCGACCGGCGCAGCGGGGCGACGGTGACGTCGGCCCACTCCTTCTCCATGGAGCCGCCGACCATGGTGGTGAGCCTCAACCTCTCCTCCTCGACCTGGCCCGTGGTGCGCGACTTCGGTCATTTCGCCGTCAACATCCTCGCCCTCGACCAGCAGGCGATCGCCGACCGCTTCGCCGGGCGCGGTGGCCTCAAGGGGCCGGAGCGCTATGCCGGAGCCAGTTGGACGACGCTGGAAACCGGGGCGCCGCTGCTTGTGGGCAGCCTCGCCGCCATCGATTGCGAGGTGGAAGAGGTGATCGAGCGGCACAGTCACGCGCTGGTGTTCGGTCGCGTGCGCGCCGTGCTCGGCTCGGACGGCGCCTGTCTCCTCTATGCCAACGGCGGTTACGGCGGCTTTGCCGCGTCCGCCGCGACCTGATCCGACCATCCAAGTCCGAATGCGCGTTTCACCGGGCCGCCGACGCGGCGCGGAACCCTTTTCCCTTGCCTGAAAGGACATTCCCATGACCCGCAAGATCCGTCTCGGTGCGTTTCTTCCCGGCGGCGGCCAGCATATTGCCGCCTGGCGCCATCCCGACCAGCCGCTCGACAGCGCGCTCGATCTCGAGTTCCACAAGGCACTCGCCCGCACGGCCGAGCGCGGCCTGTTCGACGCCTATTTCCTGGCCGACGGTCTGTCGATCGGCTTCACCGGGTCGCGCGAGGGCGGCAATGCCAAGGCGGCCGGCTTCGAGCCCGTAACGCTGTTCGCCGCCTTGAGCCAGGTGACGACGCATCTCGGCTTCATCGCCACCTCCTCGACCACCTATGAGGAGCCCTACACCACGGCGCGCAAGTTCGCCTCGCTCGACCTGATCAGCGGCGGCCGCGCCGGCTGGAACGTGGTGACCACTACCGGCGACGCCACGGCGCAGAATTTCAATCTCGACGCCCAGCTGCCGCATGCGACGCGTTATGAGCGCGCCTCGGAGCATGTGGAGGTGGTGAAGGCGCTCTGGGACAGCTTCGAGGACGAAGCCTTCGTGCGCAACCGCGACAGTGGCGTCTATTACGACCGCGACAAGCTGCACGAGACCAACCATGTCGGCAGCCATTTCAAGGTGCGTGGGCCGCTCAACGTGGCGCGCTCGCCGCAGGGCCATCCGGTGATCGTCCAGGCCGGCCAGTCGGAAGCAGGGCGCGATCTCGCCGCCGAGACGGCGGAAGTCATCTTCACCGCCCATCAGTCGATCGATACGGCGCAGGAGTTCTACCGCGACATCAAGCGCCGCGCCGCCGCCAAGGGGCGTAACCCCGACCATGTGCTCGTCATGCCCGGCGTTGCGCCCTTCGTCGGCCGCACGCGGGACGAGGCACAGGACAAATACGACCGTCTCACCGGCCTGATCCTTGAGGAAGACGGCGTCGGTCTCCTCAACGGGCTGACCGGCGGCACGCTCGATCTCAAGGGCTTCAATCTGGACGGTCCGCTGCCGCCGGTGCCGCAGACCGAGGGCATGAAGAGCCGACAGGCGCTGCTGCGGCAGATCGCCGATGAGCACAATTTCACGATCCGCCAGCTCTATCAGTGGGTTGCCACCGCGCGCGGCCATTACACCATCGTCGGCACGCCCGCCGACATCGCCGACCAGCTGCAGGCCTGGTTCGAGAACGAAGCCGCCGACGGCTTCAACATCCTGCCGCCCTGGCTGCCGACGGCCCTCGACGATTTCGTCGATCTGGTCATCCCGGAGCTGCAGCGGCGCGGCCTGTTCCGCACCGCCTATGAAGGCAGGACGCTCAGGCAGAATCTCGGTCTGCCCTATGCGGTCGACCGCTGGACCGCCGCCCGCAACGCGGCCGTCGCGGCGGAGTGAAGTTCGCCACGAGGAGGGACTGACCATGACCATTCAGGACGTGAACGCGTCGCTGGCTCTGGGCGCGGACGGCGTTCGGTCGGCCAACGCCGGCGCCTTCGGCCGCAAGGCGCTCCAGCTTATCGGCGATCTCGCCACCCGCTTCGGCGTACTCATCGCCTTTGCCTTGCTCTGGGAATATGGCGGCCGTCTCGGCTTCCTGAACTCGGCCGTGATCCCGCCGCTCAGCGACGTCATCGCGGCGCTGAGAGACGGGCTGGTCAGCGGGCCGCTCAAGGAGGATCTCGGCATCAGCCTGACGCGTGCCGGCATTGCCTTCGGCGCGGCGACGGTGATCGGCATCCCGCTCGGCCTCGTCATGGGCCAACTGCCCACGGCGGAAAAGCTGATCGATCCGCTGCTGCAGCTGTTCCGGCAGACGTCGGCGCTGGCGCTTTATCCGGTGTTCATCCTGCTGCTCGGCCTCGGTGAAACGTCCAAGGTCTTCGTGATCTTCTGGGCGTCGCTGTTCCCGATCCTGCTCGCCACCATCGGCGGGGTGCAGGAGGTGGACGGCAAGCTGATCGAGATGGCGCGCGTCTACGGCGCCCGCCGGCTGACCATCTTCCGCCGCGTGGTGCTGCCGGGCGCCGTGCCGCAGATCTTCGTCGGCCTGCGCCTGTCGGCCACCACGGCGCTGTTGATGCTCATCGCCGCCGAGATGATCGGCGCCAACCACGGCGTCGGCTTTCAGGTGATGAACGCCCAATACAACTTCCAGATCCCCCTGATGTTCGCCTCGATCGTGCTGCTGGCCCTGCTGGGGCTTGCCGCCAACTACGCCATCCTCGGTCTGCAGCGGCGGTTGTGCCGCTGGAATTCCGCGGGGTGACCTCGCGAAAAGCCATTGCCCATCACATCCCGTCTTAACCTAGGGAATCCAACATGACCGCCATCTTCCGTCATGTCAGCCTGTCGCTCGTCCTTGCCGGTGGCCTCGCCTTCGGCGCCTTCCCTCTGACCGCCAAGGCAGAGGAGGTGACCATCCGCTATCTCGCCAGCCAGGGCGGCATCGCGCCGCATGAGCTGGCCGACTATCTCGGGTATTACAGGGACGCCGGCATCAAGCTCGATCGCATCGGTTACGCCAAGGGCGGTCCGGAGTCGCTGTTCGCACTGGCCTCGGGCAGCGTGGACCTCGGCGGCGCCGCAACGCCGGCCGTGCTGAATTCCATCGCCAGCGGCAACGACTTTGTCGCCGCCTATCCCTCCAATGGCGTCAATGCCACGGTGAAGAGCACCTTCTACGTGCTCGACGACAGCCCGATCCACGATATCAAGGATCTCGCCGGCAAGACCATCGCCATCAACACGCTCGGTGCCCATCTCGACTACACGGTGCGCGAAGCCTTCCACAAGGCGGGCCTGCCGGAGACCTCGGCCAATCTGATCACCGTGCCCGGCCCGCAGCTCGAACAGACGCTGCGCTCCAGGCAGGTGGACGTGGCCGCCATCGGCTACTGGCAGCAAACCTTCGGCGGAGCCCTGCTCAAGACCGGCGGCGTGCGCCCCATCTTCACCGACCAGGACGTGCTCGGCGACATTGCCGGCGGCTTCGTGGTGCTGCGCCGTGATTTCATTGCCGCCCATCCCGAGACCGCCGCCGCCTTCGTTGCCGGTGCCGCCAAGGCCTCCGACTGGGCCAACGCCCATCCGGACGAAGCCCGCGCCACGCTGGCCGACATCCTGAAGGCGCGCGGGGAAAACCCTGACATCGCCCAGTATTGGCAGGGCTTCGGCCTGCGCGCCGGCGCCGTCACCGAGCCGCACGATCTCACCTTCTGGATCGACACGCTGGAGCGTGGCGGCAAGATCCCGCAGGGCAAGCTGAAGGTCGCGGACATCCTGTTCGATCCCAAGACAAAGACCGCCGCCAAGTAACGGCTGGCAAAGGAGCGTCCGCCATGTCCGCAACGCAAGCCGCCCTGCGCGGCGAGGTGTCGATCCGCCGCCTGTCCAAGGCCTTCACGCTCAACGATCGCCGTCTCGACGTTCTCAAGGGGCTCAACCTCGACATCCGCTCCGGCGAGTGCCTCGTCATCGTCGGCGCCAGCGGCTCGGGCAAGACGACGCTGCTGCGCATCCTCGCTGGCCTCGAAAGCGCCGACGCCGGTGAGGTGGATATCGACGGCCGCCCTGTGGACGGCGTCGGGGCCGAAAGGGCCGTGATCTTCCAGGAGCCACGACTGCTACCGTGGCTCACGGTGCTGGAAAACGTCACCTTCGGCTTGGACATACGAGGCTGGCCGAAGGGCGAGGCGAAGGCCGAAGCGCGGCACTATATCGAGCTCGTCGGTCTCGCCGACTTCGCCGACGCCTATCCGCGTCAGCTGTCCGGAGGCATGGCCCAGCGTGTCGGCATCGCCCGGGCGCTGACGGTCAAGCCGGAAATCCTGCTGCTGGACGAACCGCTCGGTGCGCTCGACGCCATGACCAAGATCGCCATGCAGCAGGAACTCTCCCGCATTTGGCGCGAGGAAAAGGTGACGATGATCCTCGTCACCCACGACCTCGAAGAGGCCATTTATCTTGCCGACCGCGTGCTGGTGTTGCCAAGCAACAAGGCCCAGCCGCCCCGCCTCATCGACGTCGACCTTCCCCGGCCGCGCGAGCGCAGCAGTGCCGATTTCGTCGCGCTCCGCGAGGAACTGCTGGCGGAGTTCGGCCTGCATTGATGGCGGCGTCTAGGTTGAAACAAAAAGGCCGTCCGCCAACATGAGGCGGACGGCTTTTTCGTCAGAGGTGACGATGGTTCAGCCTTCGATCTTCGAGAAGTCCGCTACCTGATGGCAGGCGTCGCGCAGCACGGTCAACAGCGCGAGGCGATTGGCGCGCACCTTCTCATCGAGGTCGTTGACCAGAACCTTCTCAAAGAAGGCATCGACCGGCACGCGCAGGCTGGCAAGCGCCTTCATGGCGCCTTCGAAGTTCTCGGCGGCCACAGCCTGGCGAGCGGTTTTGGCGGCCGTCTCGACGGCGGCGGCCAAAGCCTTTTCCTCGGCTTCCTTGAACAGGCCGGCGTCGACGGACGCGGCGACGGGCGTGCCCTTCTTTTCCTCGGCCTTCAGGATGTTGGCGGCACGCTTGTAACCGGCCAAGAGGTTCTTGCCGTCGTCGGTGGCGAGCAAGGCGCCCAGCGCCTCGACGCGCTTGACGATCAACAGCAGGTCGTCCTGACCGCCGAGGGCGAACACGGCATCGACGAGGTCGAAGCGGTTGCCCTGTTCGCGGAGCTGTACCTTCAGCCGGTCGGCGAAGAAGGAAAGGAGGTCGGGCGTTTTGCTCGCATAGGAATTGAGCGGCAGACGCACGCCATTGTCGAGAATGATGCGGATCACGCCCAGCGCGGCGCGGCGCAGCGCGAAGGGATCCTTGCTGCCCGTCGGCTTTTCGTCGATCGCCCAGAAGCCGACCAGCGTGTCGAGCTTGTCGGCGAGCGCCACGGCGATGGAGACTGGTGCCGTCGGCACGCGGTCGGACGGGCCCTGCGGCTTCCAATGCTCCTCGATGGCAGCGGCCACGGCGGCGTCTTCGCCGGCATGCGCCGCGTAATAGCGGCCCATCAAGCCTTGCACCTCGGGGAATTCGCCGACCACGCCGGAGAGAAGATCCGCCTTGGCGAGCAGGGCGGCACGGGCCGCCTTGTCGGCATCGGCGCCGACCAGCGGCGCGATCTCGCGGGCGAGCGCCACGATGCGGCGCACGCGGTCGCCCTGGCTGCCGAGCTTCTCGTGGAAGGTGATGCCTTCGAGCTTGGGCACCAGCGTTTCCAAGGGAATGGCGAGGTCGCCGTCCCAGAAGAACTTGGCGTCGGACAGGCGGGCGCGGATGACGCGCTCATTGCCGGCGATGATGGTGGCGCCGCCATCGGTCGCGGCCATGTTGGACGTCAGGATGAAGCGGTTGGCGAGGCGGCCCGTCTTGGGGTCCTTCAGAACGAAGCACTTCTGGTTGGCGCGGATGGTGGCGCGGATCACCTCGTCCGGCACATTGAGGAAGGCGGCATCGAACGAACCCATCAACACCACCGGCCATTCGACGAGACCGGCGACTTCGTGAAGCAGCCCCTCGTCCTCGACCAGTTCCAGCCCGGCGGCGAAGGCGAGATCGCGCGCGTCATGCAGGATGATGTCGCGCCGGCGGGCCGGATCGAGCACCACCTTGGCCTTTTCGAGCTTCTCGATGTAGTCGGAAAAGCGCCGCACCTTGATCGCCTCGGGGGCGAGGAAGCGATGGCCGTAGGTGACGTTGCCCGAGCGGATGCCGTCCACGTCAAAGTCGATGACGACAGGCTCTTCGGTCTCGGGGCCGAAGGTGCAGACGATGGAATGCAGCGGCCGCACCCAGCGCAGCGTGCCCGTGCCCCAGCGCTGCGACTTCGGCCAAGGGAAGCTGCGGATGACGCTGGGCAGCAGTTCGGCGATGATCGCTTCGGCGGCGCGGCCCGGCTTGACGAGGTCAGCGACGTAAAAATCGCCCTTCTTCGGATCGGAGACGACGCGCGCCTTGGCGATGTCGTCGAGCCCGGCGCCGCGCAGGAAGCCCTGGATGGCGCCGGCCGGTGCGTCGGTACGCGGCCCCTTCTTCTCTTCGCGGATGTCGGGAGAGCGGGTGTTCAGGCCGTGAACGGTGAGCGCGAGGCGACGCGGCGTCGCAAAGGCACCGGCGCTTTCATAGGTGAGGCCGGCGTCCACCAGACCGTTCGTCACCAGACCCTTGAGATCGTCGGCGGCCTTCGCCTGCATGCGGGCGGGGATCTCTTCGGAGAAGAGTTCAATGAGAAGATCGGGCCCCCGAATAGACGCGCAAAAGGCGAGAAGCCAAGAGGAACGCGGCCGAAATCGACCGGCAGGCGGCAGCCGCTCAGCTCCAGCCGCCGTTGAGCGTCTGGTAGAAGACGTGCATGCCGATCTTCGCCTTCTTCGTGAAGACACTCGCCCAGTTCGGCCGCACGTAAGTGGCGTGATAGTGGGTGGCCGTGCCCACGTCATCGAGCCAGGCGGCACCGCTCGTCACCTCGCCAGCCACCTGTTGGGCGACCCGCCAGGCCGACTTGTCGAAGACGATATCGCGCCGGCCGTCGCAGGCGAACGAGAACTGGCATTCGTTATACTTGTCGCGGTTCTGGTAGACGACCTTGCAGATACTGTCGGGATAGGCCGGGTTCTTGACCCGGTTGAGCACCACCTGGGCCACGGCGATCTGGCCCTTGCGCGGCTCCGAACGGGCCTCGAAATAGATCGCTTCGGCCAGGCATTTCTGCTCGCCGTCGTCCCAGACATTGGCCGGCAGCGGGTTGGCCGCCCACCAATGGTCACCGGGGTGAACGACCGGCGCCGGCGCCGGTGGCTTGTCGCCGGGCATGGCGAACAGCGGCGCGAACATGTCCTGGCTGACCACCGAACTGTCGGGCGCGTAGGCGGCCAGCAGCGCCGACGCGGTGGCGCCGGTCTCGGCCGGAGTATAGGCGCGCGACGGATAGCTGGTGGCCACCAGCACCGTCCGATCGGGTTTGTGCTGCGGCACCGGGATCGGCGCGAGATCGGCGACGTCGGTATTCGGCTTGGGGCCGATGAAGCGCGACACCGCCAGAACCGAAAGCGGCGCCGCGGAGGCCTCGAAGGTGGTGTTCGGCGGTACCTCGGGCGACGTCAGGCGGCTGGCGTCACCGAGCGTGATCGACCCGGCGGAAAAGCCACGCTCGGTTGGCGGCGTCGTCACCGTCATCGGCAGGTCGCCCTTCCAACTGCGGTCGATGCGCTCCTCGTCGGGCACGAAGGCCGAGCCGCCGACTGCGCCGGTGAAGACTTCGCCGCTGCCTTCGATGACGATCGAACCGCCATTCATTTCAAGACGGGCGGACGATTCCTTGACGTCGGCAAGGCGCGGGGCGACCACCGTGCTCTCGCCGCCCGGGCCGACGCCGAGCGTCATCGCCCAACGCGTCGCCGGGTTGATGGAATCGACGACCAGGCTGGCGATGTCCTGATAGGCAACGGAAGTGGGAAAGGCCACAACGGCGACAAACAGCGCGCCAGCGGCGGCGAGTCCGACGCGCCCCTGTCCGGGCCGGACTCTGGTACGAGGAACGCGACGCATGGACTGACGGCCTCCGGCGGGAACAGGACTGAGACGAACGGTTACGGAGACGAAAACTGCTCCCTGCGCCCATGCTGCTGGATTAACCTTGAAAAGCCGTTAATGGGCACCGGCGGGAAAGTCATGGTTGGCGCGTTTCCGCCGAAAATGCCGATCTCCGAGCAATTTGAAGATCATGGCAAAAGCGCCGTCGTGGTAAACGACGGGGGAACGAGAAGGAGGGACGCGTGATGACCGATTTCGCCGCTGTGCTGCTCGTGCAGGACGCCGAGGGCAAGACCGCCGCGCGGCTGGCCCACCTTTCGGAGGCGGACCTGATGAACGGTGACGTCACCCTTGCCGTCAGCGCCTCGGCGGTGAATTTCAAGGATGGCCTGGCCGTCACCGGGCGTCTGCCGGTGGTGCGGCGCTGGCCGATGGTGCCGGGCGTCGATGCCGCTGCGACCGTCATCGCCTCGGACAACCCGAACTGGCGCTCCGGTGACGAGGTGATTCTCACCGGCTGGGGCGTCGGCGAGACCCATCTCGGCGGTTGGAGCGAGAGGATGCGCGTTTCCGGCGACTGGCTGGTGCGCCGCCCCGTGAGCTTGTCGCCGGTTGAGGCGATGGTGCTCGGCACCGCCGGCCTCACGGTCGCCGAAGGGCTCGACAAGTTGGGGCGCCATGGCGTGACGCCGGCCGATGGCCCGGTCGTCGTTACTGGCGCCGCCGGTGGCGTCGGCTCCATGGCGGTCATGCTGCTGGCCGGGGCGGGATGGAGCGTCACGGCCGTGACCGGGCGACCGGAGGAAGCCGAACGGTTGCGACAGCACGGCGCCGCCGAGGTGATCGGTCGCGAGCTGTTTGCCGGACCGGCAAAGCCGCTTGCCCGCGAGCGCTGGGCGGCGGCCTTCGACATGGTGGGTTCGACGGTGCTGGCGCATGTTGTGTCGATGTTGAAGCCGGGCGGCCCGGCATGGATTTCCCGGCCAGTGTCGCCCCGTTCATCCTGCGCGGCGTCAGCCTGATCGGCGTCGACAGTGTCCGCATACCAACCGCGCGGCGCGACGCGATCTGGACCCATCTCGCCGCAACCGTCGATCGCGATCGCCTTGCCGCCATGACGCGTGTGATCAAGCTCGCGGACGCCATCGAGGCTGGCCGAAGGATCGTGGACGGCGCCGTCGCCGGGCGAACGGTTGTGGCGATCGGTCGTTAAGTTTGGCAGCTGGGGAGGGGCAGGGGAGCGACGCGGGCATAGGTCCGTCGCTTGCCGTGAATCGTTCCATGCACCATAGTGCGCCCTAAATCGACCGCTTCGAAGGCAAATCCCACTCCATGACCGATTTCCGCGAGACACTGCGCGGCATCGTCGCGATGCTGCTCTGCTGCCTGTTTTTCCTCATCAACGACACCATCGTCAAAGCCGTGGCCGACCATCTGCCACTCGGCGAAGTGCTGTTCATTCGCTCTCTCATCGCCACGGTGGTGGTGTTTGTCGCGGTCTGGAAAATGGGACTTTTGCCCCGCGTGCTGCCGCAGACCTCGCGTTTCGTGATGACACGTTCGATCTGCGAGGGCATTGCCACGGTGGTCTATCTCTCCGGCCTGATGCATCTGCCGATCGCCAATGCATCCGCCATCTCGCAGGGCGCTCCACTCGCCATCACCGCCGCCGGCGCACTTATCCTCGGTGAGATTGTCGGCTGGCGACGCTGGCTGTCGGTGGTGGTCGGCTTTTGCGGCATCCTGATCATTGTCCGGCCCGGCCCGGACGGCTTCAACAGTTGGGCTCTGCTGCCCTTGCTGTCGGTGGCCATCGTCACCGTTCGCGAGCTCTCCACCCGTTTCATTGCCCCGGAGACCAATTCGGCGGTGGCAACCTTGGTCACCCAGATCATGGTGACGATCGCCTGCGGCCTCTTGTCGGCGACCGAGGTGTGGCAGCCGATGACGGCGATGGAATTCGGCCTGATCGTCGTCGCCGGTCTCAGCTGCATCTTCGGCGTTCAGTTTTCGATCGACGCCATGCGACATGGCGACATCTCGCTGGTCGCCCAGTTCCGCTATTCCACCATCCCCTTCGCCATCGTTCTCGGCTGGATCATCTGGGGCGATGTGCTGGATCCGCTGACGCTAATCGGCATTGCCGTCGTGGTTGGCTCCGGCGTCTACATTTTCTACCGCGAACGGGTTCGGCACCAGACGCTGGCCAGCCGGGCCGAGCCCGGCGTCTAGTGGAGCGAATTTGACATTTGAGTCCCGGCTGACATAAGGCGCCAGCTCAAATGTCAAATTCAAAAGCTCCGCTAGAACCAATAACTTGCTAGTGGTTCTCTTGACTCCGACATTTGCTCCGAGAGTGGTATCGGGCGGATGCAAATGTCGGAGTCGAACCACTCTTATGACCGGATTCAAGAGCTCTGACAGTATTCTGCCTTCGGCTTCCGATTGAGAAGCCGGGATGGTGTTTGCGGACTGCACA
>JAGSYV010000098.1 GCA_018262505.1 Pseudomonadota bacterium
GTGGAGCGGTTCTGAAGTGCGGGCGGTCTGACGTGTCATTGCCAAGGCAAAGGCACGATGTGCCGGGTACGAAGACGAATTCTGCGGTGGAATAGCTCTTTGAATCGAACTGGCTCGATGCAACTCTCCGCGGGCATCGGTCTGGAGCTATGTTTTGGCGGAGACGAGAAGACAGAATGGGTAAGGGTAAGGATTTCCGCCCGCCGCGGCGGCGTGGCGGATTTGATGACGACGTAATGCCGTCGTTCGACATTCGTCCCGAGCGGCCGGCGCGCAGTTTCGGCGGCCCTTCGCCGTATGACAGCGCCCCGCCGGCCGGTCCGGTGGTTGAAGCGACGGTATCCTGGTTCAACCCGGAGAAGGGGTTCGGCTTTACCGCGCTCACCGACGGTTCAGGCGACGCTTTCCTGCATATTGGCCAGTTGCAGGCGGTTGGCCGCGACAGCGTGCCGCCGGGCGCCACGCTGAAGGTCCAGGTGGCCCAAGGCGCCAAGGGCAAGCAGGTCGTCAAGGTGCTCGAGGTCGATGAAACGACGGCGACACCCCAGGCACCGCGCGGCCCGCGTCCGGGCGGTTTTGGTGGCGGTGATCGTGGCGGCTTCGGCGGCGGCGATCGCGGCCCGCGTTCGGGTGGCTTCGGCGGTGGCGATCGTGGCGGCTTCGGCGGCGGTGATCGTGGCTTCGGTGGTGGCGGCGGCTTCGGCGCCCCGCGCCCACCGCGTCGGTCGGTCGACACCTCCCAGGCGATACCGCTTGACGGCACCGTCAAATGGTTCAATCCCGAGAAGGGCTTCGGCTTCGTGGCCGGCGAGGACGGTGGCAAGGACGTGTTCGTCCACATCTCCGTCCTGCAGTCGGCCGGCATGGGTCCGCTGACCGATGGTCAGCGCGTCGCCATGAAGATCGTCGAAACCCCGAAGGGGCGTGAGGCAGTCGAGATCAGCCTTCTCGACTGACCATCACGGCAACCACAATTCTCGGGCGGCGACCCTGTCGCCGCCCGAGAGTTTTTTAAGGCGCTGCCACGGCTCGAGCCGAACAACGTGTTCGCAGGCCATGACGGGCGAAATCTTCGGCAGACTGCCTTGGCGCTATTGAGCGCCGGTCTTACGGCATGCGCACCACAAATAGTTTGCGCGTCGTTTCAACCACTTCCCAGATGCCCGAAAATCCCGGTCGCAGAATGAAACTGTCACCGGTCCTGAGCACGCGTGGCGTTTCCTGGCCTGTCTCATGCACGATCGAGACGCCAGAGAGGATGGAACAGAACTCCCATTCGTCGTAGACGACCCGCCACGCGCCCGGCGTCGATTCCCAAACGCCGGCATATAGCTTTTCAGCGTCGCGCTCCTCCACCAGCCAGGTTCGGCTCCTCGGATTGCCTTTGATGACTCGATCAGGGTCGGGGCCGCCATCCTCTGGTTCGATGGCAGTGAGATCGAAGTCCAGGAACAGTGCATCGTCATCCATGGCGAACCTCCCCCGTCTGCCGCAACCTACAACAGTCGCACACCCTCGTCAGCCGATCCCGTAGACGCGGGTGGCGTTGCCGTAGAATAGCTTTTCCCGCTCCGTCTCGCTCGCCCCTTCGACAAGGCGGTGGATCGCTTCGACCCATTCGGTGAGCGAAGCGTGCTGTGCCGACCATGGCCAGTCGCTTCCCCAGACCACACGATCCCAGCCGAAGGCTTCAATGGTGGTTTCGATCACTGGCCGCAGGTCATCGGGAGTCCAGCCATCGCCAACCGTGGCGATGACGCCGGATATTTTCGCGACGACGCCGGGCCGTCGGGCAAGCTCGACGAGCGCCGTTTTCCAGGCTGCAAACAGGTCCGGTCTCGATGCCGAGCCGCCGCCGCAATGATCGAGCACGAAGGCGACGCCGGGGCAGGCATCGACGAGTTCGGCAGCCAGGCCGAGTTGGTCCGCGCGCACGCAGATATCGAAGGTGAGACCGGTCCCGGCGAGGCGGTTGACGTTTTCACGGAATGTCTGCGCTCGTGAAAGGTCATCGGGCACCACGTGCAGAATACGACGAAAGCCGCGGACGAAAGGATCCGCGCGAGCACGTTCGATCTGGGCGGCAAAGCCAGCTTCTTCCGGTCTTGCATTGGCAACGGCGGCGCGAATGCGGCGGAAGGGGCCACCGGCAAGGCTGCGAATGAACTCGACCTCGCGATCCATATCCGCCTCGACGACATCCACTTCCATATGAAGGCAATCGGTGACGCCGAGCGGATGCGCCTCGGCAGCGTAAAGTTCGTAGGTCCAATCGTGCGCGGCGAGCGTTGGTTCGCCGCCAAGCCAGGCATAAGCCAGACTATTCCGGTAGATGAGGTGCAGATGCGTATCGATCAGGCGCATTGGAAGGCTCATGAGGGGCTCGGCAAACAGAGGGCAGCATCCGGTTACGCTGGAACAGTAAAGGAAAAAAGCGAGGTCAGGAGCCCGACGAAGGTTGCAAGCGACAACGAGAGGGCGAGGAAGGCGGCCACTCGCCGCTTCCCGCCGTGATCGTCCTGCGATAGAAGCGGAGACCGCTTTTTTTCCAGGACGATCCTCATGAAGCTTATTCGCCATGGCGCTGTCGGCGCCGAAAAGCCAGGCCTCGTTGACGCTGCCGGCCGCCACCGCGATCTTTCAACTCACGTTGCCGACCTGTCGGGCGCGGCCTTGTCGAGGGCCTCGCTCGCAGCTCTCGCCGCCATCGACCCGGAGAGCTTGCCGCTGGTGCCGGAAGGCACACGTCTCGGCGCGCCAGTAGCCGGCACGCGCAATTTCATTGCCGTCGGCATGAACTACGCCGACCACGCCGCCGAGACGGGTGGCACGGTGCCGCGCGAGCCACTTCTGTTCAGCAAAGCGCCCAACTGCATCGTCGGCCCGAATGACGACATCCTGATCCCACCGGGCGCCACCAAGCTCGACTGGGAAGTGGAGCTCGCAATCGTCATTGGCGAGACCGCTTGGCAAGTCGAAGAGGCTGCCGCTTTCAACCACGTTGCCGGCTTCGTGATGTGTAACGACGTCTCCGAGCGCGCTTTCCAGATGGAAGGCACGGGGCAATGGCTGAAGGGCAAGAGCGCCCCAACCTTCGGCCCGCTCGGTCCTTGGCTGGTTACGCCCGATGAGATCGCCGATGTGCAGGCGCTGGCCATGGAGCTCGATCTCAACGGCGCGCCACGCCAGCGCGGCAACACGGCCACCATGGTGTTCGGCGTCCGCACGCTGGTATCCTACGTGTCGCGCTTCGTTCAGCTCGATCCGGGCGACGTCATTACCACCGGGACGTGCTGAGGCTCACCGTTGAGGGGCTCGGTGAGCAGCGGCAGATAGTCGCCGATTACTGAGCCTCGTCGGTCGCTGCCAGGGCGGCCGGCGATAGCGACTGCATCAGTGACAAACGCGCCGACGAGAGATGGGACCGGCAGGCGGCTTCGACGGCGTCCGGCCGGCGCGTCTTGAGCGCCTCGATATAATCGAGATGCTCGAGAATCGCCTTGCCGTTACGCTCACGGGCATTCGATTTGTTCCACTGGTAGTGGTAGTGGAAAACGATGGCGATGATATCGTAGAAATCGACGATGAACCGGTTGTTCGAAGCCTGCTGGATCAGCCGATGCAGACGGTCGTCGAGTTCTGAAAATTCGAGATAGCGGCTGTCGATATCGGCGAGCACGTCGACATGGGCGCGGCGCAGGGCTTCGAGTTCGATCCAAGCGGGATCGTCAGCCGGCAGCTTGACAAAGGCGGCAGCTGACTTCAGCTCGAACATTTCGCGCACGTCGATGAGTTCCTCGGCGAATTGCCGCGTGAATCCCTTCAGCACCCAATGACTGTTCGGCCGCTTCTCGATGAGTCCGAAGCGGCTGAAGCGGATCAGGAATTCGCGCACCGAAGTCGTGCCGACACCGATCTCGCGGGCGAGCTCCAATTCGTTGATCTGCATGCCGGGTTCGGCGCCTCCCATCAGGATGCGCTTCATGAAGGTGCGTTCAATCACCTCCGCCAGCGAGTTGGTTTCATGTTCGGGAAAGAAATCGGCCTTGACTGGCGGTCGCTGCACCGCCTTGGAGCGCTTGTTCCATTCGATAAGACCGGCTTCGACCATTTGCGACAGGATGGAGCGTACCGTCGTCCGAGACACGCCGAGCAAATTGCAGAGCTCCGGTTCGGAGGGCAAACTTTCGCCCACCACCAACAGCTGCAAACATCTGTTATAAGCGTCCTTGAAGACGGTATTCTGCTTCGGCATGTTCCCCTCGTTTCCAGCCGTGCCCACCAATCGCCGAGGCGCCAAGCCGTCCGGATCGTGTTGCCAAACCTTGCTTTCCCGTCGCCCCTCGGGAGGGAGCCCGCAGTTTCCGGGTTGCTACCCTGAAAGCACTGCGCTTCCGGACCGAGCCGCATAGAGCCACTAACCTGCCAGGCGCGGATTGGGCTGCACATTATCGACAAAGAACACAAAGCGGAATTGGTCTTTTGCCAACGGCTTGACGAAAGGTCGATGACCGGACCACAGCCGCTCTTGGCATTCCTTGGGCGTGTTCAAGTGAGCCTTTTGGCTAAGGCAGGCTTCAGACGGACGCGTCGCAGACTAGTCAATATGTGCGACAATCGCCCCTAATGGAATTTATTTATTTTACTGAGATATACACGGAACAAATGTTTCATGCATCATATTGGCCAAAAGTCGATATCACCATTTAACATATTGATTCACAATCGATTGGTTCATATTGAAACGATATGAAACGTTCTGATAATTGGAAAATACGGAAGATGGTCTGGACAGTGAAACAAGTTCGTTTCATTTTTACATGGAATGCGGTAAGAAGTTGTCGTCCAGCTTGGTTTACCGGCAGTCCTGGCAAATACGGGTAGAATCGACCAATAGGTCGGTGGCCCCTGGCTTGCAGGCCTTGCACCGGTGGGGAGTTTCGGATAATTGTCGTCTGTCGCTGTTTTTTATCGATAAAGTCCGAAAGCTGAGGAGCATCGATCGGACTTTGTCGGAAGCGACCTTGATCTCGGGAGGATCGCACCATGAAAGCTGTTGGCATTACACGTCGCACGCTTGTCGCCCTGGCCGGCGCCGTCGCACTATCGGCCATCGCGCCGGTTGCTGCGCAGGCTGAAACCTACACGATTCCGATTATCGTCAAGGACACCACCTCCTTCTACTGGCAGATCGTGCTGGCCGGCGCCCGCAAGGCTGGCGCGGATCTCGGCGTGAACGTGCCTGAGCTCGGCGCTCAGTCCGAAGCCGACATCAACGGCCAGATCTCGATCATTGAAAACGCCGTTTCCTCGGGCGCCAATGCGCTCGTCGTGGCGCCGACCGAATTCAAAGCGCTCGGCAAGCCGATCGATGAAGCTGCCAAGACCGTGCCGGTTATCGGCATCGACTCGGCCGCTGACTCCAAGGCCTTCACTTCGTTCCTGACCACCGACAACGTCCAGGGCGGCCGCATCGCCGCCGACGGTCTTGCCGCTGCGATCGGCGCCGCCAATGGCGGCAAGGTGGAGGGCGATGTCGCCCTTATCACCAATCTGCCGGGCGCCGGCTCGCTCGAGCAGCGCGCCAAGGGCTTCAAGGAAGAGCTGGCCGCCAAGTATCCCGGCCTCAAGCTGGTGGCCGACAAGGTCGGCGACGGTCAGGCGACCACCGCCCTCAACATCATGACCGATCTTCTGACCGCCAACCCCAACCTCAAGGGCGTGTTTGCCTCGAACCTGATCGCCGCCCAGGGTGCTGGTCAGGCCATCGCCGAGAACAAGCTCGGCGACAAGGTCGGGTTGATCGGCTTCGACAACGACGACAAGCTGGTCGGTTTCCTGAAGGACGGCGTGATCGACGCGCTCGTCGTGCAGGACCCGTATCGCATGGGCTACGACGGCATCAAGACGGCGCTCGCCGCCGTCAAGAAGGAGAAGGTGGAAGCCTTCGTCGACACCGGTGCCAATCTGGTGACCACGGCCAATATGAATGAGCCGCGCGCTCAGGAACTGCTGTATCCGAAAGTGAAGTAAGCGAGGCTCCAGCGTCCGGAGGTCCTGAATGGAGCCTCCGGACGTTTGGAGACGCTGTGCCGGATTTCACGTCCGGCACCTTCTCATGCGAGCCAGGCCGTGGCCCGCGCCAGTGTTGCCGGCTTGGCCGGGGACCGCGGCGGTGCATGCCTTGCATTTCCAATTGAGGCGGGTCGATCATGATCGAAACCAATCTCCACGGGCAGATGGCCGAAGCTGCCATCACCGCCGCCAGCGTTCCCATTCTCGAACTGCGCGGCCTTGAGAAGCGCTACGGCGCCACCCACGCGCTGAAACCCGCCAATCTCAGCTTTGCCCGAGGCGAGATTCACGCCATCGTCGGCGAGAACGGCGCCGGCAAATCGACGCTCATCAAGCTCCTGACCGGTGTCATAACGCGCACCTCAGGCGAGGTATTCTGGGAAGGCCAGCCCGTAGGGCTCGCCACGCCACACGAAGCCATCGAATTTGGCATCAATGCCGTCCACCAGGAGGTGGTGCTCTGCCGCCATCTGACGGTCGCCGCCAATATGTTCCTCGGCGACGAAGACGTTGGCTTTGGCCTCCTCCGCAAGGGAGAGATGACTCGTAGGGCGCAGGCTATCCTCGACGACCTCGGTTTCCAGCTACCGGCGCATGTCCTGCTCGGCGATCTCACCATTGGCCAGCAGCAACTGATCGCCACCGCCCGCGCCGCCATCCGCGGTACCCGCTTCCTGATCTTCGATGAACCCACCGCCTACCTCACCCGCACCGAAGCGGCGCAACTGTTTGCGCTGATCGGTCGCCTCAAAGAGCGTGGCGTGACCATCGTCTACATCAGCCACCGCCTCGAGGAAGTCTTCGAGCTGTCGGACCGAGTATCCATCCTGCGCGACGGCACGCTGGTGGGCACTCGCGTTACCTCCGAGACCAACGAAACCGAGCTGATCTCGCTGATGATCAACCGCTCGCTGGAGCAGATCTACCACAAGGAGTTCTTCCCGGCTGGCGAGGTGCTGCTTGAGGCGAAGAACCTCAGCGGGCCTGGCTTCCACGACGTGTCGCTCAGTGTCCGCGCCGGCCAGATCGTCGGCCTCTACGGATTGATCGGCGCTGGCCGTTCGGAATTCGTGATGTCGCTGTTTGGTCGCCAACACAAAACCGGTGGCGGCATTCTCTGGCAGGGCAAGGAAGTGGACATCCGTTCCGAGCGCCAGGCAATGGACCTTGGCATTGCGCTCGCCCCGGAAAGCCGTCGCGACCAGGGTCTTTGCATCAATTTGCCCGTCGGCTTCAATCTCAACCTGCCGATCTTTTCCCATATCACCATGGCCGGTCTGGTGCCGTTCTCGGCCGATCGCCAGAGAGCGGATCGGCAGATCGCCGACCTTCAGGTCAAGACATCCGGCCGCGGGGCGTTGGTGTCATCGCTGTCGGGCGGCAACCAGCAGAAGATCGTCATCGGCAAGTGGCTCAATCACGGCGCTCGGCTGTTCATCTTCGATGAGCCGACCGTCGGCGTCGATGTCGGCACCAAGGCGGAGATTTATCGACTGCTTGCCCGCCTGCTCGCCGAAGGGGCCGGCATCATTCTGATTTCGTCCTACCTACCGGAAGTCTATGAGCTCGCCGACGAGCTGCATGTCTTCCGTCGTGGCGAGGACATCGCCCGGCACGCCTATCATACGGCGAGCCATGAGGAAATTCTGTCCGAAGCGATCGGTGTGTGAACGAGGAACGTTCACGGGGGGAAATTCATGTCCACGGATACCAAGACGGCGACGGTCGTCCGCAAAAGCAGCGCTAACTGGATGTTCGGCCTGACGCTGATCGGACTTCTGCTTGCCATGTGCATCGTCCTCAGCCTGACGACCAAGAGCTTTCTGACCGAAGCCAATATCATGAACCTGATGCGTCAGGGCTCGATGATCGCCATCCTGGCCGTCGGCGAGACCTTCGTCATCATCACAACGGGCATCGACCTTTCGGTTGGCGCGGTGGTCGGCTTCTGTACCGTCATTGCCGCCTGGCTGTTGACCCACGACTTTTCGATCACGACGACGATCATCGTCACACTGGCCGTCGGCGTCGCCATCGGCATGTTTCATGGCTTCGGCATTGTGCAGATGGGTCTACCACCCTTCATCATCACGTTGGCAACGTTGACCTCGCTGCGCGGCATCGGCCTGCTGGTTACCAACGGTGCCACCATCAACATCGTCAACGACACCTTCACCGAGTTCTCGCGCAACGACTTCGTGGGACTGCCGAACTTATTCTGGATGGTGATCCTGGTCGGCATACCGGCCTACATCTTCCTCCATCACAGTCGCTATGGCCGCTACATCTTCGCCGTCGGCTCCAACATGGAGGCGGCTCGCCTCTCCGGCGTCAATGTCAAGCTGACCGTCTACCTTGCCTATACGCTGTCCTCCACTTGCGCGGCCTTCGTCGGTCTGCTGCTCGCCGCTCGCATCGGCGTCGGCAACGCGATGCAGGCCGACGGCTGGGAGCTGCAGGCGATTGCGTCGTCGGTGATCGGCGGGACGTCGCTGTTCGGCGCGATCGGTTCGGTGCACGGTCCGCTGATCGGCGCCTTCATTCTCGCCACGATCAACAATGGCGCAAACCTCCTGAACGTCAACTCGTTCTGGCAGCGCATCATCACCGGTCTCTTGATCATCCTGATCGTCTACTTCGACCAGTTGCGCCGCCGTCGCGGATAACGTTGGCGCGCAGATGCAGGAAAGGCGGTGGAACCCCGGGGTTCCACCGCCATTTTCTTTGAATCGTCACGGAGTTCTCGTCAGGAAGCGTGGGCGATATTGCCGCTGGCGCTCGCCTCGAGCAGCGCTTCAAGGTCAGCCGGCCTGAGCGGCTTTGACAGCCAGGCATCAAACAGGCCGTCCTCGCAACGGGCCCGCGTTTCCGGCAGCGCATCGGCGGTCAGCGCGGCGATCACCGGCTGGTGGCCGCCGCGATCGGCGATCATCGCCCGCATGCGTCGCGCCGCCTCGATACCGTCCATCTCGGGCATATGCAGGTCCATCAGCACGACGTCGAAACTGCCGCCAGAGGAAAGCATGGTGGCGGTGGCGGTCAACGCCTTCTGACCATCGGCTCCCAGCGTGACGGCGTGGCCGGCCCGCTCGACCAGTGCCCGACCGAGCAGGAGGTTAATCTCATTGTCGTCGCAAAGCAGGACCGACAGTCGATGAGCCGGAGGCAGCGGTTCGGCAAGGACCGGCTCCGCAGCCGCCGCGAACTGGCCATGACCGAGGAGGGTCTCGATGACATTGGAGAGCGAACGCGCTCTGACCGGCTTGACCAGATAGGCACCATAGCCGGCGGCCTGCAGTTCGGGCAGCATTGGCCGCTCCGCCGCGGTGATCAGAATGCCGACCGGCGTTGCCGAAAAGGCTCGGATGCGCTCGATGACGGCAAGCGGATCGCCGGCAGCGGCGTCGATGAGCACCGCATCCGGCTGCCAGGAGCCGACCACTTCCTGCTCGATGTCCTTCTGGGTGGCCAACGTTACGTCAGCGCCGGCGTCGAACAGGCGGCGGATCAGGAATGGCCCTTCAATGAGGGCATGCGACACCACGAGGATGCGGCGACCGGCGAATCGACGGTCGGCCGGCGGGACCGAGGTAGGTGCCGGTGCGCTATCCTTGGCGGCAAAGCTCGCGGCGAGGAGGGCGAAGGCCGCGCGAGCCCCCACGGCGTTGCCGGAGGGCTGGCTTTCGGTATTGGCTTCCGGCTCGGCGGGGACAATCGGCGCAGAGCTGGTGGAGCCGGTTTGTCCCCCCGCTTCGGCCAGCGGGAAGCGCAACGTGAAACTGAAACTTGCCCCTTCGCCAGGCGCCGATACCAGGCGAATGTCGCTTCCCATCAGGCGCGTCAGTTCACGGGCAATGGCAAGACCGAGGCCAGTCCCGCCGTGGGCGCGGGCCGGCCCCGGATCGGCCTGCTCGAACTCTCCGAAGATGCGCTGCTGATCGGCCTCGGCAATGCCGATGCCGGTATCCCGCACAAGGAAGGATACGCCGACGGCGCCCTCCTCCTCGTCCACCACTTGCAGCTCGATGGCGACGCCGCCTTCGGCGGTGAACTTGATGCCGTTGCCGGCCAGATTGAACAGTACCTGCCGAACGCGAATCGGATCGGCGTGAACAAGGTGGTCGAGCCTAGGATCGATATAGGCAGCGAGTTCGATGCCCTTCATCTCGGCCCGCGGCGCCATCAGTTCGACGAGGTCTTCGACAATGGCCGTCAGCGAAGTTGGCTCGGTTTGCAAGGTCAGCCGGCCGGCCTCGATCTTGGAAAAATCGAGCAGATCCTCAATCAGGGTGAGGAGAGCTTCACCGGAAGTTTCGATGGCGCGCGCATAGGTGCGCTGCTCGGCCGACAACGTCGTTTTCTGCATCAGGGCAGTCATGCCGAGAATGCCGTTGAGCGGCGTGCGGATCTCATGACTGACCACGGCGAGAAAGCGGCTCTTGGCGGCGCTCGCCGCCTCGGCCTCATCGCGCGTCTTCTCAAGCGCGGCTTCGATGGCTTTGCGCTCGGTGATGTCGCGGCCAAGCGTGCGGGTGCCCGTCACCCTACCATCCTCGACGATCGGCACCTCCGAAAAGGAGAACCAACGGGGGCCGTCGATCGTTTCGATGCGGATATCGCCGGACAGGTGGCTGGGGCTCGGCCGGACGATACCCTGGCCGGACAGGGCGGCAAGCGTCGTCAGGCGGCGGCGCAACTGCTGCCAGGGATCGGCGCGTGGCTGGCGAACGTTGCTTGTCACGACATCGGACGCGGCGAACAGCTCTCCGCTGGCCAGATCGGCGGCGAAAGTCGAAAAGTCGAGTCCGATGAACGCGCCCGGTGCCTGGCCCAGCCGCGCCGTCGTGGCCGTGCTGGTGGACATGATCCGGCCCGACGCGTCACGGCAGATGACGATATCGCCGATGCCGTCACCCTCATCGGTCGAGCCGACAGCAGCGTCGTAGAGCCGGCCCAGATCACGCCGGGCCGAACGACGACCGGCTTCGAACAAGCCACCGCCAAGGACAAGAGTCGCAATGGCGGCAACTAGCGGCGGTGAGGCAAGAAGCGAGACGAGAACGGTGATCGTGGCGGCGGTGAGCGCCAGTCCAGCGGTCGTCAGGAACAGAACACGACGCCAGCGAGGACGCGACAGGCGCACCCATCCGGCAAACGGGCGTGGCGACGAGGCGCCGTCGGGCGAAGTGTGCTGTTGGCCGGTCATATCCGTCCCGAGGGTGCGGCGCGGTCATGCGACGCCTCCAGCGAGGAATGCGCCGGCCCCGCCGCGCTCGACAGGGCATGCGCAGGCTAGGCCGGCAAGGTTGCCAATCAGTTGATGATCCGGTGAAATTCTGAGATTTCAGCCACAAACGCAAAGCCGAGCCAGTCGCTGGACTCGATCGCTTTGCCGTTCCGGTCCTGTTGTCAGTTGCCCATCACGCCGCCCGCGCCCGCCGGTCGGGCCCGGTGCGGTAGGCGAGCGCTTCGCCGATATGCAGGCGACCAACATCTTCGGCACCGTCGAGATCGGCGAGCGTACGGGCCACCTTCAGGACCCGATGATAGCCACGCGCCGACAGCGACAACCGTTCGGCGGCCTGCCTCAGCAATGCCAAGCCAGCGTTGTCGGGTTCCGCTACGCCGTCGATCACCGCCGCAGGTGCCGTTGCGTTGGTGACCGAAGCATCGAGACCAAGCGCGGCATAACGTTCGGACTGGATGACCCGCGCCGCCGCCACGTGGGCGGCAACCGCCGCGGACGGCTCGCCGGTTCGCCGTGCACCGATCAAGTCCGACGCCGACACGGCTGGAACTTCCACGGTGAGATCGAAACGATCGAGCAACGGTCCGGAGATGCGCTCCTGATATTCGGCGGCGCAAGCCGGACCGCGCCGGCAGGTATGGCCGGGGGTGCCGGCGAGGCCGCAGCGGCAGGGATTCATGGCGGCGATAAGCTGGAAGCGGGCCGGGTAGGTGACGCGGTTGTTGGCGCGAGCGATCACCACGTCGCCAGTCTCAAGTGGCTGGCGCAGGCTGTCGAGCACCGCCGGATTGAATTCCGGCAACTCATCGAGGAACAGCACGCCGCGATGGGCCAGCGAGATTTCGCCGGGCTTTGCCCGGACACCGCCGCCCACCAGCGCCGCCATCGATGCCGAATGGTGCGGCGCGCGGAATGGCCGACGATCGGACAGCCGGCCATCGGCGAGCGTACCGGCGATCGAGGCGATCATGGAGATTTCGAGCAGTTCCTGCGGGGTCAGCGCCGGCAGGATGGAAGGCAAGCGGCTCGCCAGCATCGACTTGCCGGACCCGGGCGGGCCGATCATCAGGAGATTATGGCCACCGGCCGCCGCCACCTCGAGTGCCCGACGGGCGCTTTCCTGACCTTTGACGTCGGCGAGGTCGGGCAGCGACGCGATGGCGTCGGCGATCTTCGGCTCGGGCCGCGACAACACCTGCGTGCCCTTGAAATGGTTGACGACGGCGATCAGGCTGATGGGTGCAAGGATCGGCATTTCGGCGTCGGCCCAAGCCGCCTCCGCGCCAGAGGCGCGCGGGCACATCAGCCCCAATCCTTCCGCGTTGGCGGCGATCGCCGCCGGCAGCACGCCGGCTACCGGCGCGATGGTGCCATCGAGAGAAAGCTCGCCGAGCACGACATGATCGGCAAGCGCGTCAGTTGGCAGCGCGCCCATCGCCGCCATGATGGCGAGAGCGATGGGGAGGTCATAATGGCTGCCCTCCTTGGGCAAATCGGCTGGCGCCAGATTGACCGTAATACGTTTGGCCGGCAGGGCGAGACCGGAAGCCGCCAATGCCGCACGAACCCGCTCGCGACTTTCTGTGACCGCCTTGTCGCCGAGACCGACAATGTTGAACATCACTTTGCCCGGTCCCATGTGGACTTGGACATCGACTGGCGTAGCCTCGACGCCCTGAAAGCAAACGGTCCTGACGTGCGCGACCATTATTCGTCCCCTTGAGCCAATACAACCTAAGCGGATGCTGACGTACGTGTCAAGAACGAGAAGGGAACAAACCGGGCCTTCTGTTCCCTAAACACCAGGGACAACCTGGGTGGCGCGTGCTGGCAGGGACTCGTTTGTTTCAAAAGCAGCGTTGGCGGCGAACGGTTCGGTCTTCACATGCCAGCCATGCGCAACAAAATTTCGGAAAACGCCTCCTGTCGCTTAACATGAATACAACCTTCGTCTAATACATGCCCTTCCAATGATGTCGCGTTGACCTGACAAGGCCAACGCAAACGCTGCAAAGACCGAGAAGAGCAATAGCCGAGCGGTCGAAGGGGCTTTTGCTTCATATCCTTGTTTCGCATCCGCTTTCGCCGAGGGATTCCAACCTTTCGGGTGGATGCCCAGACGAACGGAAAGTCATGTCCAGTACCTCTCTCGCTGGCCCGTCCGGCGCTGTGCGCTCCGGCAACTCACGCGCACGGGTCATTCTCGCCAGCCTCGTCGGTACCACCGTCGAGTTCTATGATTTCTATGTTTACGCCACAGCTGCCGTGCTGGTGTTCCCCCACCTGTTCTTTCCAGCCGGCAACGACACCACGGCGCTGCTCGCCTCTTTCGCGATCTTCGGCGCCGCCATGGTTGCCCGGCCGCTTGGCGCGGTATTCTTCGGGCATCTCGGCGACAAGCGCGGCCGCAAGGTGACGCTGGTCGCAGCTCTGCTGACCATGGGTATCGCGACCTTCCTGATCGGCTGCCTGCCGACCTACACCTCGGTCGGATGGTTCGCGCCCCTTCTCCTGGTGCTGATGCGCCTGACGCAAGGCTTTGCCATCGGCGGCGAGTGGAGCGGCGCGGCACTGGTGGCCACCGAGAACGCGCCGGTGGGAAAGCGCGCCTTCTACGGCACATTTCCGCAGCTCGGCGCGCCGATCGGCTTCATCATCGCCAACGGCCTGTTCCTGCTCATCTCGGCGGCGCTGCCATCCAACGATCCGACGCGGCCGTCGATTGCCTTCCTCGATTGGGGTTGGCGCATTCCATTCCTGTTCTCGTCGGTGATGGTGATCGTCGGCCTTTGGGTGCGCTTTAGCCTGGTTGAAAGCGCTGCCTTCGAGAAAACGGTGAAGTCCGGCAAGGTGCGCAAGCTGCCGATGGCCGACGCCGTGCGTCACCATTGGCGCGCCCTGATCCTCGGCACGTTCTACATGCTGGCGACCTATGTATTGTTCTACCTGATGACCACCTTCTCGCTCAGCTATGGTCGCGCCGCCACCACGGCGCCGGTGCCGGGCCTCGGCTACGATTACCGCACCTTCGTCATGATGATGATCGTCGGCGTGGTGTTCTTCGGCATCTTCACCATGGTATCCGGCCCCTGGGCCGACCGCTGGGGCCGCCGGCGCACGCTGCTGTGGGTCACCGCCGCCATCATGCTGTTCGGTCTTCTCTGGGTGCCAATCCTGTCGCTTGGCAGCTTCGGCGTGATGGCCTTCCTGATCGTCGGCTTTACACTGATGGGCATGACCTTCGGTCCGATGGGCGCCCTGCTGCCTGAGCTGTTCCCAGCCAACGTGCGCTACACCGGATCAGGTATCTCCTACAACGTCTCGTCAATCCTCGGCGCCGCCGTGGCACCGTTCATCGCCGTGGCGCTCTGGACCTATGGCGCCGGCAGCCCGTTCTGGGTCGGCGTCTACCTGACGGTGATGGCTGGCCTTACCTTTTTCGCTCTCGCTCTTGGCAAGGAGACCAGCGGCGTCGACATCGACGCCTGAGCGACGTCTGCAACGACGCGAAAAGCGGTCGCCTGAGGCGGCCGCTTTTTTGTTGCCATCCATGCCGATCGTCTCCTATAAGAGACGTATGAGCACTTTTGAAGACGAAACCAGCGCCCGACTTGCTGCCCGCATCCGCCTCGAACGTGAGGGACGCGGCTGGTCGCTGGCCGACCTCGCCACACGCTCCGGTGTCGGCAAGGCAACCATCTCCAAGATCGAGCGTGGTGACGCCTCACCAACCGCGGGCATCTTGGTCCGCCTCGCCGCCGCCTTCGACCTGACACTGGCAAGTCTGCTCGTGCGGGCCGAGGCCGGGACAGATCGGCTGGTACGTGCCTCCGATCAGTCGGTTTGGCGCGACCCGGACACCGGCTACCTTAGACGGCAGGTCTTCATCCGTCCCGATCATCCGCTGGAGATCGTGGACGTGATCATGCCGCCGGGGAAAAGCGCCGTCCTGCCAGCGGCTTCCTACGCCTTCATCCGGCAGGTGCTATGGCTCACCGAGGGCGAGCTCGTCGTTACCGATCCGGACGGCCGCCACCTGCTGTCGGTCGGCGATTGCCTCGGCTTCGGACCGCCGGCCGACGTTACCATTTCAAACGAGAGCGACGCGCCCGCCCACTACGTGGTGGCGCTCGCAAGGAGCTGACATGTCGGACATCACTATTCATCCGCTCGGCCTCAACTCTGCCACCGTCGATGCGCTTGCCGCACTGATCGTCGAAACGGTGGCCGCAGCCGACGAAGGCTTGCGCGTTGTGCTGGGCGCCTTTGAGGACGACTTGTTGGTCGGCACCCTGACCCTGCTTCTCGACTGTCCGCCCAACCAGCCGCATCGGGCGGAATTTGCCAAGATGATGACGCGGCCGAGCCACCGCGGTCGCGGCATTGCCACAGCGCTGATCAACGCTGCCGAGCAGATCGCTCGCGCCAAGGGGCGGACGCTGATCGTGCTGGACACGGCAAGCGATGGCGGCGCCGGACCGCTCTACGAGCGCTGCGGCTTCCGCCTTGCCGGCGAGATTCCCAACTACGCGCTGAAGCCGCACGGCGGCTACACCGGCACGCTCTACTATTACAAGGAGCTGGCTTAGTTCAGCTGGCCGCGCCTGAGCTCATAGAGCATGACTCCGGTCGCCACCGCCAGATTGAGACTGTCGGCCTGGCCGGCCATCGGGATCTTGACGCGGACGTCGCAGGCGGCCGTCATCTCCTCGGTCATGCCGGCCTGCTCGTTGCCCATCACCAGCATCGTCGGCACGCGGCTCTCGACCTTGCGGTAGTCGTGCGTCGCCTTGAGGTGGGTGCCGACGAGACGGACGCCCGTCGCCTTTGCCCAGGCGATAAAGGCGTCGCGGCCCGTCTTGACCAGCGGCACGTGGAACAGCGAGCCCATGGTGGCGCGCACCGTCTCGAAGGAGAAGGGGTCACAGGTATCGCCGATCAGGACGACGCCCTTGGCACCAACCGAATCCACTGTTCTGATAATGGTGCCGAGATTGCCGGGGTCGCGCACTTGTTCGAGCGCCACCCAGATCTCGCCCTCGCCCACCTTGACGTCGGCGAGCAGCTTCAGCCGCTGGCCGAAAACGCCGACCACCATCTGCGGATTGTCACGGTGGGTGATCTTGGCAAGCACCGCTTCGCCCATTTCCAGCACGTCGCCACCGCGCGCCCGCACAGCGGCGGCGGCTTTGGCGACATGCGGCTGGTCGCGCACCGCCGGCGCGTAGGCGATGGCGGCGATCGGCCAATTCTCCTCCAACGCATCGGTGACAAGCTTCAGCCCCTCGCCGAGGAAGCGCCCCGTTTCCTCGCGGGTCTTCTTCATGGCGAGCGCCCGGATATCCTTGACGATCGGGTTGGTCAGCGACGTGATCTGCCGGACGGCGCCGAACGCCCTTTCCCTGTCAGCCATGGCTCAGACTCCGAGAAAACGTGAAAACATCGAGGTGGCCAGCAGCCGGCCCGGCCGAGTCGGATCGCCGGTCTCGCGAACGGCGAGTTCGCCAGACGACAGAACGCCAGGCCGGTGGCCGAGGAGGTCGGCGGTAATCTCGTGGATGGACAGGAACGAGGCGCGGATGGCATAGGCGGTCAGCACCGCGAAGGCCGGTCCTGGCGCCAGAATTTGCCGCGTCAGATCCAAGAGATGCGGCAGGTCGGTTTCGAGAGACCAGACTTCGCCATCCGGGCCACGGCCGAAGCGCGGCGGATCCAGCAGGATACCGTCGTAGCGCTTGCCGCGCCGCACCTCGCGTTCGGCAAACTTGACGGCATCATCGACGATCCAGCGGATGGGCGCGGCGTCGAGGCCGGCCAGCGCCTGATTTTCCCGGCCCCAGGCCACCGATTTCTTGGAAGCGTCGACATGCGTCACCTCGGCGCCGGCTTCGGCGGCAATCAGCGAGGCGATGCCGGTATAGCCGAAGAGGTTGAGAAGCTTCGGCCGCTCCGGCCCGCGATGCGCCCTGAGGCGCTCGGCCATCCAAGCCCAATGGGCAATCTGTTCGGCGAAAATGCCGACGTGGCGGAAGGAGGTCAGCCGGCAGACGACGGGCAAGTCCATCACCCGCATCTCCCAGGCGCTGCCGATACCCGGCTCCGTCCGCCAGCGGCCAGGGCCATCCTCCTCGACGTCGCCGGTAAAGGCCGCACCGGCCGCCGCCCAGACCGACGGGGCGAGCCGGCGCGGTCCCATGGCTTGCGGCTCCGGCCTTATGACGGTCAGCTCGCCGTAGCGCTCAAGCTTTTCGCCTTCGCCCATATCGAGAAGGCGATAGTCGTCCCACCCCTCGGTGATGAGCAGCGATCCGACCTCTTCGGTTGCCAGACGCGGCCCAAGCACCGCCGGCATCGGCCGCTTGAGGGCGGCGGCGGCAGAAGGGCGAGCCGGGCCGCGAGGTTCGTGGCTGCGTATCTCCGGGCGCACCGTTTCTTTCACCGCATCCGCCGGTCTCTCGGGCTTGCGGGGGAAAGGGTGACCGGCGCGAGGCGCGGGTTTGACGGGGGAGGGCGGCTTGGCCAAGGCGGATTGTCCGGGCAGGAAAGGGGCGTTCGGCCCCTTATACACGGCCTCGGGCCGGAATGAAGCGCCGCTTTCCCGGCGGTTCATCGATCGCCACCCTTTACGGGACTTCCCCGACGGGGCTACAAGGGCGCAACCTTGCGAAGCCTATCGCTCCGCGCCCGATATCTTGGAGAACCCATGCGCCCGTCCCGCCGTGCCCCCGACGAGTTGCGTCCCGTCAGCCTTGAACGCGGCGTGTCGCGCCATGCCGAAGGTTCCTGCCTCGTGAAGTTTGGCGATACCCATGTGCTCGTCACCGCCTCGGTCGACGAAAAGGTGCCGCCGTGGCTGAGGGGCGGTGGCAAGGGCTGGGTGACCGCCGAATACGGCATGCTGCCGCGCGCCACCGGTGAGCGCATGAAGCGCGAGGCGGCAGCCGGCAAGCAATCGGGCCGTACGCAGGAGATCCAGCGGCTGATCGGCCGTTCGTTGCGCGCCGTCGTCGACCTGATCGCTCTCGGCGAACGGCAGATCGTCATAGACTGCGACGTCATCCAGGCCGACGGCGGCACCCGTACCGCCTCGATCACCGGCGCTTTCGTGGCGCTCTATGACGCTATCGAATGGATGCGCCGGCGCAACCTGGTGCCGGCCCAGGCCAAGGTGCTGCGCGACCATGTCGCCGCCATCTCCTGCGGCATTTCCGACGGCGTGCCGGTGCTCGACCTCGACTATATCGAGGACTCCTCGGCCGAGACGGACGCCAACTTCGTGATCACCGGCTCCGGCGGCCTCGTTGAGATCCAAGGGACCGCCGAAGGCGCGCCCTTCTCGGAAGCCGAGCTACAACAACTGCTTACCCTTGCCAAGGGCGGCATCGCCCAGCTGATCGAGCTGCAGAAGGCGGCCATCGCGTCCTGAAAGGGCTGGATATGACCGAACAGCGCCGCATCGACGGCAAGCGCCTCATCGTCGCCACCCATAACAACGGCAAGCTCCGGGAGTTCTATTTCCTGCTGGGCGGTCTTTCCATCGAGCTCGTGTCGGCCGGCGACCTCGGTCTGCCGGTGCCGGTCGAAGATGGCGAAACTTTCGTCGACAACGCCCGCATCAAGGCGCTGGCCGCCGCCCGCGCCGCTGGTGAAGTGGCGCTCGCCGACGATTCCGGCCTCTGTGTAGAAGCTCTCGACGGCCGTCCGGGCGTCTACACCGCCGATTGGGCCGGACCGAACCGCGACTGGTCGATGGCCATGCGCCTCGTCGAGGAAGAACTCTACAAGGCCGGTGCGGCGACGCCGGACAAGCGGCGGGCGACCTTCGTGTCGCTGCTGTGCCTTGCCTGGCCGGATGGGCATACCCAGGAATATCTCGGTACCCGCAATGGCACGCTGGTCTGGCCGCCGCGTTCGGGCGATTTCGGCCATGGCTACGACCCTGTCTTCATGCCGGACGGCGAGACCAGGACGTTCGGCGAGATGACCGAGGCGGAAAAGCATGGCTCGATCTGGGAAGCGCCCGGCCCGTTGTCGCACCGGTCGCGCTCATTGAAGCTGCTCGTCGAGGGCGCCTTCCCCATCGGCTTCGGACCAAGTGGGTAAACCGATGAGCGAGCAGGATCTCCTTTCGGGGGTGGAAGCCACGGCTGAGGGCACTCCGGACATCGGTTTTGGCGTCTACATCCATTGGCCGTTCTGCGCTCGCAAGTGTCCCTATTGCGACTTCAACAGCCACGTCCGTCCCAAGGGCATCGACGAGGCCGGCTATCTGGCCGCCATGGAGCGGGAGATCGCCTCCCATGCACGCCTGACGCCTGGTCGCACGGTAACCTCGGTGTTCCTGGGCGGCGGTACGCCATCGCTCATGAAGCCCGAAAGCGTCGGCCGTCTCCTCGATCTGGTCGGCCATCATTGGCAAGTATCAGCCGATGCCGAGATCACGCTGGAGGCCAACCCATCGTCTGTGGAAGCCGGGCGTTTCCGCGGCTATCGGGCGGCCGGCGTCAACCGCCTGTCGCTGGGCGTTCAGGCGCTGAACGATGCGGACCTCAAATTCCTCGGCCGGCTGCATAATGTCGACGAGGCGCTCCGGGCGCTCGAGCTGGCGCGCGAGACTTTTCCGCGCCTATCCTTTGACCTCATCTATGCCCGTCCCGACCAGAGCCTCGAAGCCTGGGAGACCGAACTCCGGCGCGCCATCGGCTTTGCCGCCGACCACCTGTCGCTCTACCAGCTCACCATCGAACCGGACACCGCCTTCGAAAAGCTCTATGACGCCGGCAAGCTGGTGGTGCCGGATGCCGACGCTGCCGCCGACCTCTACGAGCTGACGCAGACCATCGCCGGCGCAGCCGGTCTGCCGGCCTACGAGATCTCCAACCATGCCACGCCCGGCGGTGAGAGCCGGCACAATCTTCTCTACTGGCGCTACGGCGAATATCTCGGCCTCGGCCCCGGCGCCCACGGCCGCATCGTCAACGGCGACGACCGCGGTCGCCTTGCCACGATCGCCGAGCGCAATCCCGAAGCCTGGATGAAGCGTGTCGCCGAGACGGGCAATGGCGTGATCGAAACCGAGGAGATCTTCGGCGAGACGGCCGGCGACGAAATGCTGCTGATGGGTCTCCGCCTCGTCGAGGGCATCGACGCATCCCGTTACCAGCGGCTGTCCGGCCGGCGATTCGATCCGGCGCGGATTTCCGACCTCGTCCTTCACGGCATGGTGGAGGTGCTGCCCGACGGCCACATCCGCACCACGCCGGCAGGCGCCTTCGTGCTCGACGCCGTGGTCGCCGATCTCGCTGCCTGAAGTGTAGAGCGTTTCCGTATTTCAGAGAAACACGGAAACGCTCTAATTTATTGAATTAACGCATTTTCTTCACGCGAACCGGTATCCACTTCGCTCGAAGATGCTCTAGAGTCTCGACGCTGGTTTCGGCTTCGAGCCGTCGGAGAAACGCGACAGACGGAAATGCGTCGGGTCGACGAAGGGCGTCGTTCCCGTGACGAGGTCGGCGACCAGCCAGCCAGCCCCCGGTCCGATGCCGAAGCCGTGGCCGGAGAAGCCGGTGGCGACGACGAGGCCGGAAAGACCATCCACCTCGGAAATCACCGGCACCACATCCGGCGTCACGTCGATGTAGCCGGCCCAGGCCTGAACGATGCGGGCATCCTGGAAGGACGGAAAGCGGCGCTTCAGCTCGGTCATGGTCCGGCGCAGGAAACGAACATCGGGCTTCGGATCGAGAACGCGGGTCTTTTCGTAGGGCGACATCTCGTCGAGCGGCCTTGTCGGCCAGTCGTCGATCTCACGGAAGAAACGCGAGCCGAAAGACAGCGACACGTGCTGCCAGTCGGCCAGGAGCGCCGGCAGGAAATCCAGGGTGAAGCGGACATGATCGGGCGTGAGGTCGGCGACATTGGCAACGCCGTTTGCCACCGTCAGGCCGCCGTCGGCGCGCTTGCGAATGCCGATGACATCGTCCCAGATGCCAGCGTCGGGACCGCCCGTCACCGGACTGGTGCGCGATACCGTCGACCGCATCTTGAGCTGTGGCAGCGTGATGCCAAGATCTTTCAGAAAACGGCGCGACCAAGCACCGGCGGCAAGCACGACGCGCTTCGTCGTGATGCTGCCGCGCTCGGTGACCACCGACACGATCTCACCACAGGCTTTTTCAAGGCCGCGTACCGCGCAGTCGGTGAGGATGACAGCGCCCTTGGCGCGCGCGGCCAGCGCGATCGCCGGCGCCGCTTTCTGCGGCTCGGCGCAGCCGTCACTCGGACACCAGAGACCGGCCGGTGGCGGCGAAAGATCGTCCTTCATGATGGCTCGAACGGATTCACCCTCGATCACCTCGGCGCCAATGCCATGGTCGGCCGCCGCCTTGACCCAAGCACGGTAGCCTTCAACATCACGTGCCTTACGAGCGGCGAAGAAGATGCCGGTTTCCCGGAAGCCAGTGTCGCCAACGCCGTGCGCGCCCATTTCCCGCCACAGCCGCAACGCTTCGCGGATAAGGTCGAACTCGCGTGGATCACGGTCGGCCTGCCGGACCCAGCCCCAGTTGCGGCTCGACTGCTCGCCGCCGACATGGCCTTTTTCCAGCAGTACGACCTTGAGACCCCGCTCGGCCAGATAGAGCGCCGAGCTGGTGCCAATGATGCCGCCACCGACGATGACGACGTCGGCTTCCTTTGGCACGGCAATGTCGGACGGAACGGGATCGACCTGCGGACCCATCACTCAAGCTCCTCAAAAGATACCGGTATCACTGGCAGCATTGCTTCCTTTTTAAGCCAAAACCTCGGCCGATCCAGTCCGGTGCCGCCCGAAGCGCGCCTATAAAAGCGGCACTTTTGCCGCACGGACGGCGGACGCTTGAGTGACGGTCCTTTGGCTTGTATGCCTCGCGAGCTCGCCATTTTTCATGGAGCCGCCGATGCTTATCGCCGCCTTGCAGATGCGATCCTACCCGTCAGATGTCGCTGCCAACCTCGATAGGCTGGAGCGAACGGCCGCCGAGGCAGCAGCCGGCGGCGCTCACCTCTTGGTAACACCGGAACTCGGTCTCGTCGGCTATGGTGCCGGCCCCGATCTGCCGCTTCTGGCGGAGCCGGCCGACGGCCCGCTCGCTACGAGCGTCGCCGCGATCGCCCGCCGGCATTCCCTGGGCATCGTTGCCGGCTTTGCCGAGCGCAATGGTGACGCGCTCTACAACAGCGCGCTGTGGGTTTCCGGCGATAGGCGGGCGGTCTACCGCAAGAGCCATCTCTACGGTCCTTATGAGCGACACTGGTTCCGCGCGGCGGCGCCCTCGACGGTCATCGTCCACCAAGATGGGCTGAACCTCGGTCTGTTGATTTGCTACGATGTGGAATTTCCCGAGAATGTCCGCCGCCTCGCCCGAGCCGGTGTCGACGCAGTCCTGGTGCCGACGGCCTTACCGGTTGGTGGGTCGGCCGAGTTCATCGCCGCCCACATGATCGCCGTGCGCGCCTTTGAAAATCAGGTCTTCGTGGCCTATGTCGACAACTGCGGTCGTGACGACGACTTCGCCTATGCGGGCCTTTCGCGCATTGCCGCGCCCGACGGCGCCATTCTCGCCGCACCCCGCGACCGGGACGAAGCGTTGCTTTTCGCTCGGATAGAGCCAGAGGCCTATGCCCGCTCCCGCGCCGAGAACACTTACCTTTCCGATCTCACAGCCTGAGGGGCCATAGCGCAATTGCGCCAAAAAACAAACGGCACACCCCCTTCCGGAGACGTGCCGTCCATGTCGATTTGGCAGCGTTCGCCTTAGTTGGCAGCGCCCTGCTGCTGCTGCATCTGCTGCAGGCGGGCGAGATACTGCTGGTAGAGAGCGACGAAGTCGATCGGATCGATCAGGAGCGGCGGGAAGCCACCGCGGATGACAGCGTCGGCGATGATCTGGCGTGCGAAGGGGAACAGCAGGCGAGGGCCTTCGATGTTGACGAAGGGGTGCAGATGCTGGGCCGGCACGTTCTGCACGGTGACAAGGCCACCGTAGGACAGTTCGACATTGAAGATCACATCTTCGCCGATGGCTGCCTTGGCTTCGAGATGCAGGTCGATCTCATAGTCGGTCTGGCTGCGCTGGCGCGAGTTGACATTGACGCCGATGGAAATCTGCGGCGAGGCTTCGCGGGCGCGCAAACTGTCGGGCGCCTTCGGGTTTTCGAAAGACAGATCCTTGATATATTGGGCAACGACGCTCATCGACGGCTGGGCTTCAGCAGCGCCGTTCTCGGGCTGAACCGAACTCATTCTCGCACTCCTCCGGCCAGCCGGGGCGTCAACGCCCGCAAGGGTGACCCTGTGTTTTGGCGGAACCGGCAGCAGACGGAGACGGCCGTTTCCCGATTTTTCGCGGGTCCGAGCGCTATCAGGCTTGGCGGATGAGATCAAGACCGATCGCCATCGCGGTCGGGTGGAGAGATTGGTGGCCGTTCCGACCATGGCGAATCAGCGTCGCCGCGCCGTTCCCATTCGTCCTCATCAAGGTCGACAACACCGTCATCCGGCTGCCGGGTCGCGGATGTCGTCGACGCGGACTTCAACACTGTGATGCGGGAGGCGACCGCCGCGATGATCAGTCGTCGCACCGGTGTGAACAGCAGCAGGACGGCCAGCACATCGGACAGGAAACCGGGCAGGATCAGCAATATGCCGGCAACGAGCACGACAAAGCCTTCGAGCAGTGTCCCGGTCGGCATGCGCCCCGCGGAAAGCTCGGCCTGCACGCGGCGCAACAGGCCGAAGCCGACGTAGCGGAACAATGCCAAGCCACCAAAGGCAGCGAGAAGAACCAGGCCGACGGTATTGATGACACCGAGATGCCCGCCCACCCAGACGAGCGTCGCGATCTCAGCGATCGGCCAGGCGATGAGAAGGAGCGGAAGATAGGGCAAAAGGCGCATGGCGGTCCCGGATCGGTCGGTGTGTTTTGACATGATGCGCCGGCTGACCAGTGGCGCGCAAGTATCGCCGACACGGCGATAGTCGCAGCGATGACGGTGGCAAACTGCCGCCTTGTCATCGAAATCGCTCCAGATTCACCGCATGTCCGTCTTTCCCTCGTCGCTGGCGTCGCCTACATAGGCAGACGACAGAAACCGCGATGCTGCGCCCTCTTGGCGCCAACTGAGGGAAACGATGCTCGGATGAACGCCTTCCTCGATCTCACCAGCCTCATCTTCCTCGTCATTGCCGTTCGCCGGACGCAAGCCGGAAATCGAGCCACCCCCGGCGGGTGATAATGTGGTGACTTTGCCACGCGAAGGCCGCTCCGATCCGCGCGAGGCGGTGTTCGCCCGCATCGACGAGGCGTTTCCCGCCGGTAGTGCCAACACCGGTCTCAGGGCGATCGCTTCGGCCGACCGCAACTTCGACCTCGATGGTTTCATGGCGGGTGCCCGTGCCGCCTATGAGATGATCGTGTCCGCCTTCGCCGCCGGTGATCGAGCGGCGCTGAAGCCCTTGCTGTCGCGCGAGGTGTTCGACGGTTTTTCCGGCGTGATCGCCGAGCGCGAGGGACGCGGCGAGAAAATAGACTTTACCTTTGTCGGCATCGACAAGGCGGACGTCGCCGACGCCGGAATCGAAGGCGGAATGGCCCAGGTGACGGTGCGCTTTTCCTCGCAGCTCATCTCGGTAACCCGTGGCCGGGACGGTTCGGTGGTCGAAGGCGATCCCCAGCGGGTGGCCGAGGTAACCGACGTCTGGACATTCGCCCGCGAGATCAGATCATCGGATCCAAACTGGAAGCTGGTCGCCACGGATGCTGGGGGCTGATCGCATCTTGGCCGACACGCTTCCTACCGCCCAGCTGGTGGCGACCGACTTCACTGATCTTTCCGGATGGGTCGACGACGATCATGCCGCCGCCTTCGCTGCCTTCCGGCGCTCGGCGGACCGCCTCATCGACAAAATTCCGACCGCCAAGGCCCTCGGACCGAACGGCGCAGCGTTGGCTCAAAAAGCCAGGCTGGCGGTGGCACTCGGCGAAACCGTGGACTCCGTTGCCGCTCGCACCTTCTTCGAGACGCATTTCCGACCGTTCCGCATCGTGCCCGCTTCCGGCGAAGGTTTCGTCACGGGTTTCTTCGAGCCCGAGGTGGAGGCGCAGCTTCAGTCATCGCTGGCTTTTCCGGTGCCGCTGCTTGCGCCACCCAACGGTTTGCGTGAAATCGGCGACGATGACGACCGACGCAATCTCGATCCGACGCTGACTTGGGCCATGGAAGACGGGCAGGGCCGCCTCGCCGCCTGTCCGGAACGGGGCGCGATCATGGCTGGTGCCCTCGACGGACGTGCGCGGCCGATCGCTTTCGTGAAAAGCGCCGTCGAAGCCTTTTTCATCCACGTGCAGGGTGCGGCAAGGCTCCGATTGCCGGACGGCCGGCTGATGCGCGTCACCTTCGCGGCCAAAAGTGGCCATCCCTATTTTTCCGTGGCGCGCCTGATGCTCGAACGCGATGTGGTGGCCAGTCCCGCCGAGGCCACAGCCGACATACTCCGCGCCTGGCTCGAAGCTCTCGCGCCACGGGAACGGCGGGCTGCGCTTGCCCGCAACCGTTCCTACATCTTCTTTCGGCAAGCACCGGTCACCGATCCTGCCCTTGGCCCGATCGCCGCCGCCGGTGTGCCGCTGACGCCGGGCCGGTCGCTGGCCGTCGATCGCTCGCTCATTACCTTCCACGCTCCGATGTTCGTCGAGACCGATCTCGCGGCTGGGCCGTTTCGCCATCTGATGGTGGCCCAGGATACCGGCTCGGCAATCATTGGGCCGGCGCGTGGCGATATCTTCTTCGGTTCAGGCGATGATGCCTTCGCACTGGCAGCGCGGGTCCGCGATCCGGCCCGTTTCACCCTGCTCGTGCCGCGGGAGGACTGACCGATGTCCCGCCGCAAAGGACGGCCACTCGCCCCCGAGGAGGAAGAACTCTGGCGGGCGGTGAGAAAGAGCGTCACGCCACTTCGCCCGGAAAAGCCCGTGGCGCCGCCAGCGGTGGTTGCCGCTGCCGAACCAGAGCCGCAGCGATCTCTCGTTCATCTGCCGCCGGCGATCCCCCCCGCGCCGGCCACCAAGCCGGCCCTGCCAAAGCTGCATCCCTTCGGCAAGCGGGAGCGGCAGGCCGTCAATCGCGGCCGCACGACCATTGATGGCCGGCTGGATCTGCACGGCTATCGACAGGACGAAGCACATGCCCGCCTTTCGGGCTTTCTGTCCCATGCCCAAGCCATGGGTTGGAAAGTGGTGTTGGTGATCACCGGCAAAGGCCGGCCGGGAGGCGATTTTCAGAGCCTGCACGACCATGAGCGTGGCGTGCTGAGGCGCGTCGTGCCACTCTGGCTGAGCCTGCCGGAATTCCGGCGCGTCGTGCTCGGTTACGAGGACGCCGGCCCGGTCCACGGCGGCGATGGCGCGCTTTACGTGCGTATCCGCAAGAGGAAGTAGAATGACCCCGTTCGGCGCCCGCTTGCGCGAAATCCGCAAGGCGCGCGGCATGACCTTGAAATCGATGGCGGCAGCGATCGGTGTTTCGCCGGCTTATCTGTCGGCGCTCGAGCACGGCCGGCGCGGCCGACCGACCTGGGACCTTCTGCAGCGGATCATCGGCCACCTCAATATCATCTGGGACGAGGCTGAGGAGCTGGAACGGCTGGCCGACCTGTCGCACCCGCGCATTGTCATCGATACCGAGGGGCTGTCGCCCAAGGCGACCGAACTTGCCAACCGGCTTGGCGAGCGCATCCGCACCCTCGACGAGGGGACGCTCGACCGGCTGATCGAGATCGTCGGCAAACGTTGAACAGTAGCCGAAATCAGTGCCCCACGGCCCGGACCGGCAGCGTCAGCAGATAAGCAGGCAGTGTCACCACAGCCCCGGCCGTATTGCTAACAACGCTACCGAACGATCCGGTAAGGTTGCGCGCCGTCTCCGAGAGACTGCTGCGGCCCGTTGCCAGCCGATCGCCATGCCGAAGCCGCTCACCAATCCGATTGACGAAGTCGGGCAGGACGACGGCGAACTTGTTGTGAGCAAGCGAATCGTTGGCCTCGGTCGTCGATATATCGATGACGATGACACCGAGGTCGGCAATGGCTTTCTTGTCTTCGGTATAGGCACCGAGACGCGGCTTCTCACCGGCGATCAGCCCGGACAGCCAGAGCGCCTGATCGTCGGAAGATGAAAACAGCACGAAGGGGTATTTCGGCTCGCCGATCACCCGCATTTCCGATTTGAACACATCGACGTCGATGTCCGGCGCCGCCAGCACCACCGTGCGAAGCTTGCCGTTGAAATCGCCATGGCCGGCGATCTTGGCTTGGCGCAACGCCTCGATGGTCGCCCAGGTACCCATGGAGTGGGCAAAAACATAGAGGTCTTCGACACCGCTCTCGGAGGCAATGCGCAGCAGCTCCTCCAAGCCGTCGCGGGCAATCGTGGCACTGTCGCGATCGTAAACATAATCGAACACCGAGCCGCGCGACGCCCAGGTGAACAGCACCGGCACACCGTCAAAGCTGGTATCGTGGACAATCTGAGTGGCGCGGAACACCGCCTCGTCAAAATCATTGTTGAAGCCGTGGACGATCACCGCCACCGAGCGCTGGCCCTTCGGCAGGGCAGCGACCTTCGCTGCAAGGCGCTTCCTGAAATCATCCGTGCCGTCGACATAGGCGAGCGAGCGCGCCGCAAACTGCGCCTTTGGATCACCGGGCAGCGGCGATGGCCATTCAATGTCGCCGGACCGATGGCTTGGTGGCACGGAGATGGAAAGATCGGCAAAATCGAGATCGCTGGTCCGCTCGCCATTGAACATGGCCGGCCCCGTCTTCACCCGCTCGCGCGTCGCAGCCACCAGAAGCTCGTGCTCGACAGCGCCCGGTGCCGGCGCTTTGGTGACTTCCAGCGCCCCACCATCGGGACGTGATCCGGCGCAGGCCGCAAGGAAGAGAAGAGAAAGCACAAGGACAAAACGGAAATGCATGGCGACCCAGCGGCAAGAATGGCTCCCCTTTTAGCCGAGGAGACGCAACAAGGCCAAGCCTGCCGTCGTCGCGCTGGACAATGACTAGGGGGAAATGCCATGACAGCTAGGATTTTCCATTCTGTCGCCTACGGTTCGTGCGGGGCGCCGACATGCCGGGACCATCACCATGTCCGCCGTCAAGATCGCCGATGTCGCGGAGGCCGAGGCCTTCCTCGCCGCCAATCCGGACGTCGCCCAGTTTGAATGCTTCCTGACCGACTGCTCCGGCGTGCAACGCGGCAAGATACTTCGTCGTTCGGAACTCCTCGGTGCCTACCGCATCGGACGGCCGCTCCCCTGCTCGGTGCTGTCGCTGGACATCAAGGGAGCCGACGTCGAGGAAACCGGCCTGCTCTGGGAACAGGGCGACGCGGACCGGATGTGTCGGCCGGTCGCCGGCACCCTCGTTCGCTCACCCTGGCGACAGACACCAACTGCCCAGTTCCTCCTCACCTCCTTCGAGGCCGACGGATCAGGCTCGGCCAGCGATCCGCGCCATGCGCTCGCCCGCGTGGTCGACGAGGCGCTGGCCCTCGGCTTCAGGCCGGTCGCTGCCGTCGAACTGGAATTCTACCTTTTGGACGGCCCAGCGGCGACCGAGGGCAGGCTGACACCACCCACTGCGCCCAACGGCTTCCGGCAGACGGACCTCCAGGCCTATCTCGTTCAGGATCTCTCGGATTTTTCCGGCTTCCTGGAGGCGGTCTATGCCGCCGCCGAAGCGGCCGGCCTGCCGGCTCGCACGTTGATCTCGGAATATTCTCCCGGCCAATTCGAGATCGTGCTGGAACACCGCGACGACGCGCTCCGCGCCGCCGATGATGCCATCCTGTGGAAGCGCCTCGTCAAGGGCGTTGCCGAGCGCCATGGCTTCGTCGCCACCTTCATGGCCAAGCCTTACGCAGAGTTCGCCGGTTCCGGCGCCCACTTCCATGTCAGCCTTTGCGATGAGGCCGGCAATAACCTGTTCGCGGGCAGTGAACCCGCAGGCAATGAGCTTCTTCGGCACGCCATCGCCGGCCTGGAAGCCACCATGGCCGAGAGCATGGCAATCTTTGCGCCCAACGCCAACAGCTTCAGGCGCTTCAAGGCCAATTCCTACGCGCCGCTCGGCCCGGCCTGGGCGATCGACAATCGCTCGGTGCCGATCCGTGTCACTGGCGGTCCACCAAAAACGCGCCATCTCGAACAGCGCGTTGCCGGGGCAGACACCAACCCCTATCTCGCGCTCGCCACGGTCATCGCCGGCATGATCGAGGGCATCGAGAACAAGCTTGCCCCCTCGGAGCCCATCGTCGGCAACGGCTACGCGCAGGTTGCGCCATCGCTGCCGCGATTCTGGCCGGAAGCCCTCAGGAAGGCCCGCGCTTCGGATTTCCTGAAGCGACGGCTCGGTGCGCGCTTCACCGACATTTACCTCACCATCAAGGAAGCGGAGTGCGACCGCTTCTTTGCCGAAGTGAGCGACCGCGACATTCATTGGTATCTGAGGCTGGCCTGACGCCGTCACGACTTTCTCGACGGCCAATGGCGCGAGAAATTCGTGAACTGGGTTGGAGGACCGCTTTCAGAAGCCAAGGACCTGGCTTCAGTCCTTGTCCTTGTTGTTCTTGTCGTCCTTGACCTTCAAGAACTTAGGTCCCTTGCCAAGGATCTTGTCGTCGATCTCACCGATGGCGGCCAGATTCTTACGGTCATAGTCGACCTTCGACAACAGGTAGCGGATGGCGTTGAGGCGAGCCCGCTTCTTGTCGTTGGCCCGAACGACGATCCATGGGCTGAGGTCGGAGTGGCTGGCCTTCAGCATGCGGTCGCGGGCGGCGGTATACTCATCCCACATGGCGAGCGCCTTGAGGTCGACCGGCGACAGCTTCCAGATGCGCAACGGATCGTGACGGCGGTCGTGGAACCGCTTGAGCTGCATCTCGCGCCCGATGTCGAGCCAGATCTTGATCAGCACGATACCGTCGTGGATCAACATGCGCTCAAAATGCGGCACCTCCTCGAGGAAGAGCTTCGACTCTTCGGCCGTGCAGAAACCCATCACCGGCTCGACCACCGCGCGGTTGTACCAGGACCGGTCAAAGAAGACGATTTCGCCGCGGGTCGGCAGCTCATTGGCGTAGCGCTGGAAATACCATTGACCCCGCTCGACGTCGGAAGGCTTGGTCAATGCCACGTGGCGGGCTGAACGGGGGTTCATGTATTCCAGGAAGGTCGCGACGGTACCACCCTTGCCGGCGGCATCGCGCCCTTCCATCAGCAGGACGATGCGCTGACCAGTATCGTTGGCCCACTTCTGCAACTTCACCAGTTCGATCTGCAGTACCCGCAGCTCTTCGAGATAAGTCTTGTCCTTGAGGATCTCCTTGTAGGGATAGCCGCCGGAGCCGAGGGCCTCCATCTCGATCTCCTCAGGGAGGTAGGGATTATCGAGATCGAAGATGAGCTTGCCGAATGTGATCGGCGGCGCGTCGGGAGCCTGCGTCGCCAGCACGGCGGCGCCTTCGCGAGCAGCGATCAGCTCGACGCCCGACACGAAACGGCGCGTCATGTCGTTCGTCGATTTGTCTTTCTTTCCCATCGGCTTTCCCCCAGAATCCGCGTGCCTGCCAGCAGTGCGGGCGCGGTGAACCGCGCTACAAGCGTCACAAAAGACGTTTATCAATATGACAGAATCCGCGTTTTCGCTTAAGGACAGATAAACACCATGAACCCTATGCCGGACAGGCCGGAGAGCAACGACGCAGTTCGGGAGGCACGGGGCCGCCTTGGCGAGTCCATCGCCGAGGGCCGCCTGCAATCCGTGCTCATCGCGGCGGCTGTCTTCTGGGTGGTCATGCTGTTTGCCGCCGATCTTTCGCCAGCTGTCGCGCTATTTGGTTTTCTTGCCACCGGCGCGGCTGTGCTTCTCGCCCTGCCGGCCGGCGGAAAGGTTGCCGCGCCGAAAGCGGCCGATCGGCTTGCTGTCAGGCGCTGGCCGGATATCGGCATGAAGCTGTTGCTCGACGGCATGGAGGAACCGGCCTTTCTGACCGATGCCGAGGGCACGCTACGCTACCAAAATGCCGCCGCCGCCGCTGAGTTTGGTCCGGCCCGTATGGGCGACCCCCTGGCCTTTCGCTTGCGCGTGCCGGAAATCCTCGATGCCGTCCAGCGCGCCGGCAACGGCGAAGTCCTGCCACCGGTGCGCTTCGTCGAGCGTGGCGCCAGTGAGCGGCACTTCGTCGTGCGCTGCTCGCCGTTGCGCCTGCCGCGACCCGAGCCGCGGCGGCGACCGGATTTCGTGCTGCTGCGCTTCCGGGATGAGAGCGAGGCCGTTCGGCTTGACCGTATGCGTAGCGATTTCATCGCCAACGCCAGCCACGAACTCAGGACGCCGCTCGCCTCGCTGACCGGCTTCATCGAGACCCTTCTGGGCCCGGCCCGGCGCGACGAAGCCAACCGGGAACGCTTCCTGGCCATCATGCTGGAACAGGCCCGACGCATGGGGCGCTTGATCGATGACCTGACGTCCCTGTCCAGACTCGAAATGAAAGCGCACGTCCGCCCCACCGGCGATGTCGACCTCGCAGAGGTGTTACCGGCGGTCGTTGATATGCTGGCGCCCGTGGCGGCCGCCCGGCAGGTGACGGTCGTCGTCGAAGAGAGTGTCGCCAATGCTTCCATCGCCGGCGACCGTGACGAACTGACGCAAGTCTTTGCCAATCTGGTCGAAAATGCCGTGAAATACGGCCGTGACGCGGGCCGTATCGTGCTCGGACTCGCAGAAGAGGCGGGCGACGATGGCCGGCCCGGCTTTCGCGTCAGCGTGACCGACGACGGTCCTGGCATCGCGGCGGAACACCTGCCGCGCCTTACGGAGCGCTTCTACCGAGTGGACGCAGCGCGGAGCCGCGAGCAGCGCGGCACGGGCCTCGGCCTCGCCATCGTCAAGCATATCGTCAACCGCCATCAGGGGCGCCTTGTCATCCGCTCGGAGGTGGGCTCGGGGACGACGGTAAACGTCTGGCTGCCCCGTCGGCCCCAACTGTTGGACGCCGAGATGACGAAAGAGACGGACATGTTGGCTCCCGAACATTTCAAATCCTGATTTTTTGTTTATTTTCAGATAATTATACTGTCACAATAGTGTAGCCAATCCGTCATAGAAGAGTAGCGCCAGGCCGCTAGGGTCCGCGGCGTGACGGGTACGAGACAGCCGACGGCTTCAAGAACTCCGACCGTCACGATCCTAAACCGTTAGGAGTACTCCCGTGAAATTCTCCACCGCCGCCAGCGCCATCGTGCTCGGCCTCTCCGCTACCGGCACCGCTTTTGCTGCCGAGCAGATCCATATCGCCGGCTCTTCCACCGTTCTGCCCTATGCGACCATCGTCGCCGAGGCTTTCGGTGAAGCCAACTCGAACTTCAAGGCGCCGATCGTCGAAGGCGGCGGCACCGGCGCCGGCCTCAAGGAATTCTGCAAGGGCGTGGGCGATGACACCATCGACATCGCCGACGCTTCCCGGCCGATCAAGGCCGAAGAGCTCGACGCCTGCAAAGCGGCCGGCGTGACCGAGGTGCAGGAAATCCGCATCGGCTACGACGGCATCGTCTTCGCCTCCGACATCAAGGGTCCCGACTTCGCCTTCGTGCCGGCCGACTGGTTCAATGCCATCGGCGCCAAGGTGCTGAAGGACGGCCAGCTTGTCGACAATCCCAACGCCAAGTGGTCCGACGTCAAGTCCGGCTTCCCGGATTGGGAGATCGCCGCCTATATCCCCGGCGAAAAGCACGGCACGCGTGAAGTCTTCGAGCAGAAGCTGCTGCTCGCCGGCTGCAAGGACAGCAAGGCCTATGACGCCTTCGTTGCCTCGGGTCTTGCCAAGGCCGATGCCGAGAAGGC
>JAGSYV010000099.1 GCA_018262505.1 Pseudomonadota bacterium
GATCGGCAGGTTGCCGAAGATGGCATCGCCACCCTTGGCCATCACCTGCGACACGATCTCCGGCAGGAAGGAGAAGTTGGACGCGCCGATGCCGAGCAGAAGGCCGGCGACCGGCAGTACGGCCACAGGCAGCATCAGCGCCTTGCCGATCTGCTGCAGCACTCCGAATGCGGATTTGAACATGATTTAGGATCTCTCAGACTTAAGCTTCGGGCCAGGACTGGGCGAGCATGCGGCGCACCGCCTCGCCGGATTCGAGGGCGAGCGCCGCTTCGGCGACCGCCTTGCATTTGTTGATGTCGAGCGTGCGCACCATCGCCTTGATCTCGGCGATCGAGCCGGCGGTTGCCGACAGCTCGGTGACGCCGAGGCCGATCAGCACCGGCGCGGCCAGCGGGAAGGAGGCGAGCGAACCGCAGACGCCGACCCAGCGGCCGTGCGCCTTCGCACCCTCGACCGCCAGTTGGATCAGCCGCAGCACCGCCGGATGGAAGGGATCGAGCTGCTTGGCGAGGCGCGGGTTCACTCGGTCGATGGCCAGCGTGTACTGCGCGAGGTCATTGGTGCCGACCGACAGGAAGTCGGCCTCGGCGGCCAGCGTCTTGGAGATCAGCGCCGCCGAGGGCACCTCGACCATGATGCCCACTTCGATCGGCGCGGTGCGCCCCAGCGCCTTCATCTCCTCGTCGATCACCTTACGCACGTCCCTGAGGTCGGCGATCGTGGCGATCATCGGCAGCAGAATCTTGGTCTGGCCGTAAGGCTTCACCCTCAGGAGGGCGCGGATCTGCGTCCTGAGCAACTCGGGCTGCCACAGGCTCATGCGCACGCCGCGCAGGCCGAGGGCGGGGTTTTCCTCCTTCGGCAGGTTGGCGTAGGGCACGTCCTTGTCGGCACCGGCGTCGAGGGTGCGGATGATCAGCGGCCGCCCCTCGAGACCATCGGCAATCGCCTGATACTGGGCATATTGCTCGTCCTCGCTCGGCGCCGAGGTGCGGTTGAGGAACAGGAATTCCGACCGCATCAGGCCACAGCCTTCAGCACCATTTTCGAGCGCCACGGCGACATCGGCCGGGCCGCCGAGATTGGCCACCACCTCGATCCGCGTGCCATCGGCCATGCGGCATTCGGCGCGGGTCGCGGCGCGGTTGGCGGCAAGACGCTCATGGCGACGGCTGACGGCGGCGCGGATATCGGCCATCTCACCGGCGGGCGGATTGATCCGCACGGTCGCCTGATCCGCGTCGAGAACCACCGGCTGCCCATCGGGCACGCACAACACATCGGCACCAGCGGCGACGATGGCCGGAATGCCCTTCGAAGCGGCGAGGATTGCCACATGCGCCGTCGGTCCGGCATGGGCCAGCACGATGCCGACGACCTTCTTGAGATCGAGATCGGCGAACTGCGACGGCAGGAGGTCAGCCGCGAAGATGACCGCCTCCCCAGGAAGCGCCGTTGCCGAGCCGGAGACGCCCAGCAGGATGGCGAGGACACGATGGCGGATGTCTTCGAGATCCGAAGCGCGCTCGGCCAGCACCGGATTGCCCAGTTTGCGCAGCGCAGCAACCTGGCGATCGATGGCCATCTTCCAGGCATAAGCGGCGCTCTTGCCATCGCGGATCAGCATCCAGGCGGCGTTGCGCAGATCCGGGTCCTCAACGAAGGACAGATGAGCGGCGAGGATTTCGGCCTGTTGCCCCTTGCTGGCGGCAATCTTGGCGCTGATGTCGGCGGCGGCCGTCTGGAGAGCGGCGCGCAGCTCCTTGATTTCCTGTTCGACGTCGGTGCCACTTTCGGAAATCTCGAAGTCTTCAGAGGTGATCCGCACCGAGATGCCGATCGCAAGGCCCGGCGAGGCCGTCGTGCCCTCGATGGTCTTGGCAACGCCCGTCCCCCAGAGTTCAGGCGCGTCAACGGATACGGGAGAAATAACGGCCTCAGGCGGAGCTGCTGTTTCCGGTTTGGGAGCGGCGACAGCGGCGGGCCCGCTCTCCGGTTCCCCCAGAAGCGCGGCGATCCGCCTAGCAACGTCCGCGCCATCGGTACCCTTGGCCTCGATGGTCAGCTCATCGTTATGCACGGCGCCGAGCAGCATCAGCCCGACCGGGCTCGCCGCGCTGGCCTTGCGATCGCCGAGGCGGATGATCACCTCGGCCATGCCGGACTTGGCGGCTTCGGCGATGAGGCCGGCGGGGCGGGCATGGATGCCGTTGGGATCGGCAATGCGCACCTTGACGATGACCGCGTCACCGCTCGACGTCCCCGCCGGCGCCGAAGTCGCGAGGTCTTGAGGAGCGATCGTGGCAACCTCTTCACCAGCAACGATCTCCCGGCCAACAGCGGGGACGGCCAGCGTGAAGCGTTCGCCATTGGTCAGCACCACCGGCACCACCAGGCTGCGCACCAGTTGCGAAATGACGTCCATGTCGAAGCTGATCAGCGGGTCGCCGGCCTTGACCCGATCGCCCTCCGCGACATGCGGCGTGAAGCCGTCGCCTTTCAGCGCCACGGTATCGAGGCCGATGTGCATCAGCACCTCGGCGCCGTCCTCGGCCCTCAGCGTCACCGCGTGATGGGCGCGGTGGATCGAGGTGACGACGCCGGCAAAGGGCGCCCGCAACGTTGCGTCCGTCGGGTCGATGGCAAAGCCGTCACCAAGAATGCGGCCGCTGAACACCGGATCGGGAACGTCGGCGATGGACATGAGCCAACCGCCGATCGGGGCTTGCAGGCAAAGACCGGCCTTCGCGTCGAGCAGCTTTTCGCCGCCGGACGCGTCTTTCAAATGATCAACCACATCAAGACTCCGTCAGATCTCGGGTTTCTCCGTCAGGCGGCGATAGCGCCCTGTTTCGTTCAACTCGCGCGCATGCTCGTCGGCTCCCGCCGACAAAGGGTTCGGCTCGTCATCGTCGCGGCGGTGCCTGGGCACTATCGCGAAAGATCAGATCGACTGCCCATACTTCGGAGAGGTCGGCCGGATCGGCGCCGCCAACCAAGGCGGCGGCAAGCTCCGCAACGCGGAGGCCGGCAGTGCGAATCGATGAGAAGGTGGTGGTCAGCGCCGGCTCGAAGGCCTCGGGTCTGACGATCGCAAGGCCATCGTCATGGGCAATGACCGAGATGTCCCGACCAATCGTAAGGCCGCAATCGCCGATCGCCCGACAACACCCGGAGGCCAGGAACATCGAGGCACAGACGAAAGCGGTCGGCGGTGTCGGCGAAACCAGCAGCGCGCGCGTGGCACGATACCCATGCCCCTCGGTGGCGGGACCGGCGGCGAACAGCCCCGCCTCGGCGGCAAGTCCATGGCGGCCGAGCGCGGCATGCCAGCCGACCATCCGCTGCTCGGACGCCGACAGGTCGGCCGGACCAGTCACCAGCGCAATGGTCTTGTGGCCGAGCCCGGCGAGCAGTTCGACGGCCCGGCGCACGCCATCCTCATGATCGATATCGAGATGCGGATAGATCAGCGAGCCGGCGGTGCGGCCACAGGTGACGGTCTGCAAACCGAGGTGCGACAGCAAGCGGATGCGAAGGTCCTCGACCTTGAGATTGGCCAGGATCATCACGTCGACTGCCTTGGCGCGGGCCAGCCGGCGATAGCCGGCTTCCTCGCCGTCGAAGGTGGCGTTGACGTAGAGGTCGCGGCCGCAGCGCCCCGCCCCATCGGCGAGCCCTGCCAGGAATTCACCGAACACCGGATCGGCCATTTCGGCGGAAGCGCCGGGCAGAACCACGCCGAACGCGCCGGATTCGCCGGTGGCCAACCGCTTGGCGCTGACATTCGGCGTGTAGTTGAAGCGCCGCGCCGCCTCGAGCACCCGCAGACGCGTCTCCTCGTTGACCTCGGAGAAGCCATTGAGAGCCCGGCTGACGGTCGTCTTGGACAGCCCCAGGTGCTGGGCAAGCTCTCTCAGGTTCACCGATGGCCCTCCTGAACGATGGCCGGACAATTGTCCCGGCTGATATAGGCTTCGAACCGGTTTGAAAACGTAATCTGAAACTAATCCACCGTTTCCCGCCCGCGAAACCGCCTTCGTTCTCACATACTGCGAGGATTAATTCGCCGGTGAAAATAAAACTATCCGAACCGGTTTGGAAGATATGTAGTAATCCCCTCGGTACGGTTGCCAAGCCGACAAGACGTAAGGTGCCTCTGCATGGCGAGACAGAAGGCGCCGAAAGCGAGAGCAGGGAGTATGGGGACCGCCAACCAACGAGCAGACCACGGCGCGTTGCCATACGCGGGCGTGTGCTCACCAAGCTTCAGCGACTGATTTGAGGGCCTGAGGCACTTGGCGAAGAGCGCGTCGATCTACAGGGCCGTCTGAGTCGCGAGATGGCAAACCCTGGCCGTCGGGCGAGCAGATGTCACGCCGACGCGAACAGCATCTGATATTGATCGCTTATCATTGGGGGAATGGATGGTCGGGCAGAGAGGATTTGAACCTCCGACCCCGTGTCCCCCAGGCTGAAGGGCGGGTTTGCCATTATCTATTTTAGAACAAATTGTTAGGCAACGGACTTGTTGGAGTTCCGGGGTTTTTTCCGGGACTTGGCGTCACGCCGGGACTTTGCTACCAACGCCAAGCCTTCGGCCACTTCGTCCTGCATGACGTGGGCGTATTTGGTCGTTGTCGTGATCGAGGCGTGGTTGAGGGCTTTTTGAACCACTTTGAGATTGCCTGTGGCACGCAGCAGCTTGGTGCCAACGTCGTGGCGGATGTCGTGAAAGCGAAAGTCTTCGACCTTGGCCTTGGCACGCAGGCGGCGCCACTGAGTTTTCGCACCTTCGTTGGTAATCGGATAGCGTTGCCCCTTCACGCGGCTGTAGCCGGTCTTCTTGTCAGCGCGCGTTTTGCGAGCGACATAGGTAAAGACGAAATCGGGGTGATGGCCCTTACACTCTTCGAGGATGGTACGGATATCATCCGTGATGGGCGTTGACACATCCCGCCCGCCCTTCCCTTTCGTCGTAATCTTCTTGGCAAACCAATTGACGTTCTGCCAGCGGATCAGCGTTTCCTGACGACGAAGGCCTGACAGGCGACAGAACTCCAGCCACAAAGCGTAATCGTCGCGCACCGCCTCGTCGAGCGCTTCGCCCTCGTCGGCATCGAGTTCGCGCACACGCTCCTTTGGCTCATCGAGGCGATGGTCTTTCCAACTCGGCTCGGCCGGGAATGTGTAGCGCCAGACGCGCTTGGCGCGATTGAAGATCTTCTTGAGCAGATCGATCGTCGAGCGATTGACGGTTGCCGCAGAGATCAAACCCATAGGGTTGCCCGCGGCGTCTTCCTTCTTGCCCCAGCGCGTCTGGGCGCGGCGCCAGCCTACCAGCGCGGCGATATCGGAATCTGTCGTCTCGTCGAGACGCTTCGTCTTTCCGAGATACTCGACGAGGCGCCCGAGGTTCGTCCAAGTGGCATCGGCATTGGCGTGGTGCTGACCGACCTCGGCCCAGTATCGGCCGGCCGCCACATCGAACGTCAGCGGCCCATTGCCGGATTTTCGCTGCTCGGCGAGGTCGGCCTTAGCTTTCGCCTTCAGTTCCTTTTCGACTGCTTCGGCTTCTCGCTTGCTCGTTGCCTTTGTAGATCCGAAAAAGCGATGACCGTCGATCTGGAAGTCATATTGGTAGTTCGGGCTTTTGGTGCTGCCGCCACTGGCCTTTGGTCGATAGACCGACATTTTGCCCGCTCCACAAACGCGTCAATGTCTTCGCGGGCGAAGCGCCGACACTGCCGGACATCTCCGCCGCCGATCGTGCGATAGGTGATCTGACCACGCTGCACGGCCGCCTGCAAGGTCTTGCCGGAAATGCCGAGCAGCCGCGCCGCTTCGGCCGGCGTGATCAGCACTTGGTCGGCAAAGGCCCGATCGAGAACCGATACGTCAGTCAAGGGGGCCTCCGCACCAATGGCGAGCGCGGGCGTCGTGCGCGGCTTTCCCAGTCTTCCAGGGCAGCGCAAGTCCGATGCCTATGAGGGCGTCGCCAACATTGGCGACATCGCGCGTTGACAGAGTTGCCAGTGTGCGGCCGTATCGATCCCTGCAACGGCCGGTTCCGACTTCACAGCGGGAGATCATCACACCGCCAGCATCTAGCAGCCGACCAAGAAAACCAGCCGAAGACTCTCCGGCGATCTTCTCGGCCGGGCAGCGTGGCTTGTGGGTTTCCGGCGCGTCGATGTCGTAAATCCGAATGATCTCTCCAGTGGAAAGCCGCACCGTGTCCCCATCGATGACGCGGATCGGGCCATGGACAGGCTCGGGTGGCTGGATGCCCGCAAAGGCCGGCGTTGCGAGTATGATGGCGAGGGCGAGGCTAGGCAGACGCATTATTGGTTTCCTGTTGCGCAATGATGGCCGCCTTCTCGGCTTGCCACACATAAGTGAGCACCTTAGCCCTGGCATAAGCTTGGTATTCTTTACGCCATGACCGATCCTCAATGATGGCGAGGGCCTCGCAAGGGGATAAGCCGCCGCGGTTGGCCAGTGTTCTGAGCGTCTGCGAGTGGTTTCGTTGAGCCTGGGCTTCGTGTGGCGCGAGGATCGACCACGGCACAGCGCTGAGGACCGGGTCTTGGAGGATCGGGAACATAATTTCACCCATGGGCAGTCTCCTTTCAGGCCTCAATCAATAGGGAATGCTGTCGTCGAGATCGGCACCCTGCCCCGCCGTGGTGGCATCGCCGCGGGCTTTGGGGTCGCCTTCGAGTGTCAGGCTGCCATCGAAGCGGCCAATGACGATCTCGGTGGTGCGACGCTTGATGCCGTCCTTCTCGTACTCGCGGGTCTTGATCTTGCCTTCAACGGCAACCTTGCTCCCCTTGAAGACATGCTCGGCGATCAGATTGACGGTCGCCTGATTGTGGCAGACGACCTGGTGCCACTCGGTGGCCTGGCGCTGCTCGCCGGTGGTGCGGTCGCGCCAGCGATCCGTCGTGGCGAGCGAGAAGGTAGCTACGCGATCGCTGCTGTTGGGAATGACGCGGATATCGGGTGCGCGGCCGACGCTTCCGAGCAGGATGGCGCGATTAATGGACATAATGGCCTCCTCAAACGCGCATCGGCATGATGACGACCAGATGGTCGGCCGATGCGGCGGATGTCATCACGGCTGGGTCGTTGGGATCGCCCAGGCGAAGACTGATGGTATCGGCGGCGACGGCGCGCAACGCCTCGGCGAGATAGCGGGCGTTGAAGCCAATCTCGAGCGGCTCGCCTTCGATCTCGGCTTGCACCTCTTCCTCTGCATCGCCTGCATCGGGGTTCTTCACCTCGAGCCTCAACGTGGTCCCCTCGAAGGTGAGCTTGACGGCCTTGCCGCGCTCGCCCGATACCGTTGAGACGCGATCGGCGGCGGCGGCCAGAGCGGCGGCATCGAGGATTGCGCGGCGCGATCCGTTCTTTGGGATAACGCGGGCATAATCTGGGAAGGTGCCCTCGATCAGCTTGGTGAGCAGGCGTGTTGGCCCGGCGGTAACCGACAGCTTGGTATCGGAAACCGACACCTCAACGTCGCCGTCTCGGCCGTCGAGCAGTCGGACGATTTCGCCGACGGCCTTTCGCGGCACGATGACCGGTGGCATTTTGGCCGAACCATCGGGCGCCGGCATCGTCACCTTTGAGAGGCGATGGCCGTCGGTGGCCACCGAGACGAGGCAAGACGCCTCGTTCTCGTCCACGATCGTATGCAGGAAGACGCCGTTGAGATAGTAGCGAACCTCCTCGTTGGACATGGCAAAAGATGCCTTGTCGAACAGGTTGCGCAGCGCCTTGGCGTCGACGGCGAAGGTGGCCCCCCACTCGGGCTCGGGCAGTGAGGGGTAGTCGATGGCCGGCAAGGTATTGAGCCGATAGCGTGCCCTGCCGCAGGCGATTTGTGCCTCCTTGTCGCCCCAAGACAGATCCAGCTCGGAGCCGGATGGTAGCTTCTTGGAGATATCCGACAGCATCTGCGCCGGCACCGTGGTGGCTGCGTCAGGTGACAGTGCATCAGACAGCGCGATCGACGTGGTGGTCCAGATGTCCAGATCGCTTGCTGTCAGGTGGCAGAGGCCGCCGCGGACGCTGATCAGCACATTGGCCATAGCGACAATTGTGTTGCGGCGCTCAATGGTGCGCGTGAGCAGACCGAGAGCTGCGACCAGTGCATCGCGGGGAAGGGAAATGCGGGGGCTGACCGAAACGGCCATGATGGGCTCCTTCAAGCGATGGCGAGGCAGCCGACGAAGTCGCCGCCCAACGCGCGTTCAAGGTGGATGAGAGCTTCCGAGCGACGGCCGGAGACCAGATCGGCACGAGCTTCTTCGAGCTCGTTGAGGTCGATCATGAAGCGCGGATCGTCGTCCTTCGGCGCAAAAGTGTCCTTAGCTTCGTCCTTGGTGTAGAACACCTCGCCGTGGGAGAGCATCAAAGCCGTGTCGCAGGCGATGAGTTTCCGACACACCAGCTCGCAGAGAAGCGCATCGCCATCGAATTCCTTGAGGCCTTCATATGGCGGGTCGCCCCATTCCGGCGGCCACATGACTTGCGGTGTTAGATTCATGGTCAGTCGCCCTTCCTTTCCGGCGGCCAGGGTTCGTCGGCAGAGACGTTGGTGATGATCAGAGCCGACGAGGACGATCGCGCCCAAAGCGGCGGCTGGTCGTAATCGGGGTGTGGTTGGGTTTCTGCCACTACAGAGAAGATTGCCTCAACCAATGATGCCGGCTGGGTGCCCTGCATGGCGCCGAGCACGAGACGTCGCTTGACGCCCTCCATCAGCTGGCGAAGCAGCGATGGCGCGGCGGCTTCGGTGAGTTCGGCAAGCACGTCGAGCGCGTCGTCGGTGAAGACGTAAGGCAGCCCATAGCGCTTCAGGATCGCCCATCGGGCGTCTTCGTCGGGCAGGTCGATGACGATCTGCATGCCGAAGCGGCGCCAGAGTGCCGGGTCGAGCGTATCGGCCCGGTTTGTAGCGGCGATCATGGTGCCGCCGAACGCCTCAAGGCGACGGAGCAAGACGGTGAGCGTCGAATTCATGGCCGAGACGGCGCCGCCGGTATCGCCGCTGCTATCGCGACGTTTGCCGCCAATGGCGTCGATTTCGTCGATGAAGAGGATGACCGGCTGATCGAGGCTTTCGACGGCGGCGAACAGCTTGGCCACGTTGCCCTCACTGCCACCCAGCGAGCTGGTCATGATGTGTTCGGCACCGACAGTAACCAGAGGATAACCGAGGCGCGCAGCGAGGTGGTGGGCGAGCGTCGTCTTGCCACAGCCGGGCGGACCCGATAGCAGCGCGCTCGATCGCGGCTTGAGGCCAACAGCGGCGAGCGCGTCGCGGGCACGGATCTCGTCAAGCCAGCCTTTGACCGCAGCGCGGACGCCTGGAGCGAGGATCGGTTCCTCGGCGTCCTTCGGGTCAAGCACGTCGCCAATGCCACGCAGCCGATCGCGGACGGGCTTTAGGTCTTCCAGCGACGTCGGGGTCATAAGGCGGTCGCGGCGGGCCATCACTCCTCCCCTTCGCCGGCATCGTCATCCTTGGCCGGCTCGTCCTTCGCCGGCTTGCGGCGGCGGAAGGCCTCGGGAATGTCCATGCCGTCGGAACCGGCCTCGAAGCACCAGCCTTCGTCCCAGGCGGCGCGGCGCGGATCGCGCGCCGTGAAAGGATTGTCGGTGACGAGTTTGCCATCGCGGCAGGCCTGGCGCCCCTGCTCGCGCGCGTCGACGATAGCCTCTGCCGTGATGGCGGCGGCGGTCGGCCGCGTTTCGTCGGTCGGTTCATCGCTATCGGTCTCACGGGCCAGGTCACGGCTCAGCCGTTCACGCGTAGCATCGCCCAGCGGCGTGCCGTCGAGCATACCAAGCGCGGCGCGGTAAACGTCGGCGATTTCCTCGGTTTCGATGCGCTTGGCCTTGGTCCCGTCGTCTTCGAGCTTCTCCTTGACCACCTTCTTCAGGGCCTTGACGTCGAAGCCTGTCGCCTTGGCGTGAGCGGCGATCTCTGCGGCGCGGTCTTTCAGATCCTGCTGCTGCTCGGCAATGTCAACGAGGCCATCGACGAAGACGCGCAGCTCATTGACGGCGCTGGAATTGCGCATGGTTTCGGATTTCGGCTTACGTGCCATAGTCAGTCCTCGATCGAGAAGGCGGGATGGGGGAAGCGTTCGGGCAGGTAGCGGCGAAGAGCTTCCTGAAAGCGCTTTTCGGCGACCTCGGCCGACCAGATGCCGGCGGGCCGAAGGTCGGGGATCGTGAAGTCCTTCCGGATTTCCACGAGCGCGCCCCACGGCGCGACCTCGCCACCCATAAAGGCATCGACCTCGGCGGCGAGCATGCGGAGGTCCATCTCGCGGACCATGGCGGCGATACCGGCCGGCAACGGCCAGGGCATGCCGGCCGCCCCGTAGATAGCGCGATCGAGATCGCTCTTCAGGCGCTTGAGCGCGCGCTTGAAAAGCAACGGGCCGGCGAGGTCCGGGATGTTGCGGCAGATGAGTTCGGTCAGGCCGTAATCGTCAAGGGCCGCCTGAATGTGCCAGTTGATGGCATCCTGAGCCGGGGTGGCGATATCGCCGATCGGTCCTTCGTGAGCGTCGTGGAGGAGGAAGGCGGCGGAGATGTTATCGTCGCCTGTCTCGTCCTTCAGGATGTCGGCACCCATGACGGAGTGCTGCGCCACGGCATAGGCGCCGCCACGAATATCACCAGTGAAGCGGGCCAAGCGAGAAAGTGCGCCGGCAATGTCGATATCAAAGTCGATGTCATCTGGGTGGGCGTTGATCAGAGGGAAGGCCTTGCCCGAAGCCGTCTGCTTCCAGGGTACATCCGGCGCTACGATCTTAGCTGGCCTGATATTGGTGTCGGCCTGATCGCCGGAAGTATCGACAGATTTGGGTGCCTTGCCACGAACTGTGATGGCGGGAAGGAAAGCCATGTTCGTCTCCTTCATTCGAGCAAAGCTTTGCCATTCCCGGAAATGGCTCCGGGTGAAGCGCGGTCTGCTGGGTGACAATCGGTTGCCCGTCAGGGCGGAAACTGTTGGCCCATGTCGCTGGGACCACGCGGCGCTGCGTCCGCTGCTCGACCCGGCTTCCGTCACCTACGATGCCAGCGGATTGGATACCGCATGGTAGGGCCGTGTTACCCCCCGGCGGGGATGGCTAATGGCACGCGATGCTTTCGCTCTGAGGGGCGAGACACGGGGGAGGACCTCGCCTGTTAACCTCGGGCCGTCGCGCCGGCCGGTTGCATAGTCTGCTTCTAGCATCTGCTCGCCCCGAGCTGCCGTTCACATGGCGATCTCCTGGGCTAGAACTGGTTGCGGGGGCCGGACTTGCACCGACGATCTGGTGGGTATGAACCACCCGAGATTGCTGCTTCTCTACCCCGCATCGCATCCTCGCCTCCGTGCCAACAAGCGGCAGCTCAGCGGCTGATGTCTGTTCATAACACCAGTTTTATCTGGCGGTCAACAGGAATTATCTGGCGATCTATCTGGCGTCGAAGTTGGCCGACGATCTGATAGCTTTGCCGCAGGTTGTAGCTGTGAGGTGCTACTGTGTCCGGGCTGTATGCGCTTTTGATTTTGGTTTGCCTGATCACGCTTCTGGTCGCAGCAATCATGGCGATCTGGCGTACCCGACGCCGAAAGGCGAAGTGGCTAGCTGGTGTTGCGATGGCCGGACTTGTCGTCTCGGTCTGGCAATTCGGCAAAGCCCTCAACGACGATGCGCGGCAAGCGGGTTTTCTGGACGCCGCCGAGAAGACGGCATTCCAGAAGTCTGGCGCGACCGATCTCGCCGCCTGGCGCACCCAAATCGCCGACGAGAAGATCCACGCAGAAGAAGCCACCGCCAAACAAAGAGCCGCGGCCGACGCCGCGGCGGCGATGATCACTGCCGAAAAGGCTCGCTCGAAAGAGGAAGCTGCCAGGAAAATGGCTGAAGCTGAGGCCGCGTCACGGGCGGTCGAGGTCGCGGCAAAAGAGGCAGAAGCGGCAGCCTGCAAAGGCGACCTTCAATGCTGGGGTGACAAGCATCTGTTCGCCGCAACAGCAGCCTGTAAGCCATCAGTAGAGAGGCTTGCGCGCCTCGACTTCCAATGGGTCGACGGCATTCTTGAGACAAAGTTTGCCAAGTTTGCCTGGGGCAATAAGACGAAGGGAACCCTGACCTATTTGGGCGACGCCATCCAATTCCAGAACGGCTTTGGAAATGTACCCGGGGCAAATTTCCGGGCGCCGCTACGCGGTGGCCAATCTGACGAGGGCTGGCAAGCTTGGCACATGGGCGGCGCCTTCGACGGCGAAGCGGT
>JAGSYV010000012.1 GCA_018262505.1 Pseudomonadota bacterium
GGGCGTCAAGGAAGGCAAGATCAACGTCGCCGGCAAGGAGATCCGCGTCGCTATCGCTCATGGTCTCGCCAATGTCGAGCAGGTGATCGAAAAGGTGAGGGCGGCCCGTGAGGCCGGCGAGGAGCCGCCCTATCACTTCATCGAGGTGATGGCCTGCGCCGGTGGTTGCGTTGGCGGTGGTGGGCAGCCCTATGGCGCCACCAACGAGCTCCGAACCAAGCGGGCTGCCGGACTTTATCAGGAAGACCAGACGGGTCTCTGGCGTTGTTCGCACCACAATCCCTACATCAAGGAACTCTACGCCGACTTCCTCGGTGAAATCGGCGGCCACAAGGCCCACGATCTCCTGCACACCGGCTATCAGATACTGCCGGAGTACAAGCGCTGATCATCTAGAGCATCTGGCATCGGATGGTCGCGCAGGGGCTATTGCGTGGCTGCCCGATACCCAACATGCCCAAGGTCGTATCGGCAGGGCAAGTGTCCGTTGAAGAATGGTCCTGCCTTGAACGGCGGCCGGCGGATTGCAAACGTCGGCCGGCCTCGACGCCCCTCGAGTGCGACTCCACCCCTCCCTCCACATGCTGCTTGCAATCGGACCGGCCTTTCCTGGCGGCATCTTTTGTCGCCAGCGGCCGCTGCTGGGGTCTTCGCTCCGACATCCGTCGGAGCGGCTGACGGATTGACCCGTGGTGCAACCGACGTGAAGCAATGTTACGACTGCGCCGGATGCTCGCGCGCAGATTGGAGCAAGGCGGGCGCCAAGGCGAGATTAAATATAAAGTATTCTCAGGGAATAGCAAATGATAATTTATAGCCATCCTTTAATTTAAGTAGGTTTTTGAATATAGATCTACGGCATATAAGAGTGTATTATGGATATATCGAGTTATATTAGAGAATAATTTTCGAAAACGATGATGGAATTCGGATAATGCCTGCTGTTGTTTCGATTCGACAATGTTTAGCGACCGCTAGCGTTAGAAATACGTTAGAGCCAACTTGAGCAAATGTCCATGAGTTGAGCGGATGCTCACGCATAAACCCTGGCCACTCATCCAGTTTTGAGCATGATCTCAGCGTGAGGCTCGGGAATGATCGAAAATAACCGGCAAACATGTGCTTATGTGTGATTTTTGGGGTTTTTGTATCACTATTTGTGTCATTTTGGCTCGTAAGAACGCGAACAAACGCTCATTCATGTTGACATCCGGTCGAGCCGGGCGTAGCGTCCCGTCAACAACAAGCGTGGCATTGAAGGCTGCGTTAGGGAAGGACTGAGAGCGCCGTGCCCGCGTATATAGACGTGCCGGCGAGCCGTTAGCCAAGGTATGAAGAATAATGACTGCTCCCGTCAAGGGTTCTGGCAGTAACGGGTGAGTTATGTCCAGCTTTGGCGGCCGGATTGATAAAAATAATGGACTTAGGGTGGAGACAACCGATGAATAGAATATTCAATGACCCTGATCGCATGGTCGAAGACGCCGTAAGTGGCTATGTCAAGGCGCATGGTGATCTAGTGTCGGCGACCGCAAATCCGCGCGTGATCAAGGTCAATTCGGCCCCGAAGGCCGGCAAGGTCGGTGTTGTGACCGGGGGCGGCTCCGGTCATGAGCCGGCTTTCCTCGGCTATGTCGGCGAGGGCATGGTTGATGCGGTGGCGATCGGAGAGATCTTTTCCTCCCCCACGGCCCAGGCCTTCCATGACGCCTTCAAGGCCTGTGACGGCGGCGCCGGTATTGCCTGTCTCTATGGCAATTACGCCGGCGACAATATGAACGTGAAGATGGCCATCAAGATGGCTGCCAAGGAGGGCATCACCGTCAAGACCGTGGTGGCCAACGATGACGTCGCGTCCGCGCCCAAGGACGAACTGGCCAAGCGTCGCGGTGTCGCAGGCGAAATCCTGATGTGGAAGGTCGGCGCGGCGCGTGCCGCCGAAGGCGGTAGCCTGGATGAGGTCATCGCCGCTGCGCAGAAGGCCATCGACAACACTCGCTCGATCGGCATCGGTCTCAGCCCCTGCACGCTCGTCGCCGTCGGACACCCCAACTTCCAGATCAAGGACGGCGAGATGGAAGTCGGCATCGGCCATCACGGTGAGCCGGGCGTATCGGTGATGAAGACCAAGCCGGCGGCCGAGATGGCCGACATGATGGTGGACTACGTGCTTCCCGACCTGCCGTTCGCGGCGGGTGACAAGGTTGCGGTGCTGTTGTCCGGCCTTGGTGCCACGCCGATCATGGAACTCTATATTCTCTACGATCGGATTGCCGACGTGCTCGGACAGAAGAAGATCGAGATCAAGCATAACTTCGTGGGTAATTACTTTACGTCGCTTGAGATGATGGGGGCGACCCTCACCGTCATGCGCCTCGATGACGAACTCGATCGGCTGCTGGCCCGCCCGGCTCGCTCGATCGGGTTGGTAAAGTGAGGGGAGGGCAGATCATGAACCTTCCCGTCAGTGCGGCTGGTTTTCTAGTAACCGATCTCGTCAAGGCGATCGTCGCCGAACGCGACCACCTCAGCGAGATCGACGGCGCCATCGGCGACGGCGACCATGGCGTCAACATGGCCAAGGGGTTCAACCTCTGTGCTCAGGCACTTGGCTCGCCGACACCTGGTCTGAAGGACAGCCTTGGCATTCTCGGCAATACCTTGATGGCCGGCATTGGTGGTTCGATGGGACCGCTCTATGGCACCTTCTTCAACGAGATGGCCGACTCCCTCGATGGCAAGACCGACCTCGACGCCGCCGCTTTCGGCCGGATGATCCGCGCCGGTCTTGATGGTGTGCTCGACATTGGCGGCGCCAAGCCTGGCGACAAGACGTTGCTCGACACTCTGGTCCCGGCGGTAGAGGCCTTCGAGGCGGCCGTGTCGGCCGGCAAGCCCTACCGGACCGCTCTCAATGACATGACCGAGGCCGCGCGCAAGGGGCGGGATTCGACGGTCGCAATGATTGCCAAGGTGGGACGAGCGAGCCGTCTCGGCGAGCGATCGCGCGGCGTCATGGATGCCGGTTCAGCATCCTGCTGCATCATTCTGGAGACGCTGGCCACCAGTGTCGCCTCGAAGATCGACTGACCGGACGCTGCCGACCATTGGCTCCATGTACGAGGACGACCGTGACGAACCCGTCACGGTCAGGGGCTGTATGCGGCTGACATGAACCAAGCCGGCAGGTGTTTCCATCGACGAGATGTTGCGCCGCCGAATCTTTTGGGAGGAAGAAATGAACTTCGTGAAACAACCCCGCTCGATCTCGCTCGGTGATCTGCCGGCGAAGATGGATGCCGTCGTCGCCTATGCGCCCGGCGATTTTCGCTTTACTCAGGTCGATGTGCCGCGCGCCGGCCCGGATGAAATCATCATCAAGGTCGAGGGATGCGGCATCTGCGCCGGTGACATCAAGAGCTATGACGGCGCGCCTTCCTTCTGGGGCGACAAGGATCAGCCCGCCTATATCAAGGCACCGATGATCCCCGGGCACGAATTCGTCGGCATCGCCGTCGAGCTGGGCGAGAATGTTGCCGCCGAGGGCAAGTACAAGCTGGGCGATCGGCTGATCTCCGAGCAGATCGTGCCATGTGGCCACTGCCGCTTCTGTCAGCGCGGTGAATACTGGATGTGCGAGAAGCACGACGTCTACGGATTCCAGACCAACGTCAACGGCGCCATGGCCGCCTACATGCGCTTCCCCAAGGAATCGCGGACCCATAAGGTTCCCAATGACTTGCTGCTTGAGAAGGCGGTCCTCATCGAGCCCTACGCCTGCTCGGCGCACGCGGTCAATCGCGGCAATGTCCAGTTCGACGATGTGGTGGTGCTTTCGGGCGCCGGTACGCTGGGTCTCGGCATGGTCGGCGCCCTAAGGCTGAAGAACCCCAAGAAGTTGATCGTCCTGGACGGCAAGGAAGACCGGCTGGAGCTTGCCAAGAAGTTCGGCGCCGACATGGTCCTCAACCCGTTCAAGGAGGACGTCGACAAGATCGTCAAGGATCTGACCGACGGCTATGGCTGCGATGTCTATATCGAGGCCACAGGTCATCCCTCCAGCGTGCTGCAGGGTCTCAAGATGATCCGCAAGCTCGGCCGCTTCGTTGAGTTCAGCGTTTTCAGCCACGACGTCACGTGTGACTGGTCGATCATCTCCGACCGCAAGGAACTGGATGTGCTCGGAGCCCATCTGAGCCCCTACGTCTATCCGTTCGTCATCGATGCCATCGCCGATGGTCGTCTGCCGACCGAGGGCGTGGTGACCCACAAGCTGCCGCTCAAGGACTATGACGACGGCTTCAAGATGATGAAGAAGGGCGACAAGTCCCTCAAGATCATGCTGATCCCTTGATAAAAGGCATACGTGGGCGGCATCGCCGCCCACGTACCAACAGCAGTCTGCGTGCCGGGTGATAGCAGGGAGCGTTTCCCGACGCGATGTTTGTGAGAACACGCCAAACCACCGCGCCGGCTCTCCTCGGCCAAGTGTTTGTCGGTTAATCTACCGGAACGGCGTCGACGATGCGTAGCTGCACGTTGCTCTTGCGCAGCAGTTCGGCTTCGGCGGGCAGAATGCCGGAATCGGTGATCACGGTGTCGAACTCGGTGAGCCCCGCCAAGCGGATCAGCGCCGTGATGCCGAACTTGGAGCTATCAACCAGCAGCACGCGACGGTCGACCGCCTCCATCAGCGCTCGCTTGGTCCGCACCACGTCTTCCTGCTGGTGGTAGGCGACGGCGCCGAGAATGGTCGAGGTCGACATGAACAGCGTGTTGGCCCTGAGTGTCGAAACGGTCTTCTCGCAGAGATAGCCGAAGAAGGCATTGAAGCGGGAATTGTAGTGGCCGCCAAGGCAAATGGTCTCGATGCCATGCGCCTCCTTCAGCATGTCGATCACCGTGAGGCTGTTGGTGATGACGGTCAGTGGCTTGCAACCGACGATCAGCGGCGCCATGCGGGACACGGTGGTGGAATCGTCGAGGATGATGGCCTGTCCTGGCTCAACCATCTCGATGGCGGCACGGGCGATGGCCTCCTTCTCGGCATCGGCAAGACGCGACCGGTAGAGGATGGTGCTTTCGACCAGGCTTGAGGAGTGCACGGTTACGCCACCGTGGACACGACGAACGATGCCCTGTTCCTCGAGTATCTTGAGGTCGCGGTGAACGGTCATCCGGCTGACGCCGAAGTGGTTCGCCAATTCGTCCACCTGGGCGGAGCCGACAGGCAGAAGATACTCGAGAAGCGCCTTGCGCCGTCCTTCCGGTCCGGACGACGGCTTCACGCCTCGGGGGCGGTCATGTTCGATATCCACGGTCGTAACGTTCCTCCTCAGGAATCTGTACCGGTGTTAGCACAATTCGGCGAAAATTATATATGGGTTCACCATTCAAGGCCAATGGCCGGCTTCGCATTTATGCGAAGGGGGCTGCGTGAGCATGCCAAATTCGCATCAACATAACTACATATATGATATATAAGTAACAAGAATATGTTATATTTCCTTGACTCGGTCCGGCGACATGCTACGTTTGGATCATCCCATTTCCAATGAAGCCCGCGCGAGTGGCGCGATCGCCGCTGACCGCCAGAAGGAAGGCAAATATCATGACCGACAAACTTACCGGGCTCGCCCGTCACACGGTGATCGTTGCCGATACCGGCGATATCGCTCAGATCAAGGCGGTACGGGCGCAGGACTGCACCACCAATCCCAGCCTCATCCTCAAGGCGGCGAGCAAGCCTGAATATGCTGCGTTGATGGAAGACGCCGTCGCTTACGCCGTTGCGCGCGAGCGTGGTGGAGAGGCGCGCCTCGAACTGGCGCTCGACAAGCTGGCGGTCAATTTCGGAACGGAACTGTCGCGCATCGTCCCGGGCTACGTATCCACCGAAGTGGACGCTCGACTGTCATTCGATACGGCCCGCACAGTGAAGCGTGCTGAACGCCTGATCGCCATCTATCGGGAGGCTGGCGTCGATCCGTCGCGCATCCTGATCAAGATCGCCGCGACGTGGGAAGGCGTCAAAGCCGCGGCCGAGCTCAAGGAAAAAGGCATCGCCTGCAACCTGACGTTGATTTTCGCAAAAGCCCAGGCTGCATTGTGCGGGGCAGCCGGTGTCTTCCTGATTTCACCCTTCGTCGGACGCATCACCGACTGGTACAAGGCCCACGGTACCGTCGTCACGTCCGCCGCGGATGACCCGGGCGTCCGATCGGTCCGGGAGATTTATGATTACTTCCGGGCTTTCGACTACAAGACGGTGGTGATGGGGGCCTCCTTCCGCAATACCGATCAGATCCTCGGGCTTGCCGGCTGCGATCGCCTGACCATCAGCCCCAATCTGCTCGAAGAGTTGCGCGCTGCCGAAGGGCCGGTGGAGCGCCAGCTCGGCGCCAATCCGCCTTCGCCTGACATCCGGCCGCTCGATCTCGACGAGGCGAGCTTTCGCTGGCAGCTCAATGAGGATGCCATGGCCACCGAGAAGCTGGCTGAAGGTATCCGCCAGTTCGGCAAGGACACCGAGACCTTGTGCGGGCTGCTGCGGGCCAGATTGCCCGCCTGACCTGGTCCCGTGGCCTTCCCGCGCCGGTCTCATCGATCGGGGCGGGTAGGGCCCGACCATGGCTGATGTTACGTTCGAAATGAAATGATACCCCCCCCCTCTGGGAAGAGCGACGAAAGGGAGCCGGCAGGTTCCAGTCGGCGCGGGAACTCGGAAAGCTACCGCTTTTGAGGTGCTAAGTTACTTTTTTCTGCCAAAGTCTGATTTTCCTTAGCGTGACATGGAGGTTTTGTCGCGTTAATTTGCTGACCCCTCAGATGCAACAATTTCACGCATATTTGGTAGAATAAAAACAAAAACTATTGACATGATTGTTACATGCGTCATATGTTTTGATCAAAATAACAGTAGATCACATGCGGGGGCACGAGGGAAGGTCCGTGCATGTGGGGAGAAGGCCGCCCATGAGTCACCAAGGGGCCAGCCTTGGTGACCTTGCGATGATTTTTGCCTTTGTGACGAGGTGAACCGCCGGAATATCCATCGCCGGCGGTCACTCCTGTGCCGAATTAAGCTGGGGTCATAGCTCAGAGGTGCCCACGGAGGGGTGGGCGCATTCGGGAGGAAAACACGTGGAACTTCTTCTTGAGGTCGAGGGGCTGAAAAAGTCCTTCGGCGGCGTGGCAGCTTTGTGCGATGGGCGGCTCGATCTGCGCGCCGGATCGGTCCATGCGTTGTGCGGCGGCAACGGCGCTGGCAAATCGACTTTTCTCAAGATTTTGATGGGCATCTACAAGCGTGATGGCGGCGTCATCCGGCGCAGGGGCGTCGAGGTGGACTATGCCAGCCCTGCCGAGGCGCTGGCAGCCGGCATTGCCATCATCGAGCAGGAACTCAGCCCGATTCCGCACATGACGGTGGCCGAGAACATCTATCTCGGTCGAGAACCGTCGCTTCGGTTCGGGGGGATCGATTTTCCTTCGATGAATCGCGCGGCCCAGACTCTTTTGGATGATCTTGAATTCAACATTCGCGCCACACAGCGGATGATCGATCTGACGGTCGCTGAGATGCAGCTGGTCGAGATTGCCAAGGCACTCAGTCACGACGCGGAAGTGATCTTCATGGACGAGCCGACCTCGGCGATCGGCGAGCGGGAGGCGCAGCGCCTGTTCGCCGCCATCCGTCGGTTGCAAGCGCTCGGCCGTGGCGTCGTTTACGTCTCGCACCGCTTGTCGGAAATCTTCGAGATCGCCGACAGCTACACGGCCTTCCGCGACGGCGCCTATGTCGGCAGTGGCTTGCTCTCCGAGGTCAATCGCCAAGATCTGATCCGGATGATCGTCGGCCGCGAGTTGTCGGAAGAGTATGTGAAGACGAATATCCCGAGCGACAAGGTCGGGCTTAAAGTCGATGGTCTTTGCCGGCCGGATGCTTTCGACGCGATTTCCTTCTCTGCCCACGAGGGTGAGATCTTTGGAATCTATGGCCTGATGGGATCTGGCCGCACCGAGATCTTCGAGTGCCTGTTCGGCCTGGAGAAGGCTTCCACCGGCGCCATCATCATCGGCGACGAGCCAGTGACGATCCGCAAGCCGGCCGACGCCATGGCGCTCGGCGTGGCGCTGGTGACGGAGGATCGCAAGTCCAGCGGTCTCAACCTGCTCGATTCCGTACGCGCCAACATTTGCATGGCCAGCCTGCCCGAGCTCAGTCCGCTGTTCGTCATGGACCGCGCCGGCGAGGCCGACGCCAGCCGACGGATGCGTTCCGATTTCCAGATCAAGGCGGCGCGCGACACCATGCCGGTATCCGGTCTATCGGGTGGTAACCAGCAGAAGGTGGTGCTCGGCAAGTGGTTCCTGCGCAACCCCAGGATCTTGCTTCTGGACGAGCCGACACGCGGCGTTGACGTCGGCGCCAAGCGGGAAATCTATCGCATCATGTGCGACTTCGCCAACGCTGGAGGCACGGTGGTGATGGTGTCGTCGGAGATCGACGAGGTCCTCGGCTTGGCCGACCGGATCATGGTGATGAAGAACGGCAAGAGCGTCGGCACCTTTGACCGCGGGGAAACGAACGCCCAGGCGCTCGTCAATCTGTCGACCTGAGCAGCTCGCACGTCCCGATGTCGTGAGAGGAGACAATGGTGTCAATGAGCGAGAACGAAACTCGACCCAGATGGTTCACAGCCGAGCGGCGGCGGGCTCTCATCCAGGAATATGGCATCTTTCTGGCCTTCCTGATCCTTGCTGCCATCCTCTCGGTGTCAAATGAGTTCTTCCTGACCCCCGGCAACATCTCGAATGTCCTGCTTCAGACATCGATCAATGGCGTACTGGCCGTCGGCATGACCTTCGTCATTCTGACCGGCGGCATCGATTTGTCGGTTGGCTCGGTGGTGGCGCTCGCCGGCATCGTCAGCGCCAGCTTCGCGACGACTTCATCGACGGCGGCGATTTACGGCGCACCCTATCCTGTGGCTATCGCCCTGGTGGTCGGTATTGCGGTGGGCGTCGTGTGCGGCGCGTTGTCGGGCCTGATCGTGTCCTATTTCTCGGTTCCCGCTTTCGTCACCACCCTTGGCATGCTGTCGGCGGCGCGCGGTTTGACGCTGATCTATGGCGGAGGCCGGCCCGTGCCGGCGCTGACGCCCGAATTCCGCTGGATCGGTACAGGCCACGTGCTCGGCATCCCTGCGCCGGTGATCATTCTGGCGGTTGTTTTCGGCCTTGCCTGGTGGACGCTCACGCGAACCCGCTTCGGCCGCTACATCTACGCCGTCGGTGGCAATGCCCATGCCGCCAAGACCTCCGGCATCGACGTCGTGCGCATTCGCTTTACCGTCTATGTCATCTCGGCGGGCCTCGCCGGCCTCGCCGGCATGTTGCTCAGCGCTCGCACCGGTTCGGCGCTGCCTCAGGCCGGCATTGCCTATGAGCTTGATGCCATCGCCGCGGTTGTCATCGGCGGCACCAGTCTGTCCGGCGGCGTCGGCCGCATTACCGGAACACTCATCGGCGCTCTGATCATCGGCGTCATGAACAACGGCCTCGATCTGATGGGGATCCAATCCTACTACCAGCAGGTGCTGAAGGGAGCCCTGATCGTCGGAGCCGTCATGTTGGACCAGAAGAGAAGCTACGGCGCCTAGCTCCTTCGGGAGGAGGACGGCGGCTTTCCTGCTGTCCGTCAAGTGTGTGTCGACTGGCGTCACAACAAAAAAGGTGGAGGAAACGTCATGAAAAAACTAGCGCTTGCCCTCGTCGCCGCAACTGCCCTTCTGGCCGTGCCGGCCACGGCTCAGACCAAACTCAAGATTGGCGCCGCGCCTTACGGTCTCAATGCCGAGTTCATGCAGATCTGGTCGGCGGCACTGCAACAGCATCCGGCGGTCAAGAACGGCGACGTCGAATTGACGGTCTTCGACGGCCGTTACGACGCTCTGGTCCAGAACGATCAGTTCAAGACCATGGTCACGCAGAAGTTCGATGCCATCATCTTCGTGCCGATCGACATCGACGCCGGCGCAACGGGCGTGCAGACCGCCCATGACGCCGGCATCCCGGTGGTCGGCTCCAACACGCGCGTCAATTCCGATCTGCTGTCCGCCTATGTCGGTTCCGACGACAGGATTTCCGGCTACATGGAAGCCAAGATCGTCCTCGACAAGATCGGCTGCAAAGGCAACGTGGTGATCATCGAAGGCCCGATCGGTCAGTCGGCCCAGATCCAGCGGCTTGAAGGCAACAAGAAGGCGCTTGCCGAGTGTCCCAACGTCAAGGTGCTCGAGGACCAGACCGCCAACTGGTCACGCGCTGAAGCGCAGAAGCTGATGGAGAACTGGCTCACCGCCCACCCGGGTCAGATCCAGGGCGTCATCGGCCAGAATGACGAGATGGCGCTCGGTGCCATCGAAGCCATCAAGGCCGCCGGCAACGACGTCAAGTCCTACGCCATTGCCGGTATCGACGGCATCACCGACGGCCTGCGCGCCGCCAAGGCCGGCGAGATGACCTCGATCCTTCAGGATGCCACGGCCCAGGCTCAGGGCGCCATGGACCTCGCCATCTTCTATGCCAAGAAGGGCGACTACAAGCCCGAATCCGACATTTGGGCCAAGTACGGCAAGGACATGCCGTGGAACGACGGCAAGGATAAGGAATACAACGTGCCGTGGACGCCGGTGACCGCCGAGAACGTCGACGCGCTGCTGGCGACGCGCAAGTAGTCGGACGTCTTGCTTATAACTGACCAATAACGGGAGGGGCGGGACGACCGCCCCTCGCCTGGAAATCGAGGATAGTCATGACCGAGTCCAGCAGCATTGATCTCAGTTTCTCTCTGACCGGTAAGGTTGCGCTTGTCACCGGCGGCGGCTCCGGCATTGGCAGCGCCATCGCCTCCGCCTTTGCCGCCAAGGGAGCTACGGTCGGTGTCATCGACATCAACGAAAAGATCGCCAAGGCCAAGGCTGACACGCTTGGGAACGGCGCAAAGGCATTCGTCTGCGATGTCTCCAATCCGGATTCCGCTGAAAAGGTGATTGCCGATGCGGTGAAGGCGTTCGGCCGCATCGACATCATGGTCAACAGCGCCGGAATCGTTCAGCTTGCTCCGGCCGATGAGCTGCCGCGCGACTATTGGCAGCAGACGATTGCCGTCAATCTGTCCGGCACCTTCTACATGTCGCAGGCAGCCGGCAAGGCGATGATCAAAGCCGGCCACGGTGGCAAGATCATCAACATGGCTTCGCAGGCAGGAACGGTGGCGATCGACCAGCATGTGTCCTACTGCGCGTCGAAGTTCGGCGTCATCGGCCTCAGCAAGGTATTGGCGGCCGAATGGGGCAAGTACGGCATCAACGTCAACACGCTCTCTCCCACCGTCGTTCTCACCGAGCTTGGCAAGAAAGCGTGGGACAATCCCAAGGGTGAGGCGCTCAAGGCGCGTATCCCTGCGGGCCGTTTTGCACTGCCCGAGGAGGTTGCCGCCGCCGCCGTATTCCTTGCGTCGAGCGGCGCCGACATGATTACCGGTGCCGACCTGCTGATCGATGGCGGCTACACCATCATCTGAACCGGGTGTTGGGAGATTGCCACTGGTTGGCTTGGCCCCTATCCCAACCTGGATCAGTTCTCCGGCGATACCTGACTGCCGGAGCAACCGGCTCTTTTTGCGACGGCCCGGCTGACGCCTTTCTTGCGCAGCCGGGCCGTTGATTCTGCCCCCGCTCGTGGCGGTTCTTGCCAGGCTGAGTGGCCGACAGTTTGATGCAACTGTCTGCGCCTGGGGTGATGTCCGCGCTCCAGTTCCGCACCAAGTGCGGCAGGCGGCCATCGAAACGCACGCCGACCCGGCATCGGTCTGGCCGCCCCATTCCATGCGGGTTGGAATGAGAAACCTTGTTACGTTTCATGATGCGCCGGTGCGGGTGGGGCCGGTGGTCGGCCAGCGCCGACATGGCCGAATGGTTGCCTTCTGTCAAGCCTTTGTAAAGTATATGTAAACTAGAAAATCAACGGTCTGCGGCCATTTTTTTTGCGTGTCAACCTCTGCGACTTTCTCGCTAGGGTTTGAGATAATAGAACATGTTTTTGGTATTAAAAAAACATAAGTCATTGACATCCGTGTTACGCTTGCCGTATGGTTTGATCAAAATAACAACAGATCACACGCTCGGTGCGAGGAAAGTCCGAGGCGCGTCGACTGGGAGGAAAATACAGACGCACCGCTTTCGATGCCCACGTTGGCATTGTGGTCGAGAGGTTATGTCTCGGCTGCCGGATTGATGCCGGCACAGTGCGCCGCTTCCCACCAGTTCCGTGTGGTCGTCAACAGTTGGGGTTCTTTGGCGATGATCAACAAGGCGAATGCGTCAATCGCGGAGATGAGGGGGGAACGCCTCCCGCCGCCCCCACGGTCAATGTGGCGTCGCTTCGGACTGCTTGGTGGTGTGGTTATCGTCGTGTTGGCCATTGCGCTCGATACCAAGGTGGTGCAGATCGGCTCGTCTGAGGATCTCCGGCAAGCCGCCTTTTCGGCCGCCGCCTATGGCACCAAAACCTTTCCCGAGATCAAGCAGGCAATCGAGGCGCGGGCTGTCGAGGGAGCCGCTCTTCAGCAGGCAATCGCTGCCAACAAGGACGAGGCCATTGCCAAGTATGGCATCGCTGGCGGCTCGGGGCCGGTGTTCTCGGTGAAATTTGTCGGCATCGCCGGCGAACGGCAAGCTTCCGGGCTCTATGAAATCAAGGTTGCCGATGTACCGGATGTGAAGATCCGCATCCAGACCGGGCCAGCCATCAATGGCACGGAATTGCGGGACGCCACCGGCACGGTCTCCTTTGGGCAGTTCACCAATCAGATCGAATATCAGAACGCCGGTTCGGCCCTCAACAACGAGATGAAAAAGGTCGTCCTCGCGGCGGTCGATACCACCGCGCTGACCGGCAAGACCGTCAGTATCGTCGGGGCATTCCGACTGATCAATCCCAAGAGCTGGCTGGTGACGCCGGTGCGCCTGGAGGTCCAATAAAGTGGACACATCCGTTCTCCCCGTCGCTGAGCCAGAGACGTCCGAGATCGTGCTGAGCGCGCGGAACGTTGCCAAGGTATTCGGCAGCATCCAGGCGCTCAAGGGCGTGAACTTCGATGTTCGGCGTGGCCAGGTGACAGCGCTGTTCGGTGAGAATGGCGCAGGCAAATCGACCCTGATGAAGATCCTGTCGGGCGTTTACAAGCCGACGTCCGGCACCATTCTGCTCGATGGCGAGCCGATCGAGTTCGACTCGTCGACCGACGCGCGCAATCAGGGCATTTCCATCATTCACCAGGAGCTGAGCCTCGCGCCGAACATGACGGTGCGCGACAACATCTTCATGGGGCGTGAAATCCGCACCATGAAGGGGGTGGATTTTGCCGAGGAGGAGCGGCAGTGCCGTCTGCTGCTCACCGAACTCGAGGAAAACATCGATCCGCGAACCAAGGTTGAGGAGCTTCGCCTCGGCCAGCAGCAGATCGTCGAGATTGCCCGGGCTCTGTCGGTCAATAGCCGCATCCTTATCATGGACGAGCCGACATCAGCGCTCTCGGCCTCCGAGGTCGAAGTTCTCTTCAAGGTGATCCGCGACCTGAAGGCGAAGGGGGTGTCGATCGTCTACATTTCCCATCATCTTGAGGAGGCTCTGCAGATCACCGACCATGCCGTTGTTCTGCGCGACGGCAATATGACGGCCTATGCGCCACGGGCTGATATCGATCTCGAATGGATCGTTCGCCATATGGTCGGCGAACACTTCAACCTCGGTTCTCCCCCGACAGGCTATCCGCTCGGCAATGTCGTTCTCAAGGTGGACGAGGTCACGGTGGTCGATTCCACCGGGAATCAGAAACTGGTCGATGAACTGTCGCTCGATGTGCGCGCCGGAGAAATCGTCTGCATTTACGGGCTGATGGGTGCCGGGCGCACCGAATTGCTCGAGTGCCTGGCCGGGCGCCTTGTGGCCCGGCATGGCAAGGTTGAACTCAACGGCCGCGATATCACCCGCACCAGCATCGCCGAGCGGATCGCCGAGGGCTTGGTCTTGGTTCCCGAGGATCGTCAACGCGACGGCCTGGTGCAGACCATGACCATCGGCCAGAATCTGTCGCTGGCCAATCTGCGGCGCCTCGTGCGGGGCCTGTTCACCTCCAAGCGGCTTGAGCGCGATCACATCGATAACGCCATCCGTCGCACCACCGTCAAGGCTGGCTCGCCCGATCATCTGATTGGCTCGCTGTCCGGCGGCAACCAGCAGAAGGTGGTGATCGGCAAGATGTGGTCGACCAACCCCAAGGCTATCCTGCTCGACGAACCAAGCCGTGGCATCGACATCGGCGCCAAGGCGGAAGTCTTTCGCCTGCTCGCCGAGGGAGCCCGCGAAGGGCTCGCCGTTCTCTACACAACCTCGGAAGTCGGCGAATGCTTGAGCGTCGCTCATCGCATCATCGTCATGCACAAGGGCAAGATCTCTGCCGAGTTCGGCTCGGATGTGACCAAGGCAAGAATTATGGCGGCTTCGGGTGAAGCCGTTGTCCATTAAAGTCGAATGAGCAGGACAACGTCGATGTCTAGCACAGATGTTTCAAAAATGAACACGACCGCTGCCAAGCCAAAGATCAATATCGCCGGAATTCTCATCGAAGGGCGTGCCTTTGGCGCGCTCCTGGTCATCATCATCTTCTTCTCGTTGATGTCGCCGAATTACCTGACGGTCAGCAATCTTCTCATCATGTCGTCCCATGTTGCGATCTACGGCATCCTGGCAATCGGCATGCTCCTGGTGATCCTGACTGGCGGCATCGATCTGTCGGTTGGCTCGGTGCTGGGATTGGCCGGCATCATCGCCGGCTTCCTGATGCAGGGCGTCACCTTCAACGCGTTTGGTGTCATCCTCTATCCGCCGGTGTGGGCGGTGACGGTGATGACGCTGGCTTTCGGCGCCTTCCTTGGCTCGATCACCGGTGTTCTCGTCGCCTATCTGCGGGTTCCGTCCTTCGTCGCGACGCTCGGCATTCTGTATGTTGCCCGCGGCATCGCGCTGCTCATTACGAACGGCCTTACCTATAACAACCTCGGCGGCAACGAGACCTACGGCAACACCGGTTTCGATTGGCTGGGATTTAATCGGCTGTTCGGCATCCCTGTCAGCGTGATCATCCTTGCTTTGCTGGCCGCCATCTTCGGCATCATCCTGGCACGCAGCGCTTTCGGCCGCTGGATCTACGCCACCGGTGGCAACCAGCGCGCCGCCGAGCTGTCGGGCGTGCCGGTGCCGTTCGTTCACATCTGTGTCTATGCCCTCTCCGGAATGCTGTCGTCGATTGCCGGATTGGTGTTGTCCTCGCAGCTGACTTCGGCCGGCCCGACCGCTGGCTTCACCTACGAGATGATCGCCATCGCCGCGGTGGTGATCGGTGGTGCGTCGCTCAGCGGTGGCCGTGGCAACGTGAGAGGGACCATGCTCGGGGCCTTCGTCATCGGCTTCCTGTCAGATGGACTGGTGATCATCGGCGTCTCCGCCTATTGGCAGACCGTATTCACCGGCGCGGTCATCGTGCTTGCCGTGTTGCTCAATAGTCTTCAGTACGGTGGAAAGCGTCTCTGACCACTGTTCTTTACGCTCTTCTCTGCTCCAGGTCGGAGGAAAAACCTGGGCGGAAAGCTTCGTTGCCTGTCCGGCGCGAAAACAACCTAGGGAGTGAAATATGCCTAACACCTTCCGCCGCGTGCTTTTGGCCGCCGCTGCCATGGCCCCCATGATGGGCGGCTACGCCTATGCCGACGGTCTCATCTCCGTTATCGTCACCGACCCGGCCAACCCCTACTGGTTCACTGAAGGAGAAGTGGCCAAGGCGACCGCCGAGAAGCTCGGCTATACGGCCAATGTCGCCGCCCACAAGGGCGACACCAACACCGAAAGCACGCTTATCGACACCGCCATCACCAACAAGTCGGTGGCGATCATTCTCGATCCGGCCAACGCCGACGGTTCGGTGGGCGCCGTCAAGAAGGCAATCGCTGCCAACATTCCGGTGTTCCTGGTGAACGCCGAGATCAACCAGGAAGGTCTTGCCAAGGCGCAGTTGGTTTCCAACAACGCCCAGGGTGCGGCCATTGGCGCTCAGCAGTGGGTGCAGATGGTTGGCGAGAAGGGGAATTACGTCGAGCTGTTCGGCAACCCGGCCGACAATAACGCCGCCACCCGGTCCAACGGTTACGAGACCGTGCTGACCCAGTACCCCGACCTCGTCAAGGCCGGTCGTGAAGTGGCCAACTGGGATCGCGCCCAGGGCTACAAGAAGATGCAGTCGCTGCTGCAGGCCCATCCCGACATCATCGGTGTGATCTCCGGCAATGACGAGATGGCGCTCGGCGCGGTCGCGGCCCTCAAGGAAGCCGGCAAGCTCGACAAGGTGAAGGTCGGCGGTTTCGACGGTTCGCCCGACGCTGTCGCCGCCATCAAGGCTGGTGAACTGCAGTACACCGTCCTTCAGCCGGTGGCCGTCTTCTCGCAGAAGGCCGTCGAGCAGGCGGACAAGTTCATCAAGACCGGCAAGACCGGCGCCGACACCGAAAAGCAGCTCTACGACTGCATCCTGATCACCAAGGACAACGTCGACAAGATGACCTCGCCCTTCGTGTTCTCCGAGTAACGACAGGAGTGACCTCCGGTCGAGCGCGAGCAGACAGCCAGCGCTTGGCCGGAGAGCTTGCCGAACCAGAAGCCGTGCTTTTCGGGCCGACCGGCTCTATCGCCCTTTGTTCCCCCCGAAAGGAAAATGACGGAGCCGGAGACGGCTAAACCGACGCCGATCGCACTGCTGAGGTGTGCAGTGCGAAATACAGACCCGGAAGCAAGGCGCTTGCCCGCATCGCTATGGCGATGCGGGCCTTTTTTGCTGGCGGCCGTTACCTGAGCAACCGCCAATTGGCTTGCATAAGCCTGGATTGCTTGAACGTCGCCGCCCGATCGGGCCATTTAGCCTGATCGACAGATTTCACGCCCCTCAAACATGACCGACGCATATGTCGCCGTCGCGTTAGAATAATATCAACAATCATGGTGATATTATCGTCGATGAAGTGACAATCCTTGGTCGCCTCCTGCCAAAAGGCGGGAAGAGCCGACCGCTCGGTCTTGTCGCTTCCTGTGATCCGCTGAGGCGCGGAACCGATCGACGGTCGCGTCCATGGCGGTGAGAGAAGAGCGGGTCTCTGGGAGGAGACCTGCTGTGGGGCGGCGTTTTGGAGCGCTGTCTCAAGGGAGCGCAAGTCCTGGAAGGGAGAGAATATGCGAATCGTCAACGCTTCACTGATGGTCAAGACCAACTTGCTGGTCGGCATGCTGGGTGTGATGGCGCTGCTGGGCAGCGGCTATTCGTCGGTCAACATGCTGATGGTCGACCAGCGCTACTCGGATCTGCTCAACGGCTCGGTGGCAGCGGCGGATTACGTCGGCAGGGCCAATCGGGCAATCTCCGACATCGTAACATCGATGTATCAGAATGCGGCGGCCTCCAGCCCAGAGCAGATTCAAGAGGCTGCGATGCTGCGAACCACCAGCCGTTCGAACTTCAACAAATACATCGACGCGGCCGCCAAGGCCCTGCCGGCCAAGGAAACGGAACTGAAGGCGATCCGGTCCAGCCTCGATAAGCTCTTCCTGGAGACCTGCGGCAGCGTCATGGAGAGATTGGCATCCTCCGATCGGGGGCAGATGGCCGCCGCAGTCGGTGACATGCAGAAGTCCTGTACGCCGGTTATCGAAAAGACCCAGGCGACCGCCGTTCGATTCAACGATTTGCTGCTGAAGGATGTGCGAGCCGAGTCGAAGGCCAATAACGCCTATTCCTGGCTATCGATCGGATTTGCCGCTGGCGGTACCTTGCTCGCCGTCATCGTCGTGATGGCCGTCGGTATCGGCTTCATGAGCCGGACGGTTTCGCGGCCGCTGCGCCGACTGCTCGGTCTGATGGCCGAGATCGAAGGTGGCAACTACGATCTTTCCATTCCCGTCGATCGGCGCAGGGACGAGGTGGGAGCGCTCGCCGAGAGTCTTGAGGGCTTGCGCTGCGCCCTGTCCGCCGGCGTTGCCGAGCGAGCTGCCCAGAAAGAAATCGATGCCCGCCATCAGGCGGTGATCGCCGAACGCGCCAGGCTTGCCGAACGCTTTGTCGAGCGGACGCAAGAGATGGTGTCCGGCTTCGGTGCGTCTTCGATGGCGCTTGCCGACTCCGCCAACAATCTGACCGAGACGGCCAGCGACACGGCACGGCAGGGGCAGGAGGGATCGTCATCCGCCGATCATGCCTCGCAGAATGTGCATGCGGTCGCCGCCAGCGCGGAGGAGCTTACCGCTTCCATCCAGGAGATTGCATCGCTGGTCGAACGCTCGTCGGTGACGGCGAGCCAGGCAGCTGGAGAGGCTCGCGACAGCGTGTCCAGCGTCAGGGTGCTGTCGACGGCCGTGCATGAGATCGGCGAGGTGGTCAGCATGATCAGCGATATCGCCTCGCAGACCAATCTTCTGGCGCTCAACGCCGCTATCGAGGCGGCAAGGGCCGGGGAGGCCGGACGAGGCTTTGCGATCGTTGCCGCCGAAGTCAAGGAACTGGCGAACCAGACGACGGGAGCGACCGAGAAGATCGGCAGCAAGATCGGCGAGATCAAGGCGGCGACCGACGCTGCTGAGCGGGCGATGGATGGCATCGTTCAAACGCTGTCCACCATCGAACTTTCCTCCCAGTCCATTGCCTCCGCCGTTGAAGAACAGGGCTCGGCGACCGCCGAAATTGCCCGCAATACCCAACGCGCCGCCGAGGCGGCCTCGGAGGTGACGGCGATCCTGGACAAGGTCGGCGTTTCCTCGCAACTGACTGACACGGCCGCCCGACATGTGCTCACGGTTTCCGAAGAGCTGAAGCGACAGTCTGCTCAGCTCGGGGAGGAGGTGTGCACCTTCGTCGAAGAGATACGGGCGGCTTGATCCCGTCCTAAGCCGGTCGACGGGGCTGATCACGCCCCAGCCGTATGCTAAATCGTTAGCCAGACGAGCCGATCGAGCCAACAATCGATCGATCGTCTGGAAACCGCCGTCTCGGCGGTGGCGGGCGCCGCGCCGTCGGCGTGCCAGGGTGGGGCGAGCCAGAGACCATGACCGATCCAGAGCTGACCATCCTGACCGAGATCGCCGCCGCCTATTATCTCGAGCAGGAGACGCAGGAAGCTCTCTCCCACAAGTATCACATGTCACGCGCCAAGATCGGCAGGTTGCTTCGCCAGGCGCGCGACGAGGGTATCGTCGAGATTGCCGTTCGGACTCATCCAACGCTCAGCCTTCGACTCGAGCAGGAGTTCGTGAAGCGTTTCGGAGTCGACCGAGTATTGATCGCCGCCGACAACCGCGATCCTGACGCCCAGCGATCCGCACTCGCCAATTTGGTGGCGAACTATCTCGACAAGACGCTGCTCGACGGCATGATTGTGGCCGTCGGCATGGGGCGCAACGTCGGCGCGGTGGCCGACAATATCTTTGCCCCCACTCAGAAGGCGGTTACCTTCGTATCGGCCATCGGCGGCTCGCTCAGGGCGGGCGAGTTCATGAACCCGGACCACATCTGCCGGCGTCTTGCCTCCCGCTTCGGCGGCGAGAGCGAGACGCTCTATGCGCCGGCGCTGGTTGCCAACCCGGACATCCGCGCCGCCCTTCTGAAGAACGATACCATCAAGCAGACGCTCGACCGGGCCCGTCGCGCCGATATGGCGCTGATCGGCGTCGGCGACCTCAGCGAAGACAGCAACATGGTTCGCATGGGCTGGTTCTCACCGCAGGAGATCGTCGAGGCACGCCTATCGGGAACCATTGGCGATATGATGGGCTACGATTTCATCGATATCGAGGGCCATCAGTCGCGGACACCGATGCAAGGGCGCATCATCGGGCTGACCATCGGCGAACTCGAACGCATCCCCAACGTCATCGCCATCGCCAGCGAGAACACCAAGGCGGCGGGCATCCTGGGGGCGCTCAGGACGGGTGTGGTCAATACATTGGCCACCAGCTCGGCCAACGCTCACACGGTTCTGGCCCTCGATGACGCCACGAGCAAGAGGCGGCAACGGGCGCAACGTTTGGCGACGGGGCAGCCGTAGGAGAAAAGGTGCCGCCGGCTCCGTTCGGGGCCGGCGGCATCGAGATCAAGCAAAGACGATCTGCGTCTTGATGACGTTGGCGGGCGCCTTGGCCGCGAACTCGAAAGCCTCGACCGCCTGGTCGAACGAGTAATACTTCGAAATCAACGGCTTGACGTCGATCTTGCCGGAGGCCAGCAGGTTGATGGCGCGATCGTAGATGTTGGCGTAGCGGAAGACGTGCTCGACGCGCAGCTCCTTGGCCTGTCCGGCCACCACGTCGTAGGCGACCGGCTTGGCCGGCATGCCGACCAGCACCGCGCAACCGCCCGGGCAGGCATAGTCGAACAACGTGTCGTAGGCCTTCATGCTGCCGCTCGCTTCAAAGACCGCGTCAACACCCCAGCCGCCCGTTGCGGCCTTAACCCGAGCGAGAGCGTCTTCCTTGGCAAGGTTGATCGGCGTCAAGGCAGGGTACTTGGCAGCGACGTCGAGCTTCTCCTGCTGAAGGTCGATGACGAAGACGTCTGAACAGCCCGCGGCCACTGCCGACAGAGCCGTCATGATACCGATGGTTCCCGAACCGATCACGACGGCGGTTGCGCCCGGCTGGATGCGGGCCTTGGTGGCGGCCTGCATGCCGACGGCCAGCGGCTCGACCATCGCGCCCTCGGCAAGGCTGACATTGTCGGGCAGCTTGAAGGTGAGGTTGGCGGGATGCACCACTTCCGGCGCCAAGCAGCCGTGCACCGGCGGCGTTGCCCAGAAACGCACGCCCGGATCGAGATTATAAAGGCCCATGCGCGCGGCGCGCGATGTCCAGTCGGGAATGCCCGGCTCCATGCAGACCTTGTCGCCAACCTTGAACGAGGTGACATTGGCGCCGACCGCGATCACGACGCCGGCGCCTTCGTGGCCGAGAACCATCGGCTTCTTGACGACGAACGGGCCGATATTGCCGTATTCGTAAAAGTGGACGTCACTGCCGCAGATGCCGACGTTCTTCATGGCAATCTTGACGTCGTCCGGGCCGACTACGGTCGGCAGATCGATGTCCCGCAGACGGATCTTGCCGATCTCCTCGAGAACAAGCGCCTTCATATTCTCTCCTCCGCCTCTACGCGACGGCTTGGTGCCGCGCGGTTTGCTCCTGCGTCTCGCGATGTCGCCTTCGTCCTGTTCATCGGACAGGTTCGCTACGTGCGTCACGATATATGATCATTTGATAACATTTGGCTGCGCTATAAGCAAGCCAGTCGCTCCGGACCACGGTTACCTTCTGTTTTATATGGGTTTGCGCCACATTGCACAGAGGCTTATAGAAAGACGCTTAAAATCAATTAGATGAGACTCCATCTTGGTGGCTTGAAAGCGACCGGCGGGTGCTGCAGCACGGAACGAAGCTGTTGGCTCTCGCGTTTTGCGACCTAAAAACAACAATCTTTGGATATTAAAATAACATAACAATGAAATTGTCATTGACATGTGCTCAGCCCGGTGGCCCTATTGTCCCTAATCGGATCAGAGCTCTCGGGGCTGCCTGGCCGCATAAGCAAAAATTGGGAGGATTTGGCGTGGGTAAGCCAAAGAAACTGCTCAACAATCCTGTTGAGGTCGTCTCTGAGCTCATTGATGGTCTGGTCGCCGCCTGTGGCGGCGATCTTTACCGTCTTGATGGACGCAACGCCGTTGTTCGGACGCACATCGCCAATGACAAGGTGGCGTTGTTGATCGGCGGCGGCAGCGGTCACGAACCGATGTTCCCAGGCTTCGTCGGTTCCAATCTCGCCGACGGCGCCCCTTGCGGCGAGGTATTCGCCGCGCCGACCCCTGATCTGATTGTCGACACGCTGTCGGCCATCGAGCGCGGTCGGGGCGTGCTGATGGTCTATGGCAATTACGCCGGCGATAACATGAACTTCGACATCGCCGCCGAACTTGCCGAGGAGGCGGGAATTGTCACCCGCACGGTGCGGGTCTGGGATGATGTCGCCGCAGCGCCTCCCGAGCGCATGACCGACCGACGCGGTATTGCCGGCGATTTCTTCGTCATCAAGGTGGCCGGCGGAGCTGCCGCCGAGCTGGACAACCTCGACGAGGTCTATCGCGTGGCTATCAAGGCGCGCGACAACACACGCTCGATGGGGGTGGCTCTTGCCGCCGGCTCCATTCCCGAGACGGGTGAGCGCACTTTCGAATTGCCCGAGGACGAGATCGAAATCGGCATGGGCGCGCATGGTGAGCCCGGCATTGCCCGCCGCAAGATAACCGATGCCGATGCCATCGCCGAGGAGATGACCAACCTCATCCTTGCCGACCTGCCGTTTTCGGCCGGCGACGAAGTGGCTCTTTTGGTCAACAACCTCGGTGCGACGACTTGCATGGAAATGCTGATCGTCAGTCGCAAGGTGCACCAGCTTCTACAACAGCGGGGAATTGTCATCCATCGGACCGACGTCGGGTCGTTCCTGACCTGTCAGGAGATGGCGGGCCTGTCGATCACGCTGATGAAGCTTGATGCCGAACTCAAGCATTATCTCGACATGCCCGCTCGTTCCTTTGCCTACTCGAGGGCTTGACCATGTACGACACACTCACTCCGTCCCAGGCGCGCGACATGCTCTCGGCCGTCGCCCAGCATCTCGTAGCCAATGTAGACATGCTCACCGAGGTAGATCAGGCGATTGGCGATGGTGATCATGGCATCGGCATGCGCCGTGGCTTCGCTGCCGTTGAAGAAGCGATGGCGACCATCGATCCAGAGTCGGTATCCAAGGTATTCAAGGCGGCCGGCACGACGATCATGGCCAAGACCGGAGGAGCTGCCGGCGCCGTTTTCGGTACGTTATTCCGCGCCGGCAGCGCCGCCCTCGAGGGCCGACCCGCACTGGATGCCGAGGGTCTGGCAGGCTTCCTCTTGCTCGGTCTTGAGGGCGTGGAAAAGCGCGGCGGAGCCCAGCCTGGGCAAAAGACGATGATCGACGCTCTGGCGCCGGCCTCCGTCGCAGCCGAGGCCGCCATTGCAAGCGGTCTCGTTGTGGCTGTGCGAAATGCCACCGACGCTGCCAAAGCTGGTGTCGAGGCGACCAAAGGCATGATTGCCACCACCGGCAAGGCCAGGACACTTGGCGAACGGTCGCTCGGCCATCCGGATCCGGGCGCCGTCTCGATGTCGCTGATCCTTGAGGCAATGCGCGACTATATTGCCGCGTGACGATCGAGCACGATGATGGCTGATCGGCGGAGAACGGATAGGCGAGGGCCTCAGGACCTTCGCTTCCGTGGGTGGAGGCAGAGGTGAGCACATTCTGGATCGGCACCGGCTGGAAGATGAACAAGACGGTTGCCGAAACGCGGCGCTACGTCGCTGACCTGAGGGCGCGATTGCCTGGCGAAGTCTCGGCTGATTATGCGCTCTTCATCATCCCGCCGTTCACGGCACTGGCCGCCGCCCGCGAAGCAATCGGCGCGGCACCGGTCCTGCTTGGGGCGCAGAACATGCATTGGGCCGAGGCAGGCGCCTACACCGGCGAGATATCGGCCCCAATGCTGGAGGAGTTTGGCATCGACCTGGTCGAACTCGGCCATTCTGAACGCCGCGAGTATTTCGCTGAGACTGACGCAACGATCAATTTGAAGGTGAAAGCCGCTTTGCGACACGGCTTCAGACCGCTGCTCTGCGTCGGCGACAGCGCCGAGGAGCGGGCGGCGGGCGCATCGGCAGCGGCAGTCGTGCGCCAAGTGAGACTTGCTTTCGCCGGCTTGGCGAAAGGCGAAATCAACCGCTGTCTGGTTGCCTATGAGCCGATATGGGCGATCGGAGAAGGCGGTGTGCCGGCACGCCCAGAAGAGGCGCGGTGCGTTCATGTCGCCATTCATGTCGCCTTGAAAGAGCTCGGAGCTCCGTCGGTGCCGGTGCTTTATGGCGGCAGCGTCAATCTCGACAATGCAATGGCCCTTGCTGGCGAGCCTGCCATCGATGGCCTGTTCGTCGGTCGTGCCGCCTGGTCGGCGGAAGGGTTTGCTTCGCTGATCTCAAAGGTTATGGCGGCACGTAAAAATATCAGATCCACGCCCGCAGAAGCTATGTCCGCGATTGGCTAGAGAATTCCGGTGAAAGCCAGTTCACCGGAAACTCTCTCTTTGCTCTCGGTAAAGCTTTCTCGTACGTCGTTCTTGTGCTTGGAGCAATTTCAGCAAAAGTGGGAACCGGTTTGCGGCCGAAATTGTGATGAAACACAAAAGCTAGAGTATTTCATTCGGCCGCCACTTCCCCTCACACAAACGTCTTCAAGTCTCGACAATGGTGAGCCTGACACCGTCCTTCTGCAGAGCATCGGCGTCTGCTTGAGAAAGGCCGCTATCGGTAATCACCTGGTCGAACTCAGTCAGCATGGCGAGCTTGATCAAAGACGTCTTGCCGAACTTGGAGCTGTCGATCAGCAGGATCTTGCGATCGGCGGCCTCCATCAGCGCGCGTTTTGTCTTCACCACTTCCTCTTGCTGATGAAAAGCGATGAGACCGAGGATGGTCGACGTCGACATGAACAGGGTATTGGCGCGTAGGGAACCGACGGCTTGCTCGCAAAGATAGCCGAAGAAGGCGTTGAAACGCGCGTTGTAGTGTCCGCCGAGACAGATGGTCTCGATGCCCGGAGCATCCTTGAGCGTGTCGATGATCGTCAGACTGCTGGTGATCACCGTCAGCGGCTTGCAATCGACGAGGTGCGCAGCGAGATGGCCGACCGTCGTCGAATCGTCGAGGATCACGGCTTGGCCCGGCTCGACGAGTTCCGCGGCGGCGCGGGCGAGGGCATCCTTCTCGGCGTCGGCAAGGCGGGCGCGGTAGAGGATGGTGCTGTCGGCGAGGCTGGACGAGCGGACCGTCACGCCGCCGTGGACGCGGCGAACAATTCCCTGCTCCTCCAAGAGCCTGAGATCGCGATGGACAGTCATCCGGCTGACGCCGAAATGGTCGGCAAGTTCCTCGACTTGCGCCGAACCGGCCGGCAGCAGGTAGTCGAGCAACGCTTTGCGTCGTCCAGTCGGACCGGCCGACGCTCTCACTGACTGGAAATCATCGTTATTTTGCACGGCAAGGGATCCGTCGCTGGGGGATTTAGGCAGACGGTTCCGTCGTGGTGTCGCCCTGGAGACCAAAGGCGCCACCCGCCCAATCAGAGAGCCCTCCGCAACCAATGGCTGTCGGGGTACTGGTAACCTCTTCCCTGATCCATTGGGCTAAGGATGACATCACAGCTCTCCTGTTTGAGACAGTTTCTATCGTAAAGTCACAAATATATCAACATAACTTATCAAACAAACACAGATTGGTCGATTTGGATGTTATGCTGTTATCTCGCGCTTCGCGCCGGCCGGCTCGGATATCGAGGCGATCGTTGACCCAAAAGCGGGTGCCGACGGTCCCAAGCCCTTCCGGCGCGGTCGGCGGCACATTCGCTCAACCAGCGTCGAGACCTATCGTTCCACGCCGGAAAAGATCACGGCAATCTGCCTGCCGGCCTTGGGCTTGGCGATCACGCCGGCGAGGCCGGCGGTTCCTGTGGCCGACGCGACGATATCGGTGTGCAGGCGTCCGGCCTTGTGAGCCGCCGCAATCTGGGTCTCGTCGACGACGACGGTTGAACCGCCGCTGGCGCGCATGCCTTCGGCAGTTGCCCACCAGTCATAGGTTTCGTCGTCGAGAATGCCGTGCGCGAGGCTGATCGGCGTTGTTTCCCATGGCCACATGAACTGCGACCGCTGCCTCGCCGCTGTTGGGAGGTCGACCCCGTCGAGGCGTTCCCAGGCACGTGCCAATGGCGCGCAGCCGGCCGTCTGGACGGCGAACAGCTTGGGAAGGGAAGACAGCAGGCCGTTGGCGCGCGCCAGCGCCAATCCCTGCGCCAGGGCGCTCGCCAATGCTCCGCCGCCAACTTGCACGAACAGCGCATCCGGAACCGTCCCGATCCGGCCGAACTCTTCCGCCATCTCGAAGGCCAGCGTGCGGCCGCCTTCGATGGCCAGTCCGTTGTCTGTGCCTTGTACGCCGAAGGGAATGGCGCCAGCGGCAACCGCCTCGCGGAAGCGCAGGTAGCAGGGATCGCCGGCCTCTCCTGGGCGCCTGTCGCAGATGGTGATCTGAGCACCGAGTTCCTTTAGTCGCGTCTTCACGACCGCGTCGGCGTCGGGCGGAATGAACACATCGAGCGGCCATTCGGCGGCCCGCGCGATCACGGCGGCGGCGAGGGCCGCGTTGCCGCAGGAGGCGATTGCCAGCCGGCGTGCCTTGAGGTTCTCGCCGGCTGGCAACCCGGTTGCCTCCAGGACGCGCAGATAGAGCATCACCCCCATCAGGTGGCGCGCCTTGTGGGATCCCGAGACGTTGTGGGTCTCGTCCTTTACCCAAAGTGAGCCAGAGAGGCCGATCGCCCCCGCGAGGTCCCGCTGTTCAGCCATTGGCGTGACACGGAAGCCGTGCCCGTCAACGGCCGTCAGGGCTTGGTCGAGCCTGCCAACGAGATCAAACCAGGCCGTATCGGGAAGCCCCGACGACCGTGCCAGCCGATAGGGGGAAAGCCAGGCCCGATAGCGCAGGAAGGGATCGGTTTCATTGCCAACCGAAAACGACGAGACCTCGTTCTCGGCGACGAGAACGTGGTCGATATCGTCGCCCAAGCCGGCATTCGGGCAGGCAAAGGCCAACCGAACGCCGGCGTCGATCTCAGCGCCACAGCCGTGGCAACGAAACCTGATGGCCATGGCCTCAGAGGCCCAGCTTCTTGGCAACGCCGCTCTTGGCGTTGACGTCGGCGATCATCTCGTCCCAGGCAGGCACGAGATCGAGCAGACCATCCCAGTAGGACTGCTTGGCGCGGGCCTTGAAGTCCTCGATGTCGACGCCCTGCTGCTCCACCCAGGTGAAATAGCCGAGGTTGAACACCCGCTTGCGATCGACGTGGGTCATTTCGAGGAGGTCGCTGGTCGACGCCGCCGCCAGCGAACGGCCCCAGGTCTCGCCGGCCGCCACGGCATCGAAGCGGTTGCCGAAATCGCGCTTGATCACCTTGTCGACCTCGCTGCCGTACATGGCGGCGCCGTCGGTCGCCAGCGTGACGATGACGTCGTCCGGCCCCATGTCGTAATACTTGGCCGTCTTGATCGCCGCCAGCATATTGCAGATCGACGATAGCCCGAGGTTGCCGAGTTCCGCCACCAGCTTCGGGTCGATGCCGCGCCGCTCGATGAGATAGTTGCGGCCGACCTCGGTGTTGAACAGAACGATCAGACGATCAGTGTCGCTATCGCTGACGCCGGCCACCATGTCGGTGTTCATGACGTTGTGAATGTAGGGCACGTGTTTGTCGCCGATGCCCTGGATGTTGTGCTCGCCGAAGCCATTCTCCAGAAGCGTCGGGCACTCGGTCGCCTCGACGACGACGATCTTGGTGCCATGGCGTTCCTTGAGGTGGTCGCCGGCCGCCAACGTGCCGCTCGACCCGGAGGCCGAGACGAAAGCGGCGAGCTTCGAGCCGGGACGATCTCTGGTGATCGCCTTGAACAGCGTCTCCAGCGCCGCGCCGGTGCAGGTGCGGTGGACGAGATAGTTTCCGAACTCGCAGAACTGGTTGAATATGATGTTGTCGGCATCGCTGTCGAGCCGGGCGCATTCGTCGTAGATTTCCTTGACGTTGCTCTCCGAACCGGGCGTCTTGATGACGTCGGAGCTGTCGACCACCCATTTGTCGAGCCAGTCGAAGCGCTCGCGGCTCATGTTCTCCGGCAGCACGGCGACGCCATGGCAGCCGAGAATGCGCGAGATGGCAACGCCGCCGCGACAGTAGTTGCCGGTGGATGGCCAAATGGCCTTGTGATGGCTGGGATCGAACTGACCGGTGACGAGGCGCGGCACCAGGCAGCCATAGGCCGCCAGAACCTTGTGGGCGCGGATCATCGGGAAACGGTTGCCGAGCGCGAGAACGATGCGCGCCTTGACGCCGGTGAGTTCGCTGGGAACCTCGACATAGACTGGCGTATCGGTCAATCCGCTGCGGGCCGCGTCGTTGAACCAGTGCACGCGAAACAGGTTGAGCGGGTTGGCGACGTCGGGATCGACCTCGGCGAGGCGCCGACGCACGCCGTCGGGGATGGTCGTCGGATTGGCGAGCTGACCAAGCGTGGGCAGTAGCACGCCTTCTTGTCCGAGGCGCGCGATGGTCCGGTCGAGAACCTGCGTGTCGACGACGTTACGCTCCAAACCTAGCCGCGCCATATCGGGTATCCCTTTGTCCATTCGCGGTGCCGCCCATGCGTTCCCGCTGGAGCACGACCGCTCGTTCCGATTGCGCGGTGACCGAAGGATCACCGGCGCTGCGTTCTTTGTCCGCCGTTGATGGCGCCAGTGCCACTGCGAGCAGACGACCTATTCAGGCAGGTCGTTCCTGCCAGGGCCGAAGATGACCCAGTTTTGCGAGCGGCGACTTGATATGCCGCAAGCGCTCATCACGCTGAATGGCCCGACACCGGCACGGGAATAGGATGGAACCATGGCCGGCGCAACGGAATACGATGTGTTCCGTATGGGCGGATGCCGCGGCTGGAAACCTCAAGACAGAGCCCTTATTGTCGTCATGACCGATGTGGCGCTCGATCACCACGCAATGGGTGGGGCCGGATATGAAATCACCCGTCGCGTCAACCGGCCCATTGTTTCCTTTGGCCCGCTTCCGCGACTGCGCTATTCAGGCGTGCAAAGACGCTTACCTGTACTTCCGAAGAGCGAATGATGAAAATATCGCGAGTTTACTGCTGTTGCGCCATAAGAGACATCGAAGTATGGGCTGTCGCCTCCAAATTCATACCGAAATATATCGAAGCGGATTCCTATTGCGTCATTGTCCCTGACAGTGATGCACCGGCGTTCCGTTGGGTCACGGACTCTCGTTTTTCAGTGATCCCTGAATCGGAATACACGGGCCGTTTTGAAGCGGCGCTCGCGTCGGCAATAGAAAAGCACGGGTCAGCCAGGTTTGGCTGGTATATCCAGCAATTCATAAAGATCGCTGCGATGGCGTCGGGGAATCCCGATGACTACGTCCTGATCTGGGATGCCGATACCATTCCTGTTCGAAAAATCTCATTCTTTTCCCAGGATGGAAAGATATTATTTTATACCGGGTCCGAGCACCACAAGCCTTACTTCGAGTCTATTGAGCGGCTGACCGGCCTGTCGAAGGCTATACCTCAGTCTTTCATTGCTCAATGCCTGTTGGGAAAGGCTGGCTGGACCGCAGAGTTCCTCGACCTGGTTCAGGAGCGCTCCGGAAAAGATCCCTTCCAGGCCATTATCGACGCAACGGACCTCTCGGAAAAATCGGGATTCAGTGAGTATGAGACGCTTGGGACGTTCTTTTTCAGTAAATACAAAGATCTGTTTGCTCCTTCGGGACGGAAATGGGAGCGAAATGGTTATTCTCTGCTTGGATCGCCCCTCAAGTTGGAAGGCCCCCATTCCCGGTTTCTGCTGCGTAATGCTGATTTCGTAGCCTTCGAGAAATGGGATTTGAAAAACAAGCAGGACCGCCAGCGCCGCAGAAGGACGCAGCGGCCGATCCGGACGAGGATAGCTGATTTGGCCTCGCGGGCTTTCTCGAAGAAAGAGAAGCCCAACCTACGAAACGACATCGACAAGTTTATCGGGCTTTATTTCACCGAAAAATTCCACAAGACGATAATTCACATAGGCGCGGATGAAGGCACGCAAAACGTTCTTCTAAGCAAGACCGATCCGTTCTCCGATGAGAACACCACATGGATGCGCGTCGAAACCTTGAAGTCCGCCGCTTTTGATTGCGACATGAGAAACGCGCTCCTCTGCGTCGATGCACCAGGAGATGCGTGTGCGGTTCTCGCGGAAATGGATTGGCGGCGAGCCCCGAAGTACATTCTCGTCAAGAGTGAAGCAAAGACGCGGGAGGGTCTGGAAGCCTTCCTGGAGGAGAAAAGGTTCCAACATTTGGGGGGAAGCCGTGAAAGACTGTTCGTGCGTACCTACTCGGTCGAGGCCTGAGCGCACTTTTCCCATGATTTCGTGATGCAAGAGGGCGAACTGGCAGGTCTCTGGCCTCCGCCCGCTTCCGGTTTCGCGTTTGGCTTTCACGTGTCGAGCCGGTCCCCTGATCATTGCCGTCCTCGATACCGGCCGACGGCGATTTGAGCGAGGCCAAAGCCGGTATTGCCGGCGGTCGCCTCGGCTTTGGCGGCCGAAATCATCGACAGGGCGACGCGATCCTTGATCGAGCCTTCGGGGTTGGCGCTTTGGAGCTTGACGAACAGATGGCAGGGGCCGTTCACGCCACCTTGGCGAACCGGCGTGGGTGAAGGGGACCGCGCCCGTCGCCGAGCGCCGGCAAGAGGTTGGCGATATCAGAGAGGTCGCGTACCGAGAGGTCGATCTCCGACGCGCGGGCGATGGCGGTGACATGCTCGGGGCATCGAGCGCCTACGGCGACGCCGGCCACCCCCGGCCAGGTCAGGCTCCAAGCGGTGGCGATGGCGGATGGCGCCGCGTGCCGGCGGGCGGCGATCACGCGCAGGAGTTGTCTGAGTGGCCCGAGCTCGTTGGACGCGTTGGCCGGCCGGTCCTCAGACAGGAGTTCGCCGCCACCGAGCGCGCGGTAGGCGATAACGGTCGGCGGCGTTCGTCGCCACAGGAGTTCGCTGTCGCCAATCCGGCGATCGAGTAGCGACAGTTCGACGTAGACGGCGTCGCAGGTTCCGATCCGCTCGGCACGTTCGAGACGGGCGCTGTCGGGGGCGACCAGACCGACCGTGCGCACCAGGCCGCTCTGCTTGAGGTCGAGCAACGCCGACCAGGCGTCTTCGAACAGAGCGTCGGAACCGGTCGCGAGATTGAGTTTGACGAGATCGACCGTCTCGACGCCGAGACGGGCGAGCGACCGTTCGAGCTGCTGGCGGAGGCGGCGTGGTTCGGTCATCGGCTGCGGTGTTGCCCGGCGAGAGCGCCCGTCCCAGTCAAAGCCCACCGCCGTTGCGACGAACGGACGATCCGCGGCCGGTAGCGCGGCGAGGGTGCGGCCGACGAGCCGCTCGGCGCCGCCGAATCCGAACACGGCGTCGGTGTCGATCCAGTTGAGACCGAGGTCGATGGCGCACCGGAGTGTGGCATCAGCGATATCGTCGCTGATGCCTGTGCCAAAGGTCGCCGTACCGAGTCCCACGCGTGAAAGCGGCGAACCGCTGGCAGTGGTGAGGGAACTCGGCATTCGGCCTTCATGCATTTTCCTCGCTCCGGATGGTTGCTCGCCGGTCTTCGCCGGAATTCCTGAAAAGGCTAGTCAATATTCCGGTGGACCATCAGGCTTTCGTTTTCCTTTTACCGGCGGATGCGGGAACGATATGCCGCGACAAGGCTGTTTTGCCGCAAGCTATTGCCATGACATCTCAAGATGTCCCGAGATGCGGCTCCAGCCAGAGGCTGTCGCGCGTGGCAACGAGGCGGAAGACGAGGTGGATGAGGTGGCCATGTCACGGCGAAAGCTTGCCGTCGGACATTCGGTCGATTGACGTCAATCGCTGGCGCCGCTATCTCGGCCTTAACGCGTCCGGAGACGATCGATGCTGACCAAGAAGGGCAAATACGGGCTCAAGGCGCTGGTCCATCTCGCCCGATCGGAACCGGGCAAGGCGATCCAGGTGGCGGAAATCGCTGCGCGAGAGAATATTTCCAAGAAATTTCTCGACGCGATCATGCGCGATCTCAAGAACGCCGGCTTCGTCCGCTCATGGAAAGGGCCTGGTGGTGGCTTCGCGCTGAGCCGCCCCGCTACCGAGATCCATGTCGGGCCGGTGGTGCGGGCGCTCGACGGGCCGCTGGCGCCAATTGCCTGTGCCAGCCGCACCGCCTTTCAGCCCTGCGACGACTGCGGCGACCTCTCAACCTGTTCGGTGCGCATCGTGATGACCGAGGTGAGGGACGCCATGGCCGAAGTGCTCGACCGTACCACGCTGGCCGACATGCTGCAGAAGTCCAATACCGCCGCCATGGTGCTCGCCGACTGACGAGCCGTCGCCTCAACAGGCCTAGATCGCCGTGCGTCCTGACGGACGCAAGATGACGATCTAGCTTTTTGTTGTTGCATCGTATTTTCCGAAAACCGGACTCCACTTTTCGGTCCGATGCTTTAGCCGGCCCGCTGCCATCAGCGCACGGCGCCCCTCATCCGAAGCGCGCGACAAGAAAGTCGATCACGCTTCTCAACATCGCAGTGGGGCGGCGATCCGGCGCATAAACGAGAGACATCGGCGTCGGTCGGTAAGACCACTGGGGCAGCACGGGCACCAGCGCGCCGGAGGCGAGATCTGCCGCCAGTAGCAGCTCCGGCTGAAGTATGATGCCGGCACCGTGGAGTGCCGCCACGCGCAAAGCTTGCCCCTGATTTGCGGTGAAGCTGCCCTTGGTGACGATCTCGCGTGTTTGGTTTTCCGGCCCTACGAGATGCCAGCGGCCTTGCGTTCGCCAGTAGGTGTGGCCGAGGCACTCGTGTTCCGCCAAATCTTCCGGGGTTCGTGGCGCGCCAAAACGCGCAAGATAATCCGGCGATGTCGCGAGAACGCGCCGATAGGGCCGCAGTGGCCGCGCGACAAGGTTGGTGTCTTTCAGTTCGCCGATGTGAATGCCGAGTTCGTAGCCCTCGCCAATCATATCGTGCGGATTGTTGTCGAGGGCGAGATCGATGCTGACCCGAGGATTTAGGCGCATGTATTCGACAAGCGCAGGAACCAGGTTTTGCGTTCCGAAGCTGACGGGAGCCACCAATCGCAAACGCCCGTGTGGGGTCGACTGCAGTTCCGAGGCGGATGCTTCGGCAAGCTCTACTTCGGCCAGGGCGGCCTTGCTTCGCTCGTAGTAGAGTCGTCCGACTTCGGTCAACTGCTGGCGCCGCGTCGTGCGATGCAACAATCGAGCGCCAAGGCGCTGTTCGATCGTCCGAACATGCTTGGCAGCCATGGCTGGCGACACGCCGCTGGCCTCCGCGGCTGCGGCGAAACTACCCAACTCGACGACCCTGACAAACATGGCCATGCCAGCCAATTTATCCGCCATTCCATACCTTCTGGTTTTGAATGAAGATAGTGGCGGCGTATTTATCACCCAGCCGTTCCCTGAGATAGTCCATCCCGCCCGCTTCCGGGCGGCTTTCTCAAGAGGGACCGCAATGCCTATTATCCACGTGGAAATGCATCCTGGGCGCACGCAAGAACAAAAGCGTGCATTCGTCCGTGAGGCCACCAAGGCCGCGGTCGAAACGCTGGCCTGCCCGCCGGAATCGGTCGAAATCATCATCGCCGAGATAGCAAAGGAATCGTGGGCGAAAGCCGGCAAATTGAAGTCGGACGCCTAAAGTTCAAGGTTCGAAGGGTTCGCGGAAGACTGCGAAATCTTTCGCGGACGCCTTCATATGTTCAAGGCATCGGACCGAGAGCTGGAGTCCGGTCTTCGGAAAATCCGCTGCCACGACAAAGAGCCAGATCGCCATTTTGCGTCCGTCAGGAAGCACGACGACCTGGAGGCGCGCTTTGAGCAATTGAACCCTTCAGGTCCGCACCGGCGGTCAAGCGTGTTGGCGCCGCAAATCATCGGCGGGCCGTGTTCGCAATTTTCAAGGAATTGGCGCACCCGACAGGATTCGAACCTGTGACCTCTGCCTTCGGAGGGCAGCACTCTATCCAGCTGAGCTACGGGTGCATCGCGGACACGCGAAACACGGTTCGTATAACCGACTTCGCCGACAAGGCAAAGCAAAAAGCGGTGTCTTTCGCGCAACGGAACGAGGGTGTGAAAACGAAGGCGAATGCGACCGTGAGGAGGGCGAAGTTCTCGCCGTCGCATCACCGCCTTTCCAGCGAACATCGTTCCCCTCAGGTTTGAAGCGTCGACAGGCGGCAAGTGGGGCACCGATGCAAAAGCGGCGCCGGAAGAACCAGCGCCGCCTTTTAGCTCAGCCTTTTGCTGACGATATCATTTGCCGACGGGGACTTCCACGAAGGTGCTGTCGGCCGGGTCCCACATGCGAACGATGGTGCGGTTGGTCTTCACCGCGTCATGCGTGGCGATAGCCGGCGTGGCGCCAACCTTGGTCGTCACGAAGGTGCTGTCGGCGGGATCCCAAATGGTGACGGTCTCGGTGTAGCGCGCGGTGTCGTTGTTGGCGGTCGCCGGGGCCTTCATCGAGCCGACGGCAAAGGTGCTGTCGGCCGGATCCCAATAGGTCTGCTCGGCAGCGGAAGCCAGACTCGGGAGGGCGATGGCGGTAACAGCAACGACGGCAAGAGCGAAGGTCTTCATTTCCATACTCCTTGTAACTCGATAGCGTCGTCAGGCCGTTGGAAGTTCATATCCAGCCCCGGACATT
>JAGSYV010000100.1 GCA_018262505.1 Pseudomonadota bacterium
AAATCTGGTCATTGCCGGGGCGGCAACCGGCGTACATGGCGTGATGGAAAGCAACCCGGACGGCAGCCTGCGCTACAGTTACGGGCTCGGCACGCCGCAACCCGATCCGCTGCTGGCGGCGATTGCCGAGCGCCAGTCCAGCCGCACCGTCTATGACGGACAGGCGGTCGCGGCCGCTGACATCGAGACCCTGCGTCGCGCTGCCGAAACCGATGGCGTGCGTCTCGTCCTCATCGACGAACGGGCGCGGATCAATCAGGTCCGCGATCTGGTGGTCGCCGGCAACGATGCGCAGATGCGAGATCCGGCTTTCCGCGCCGAACTCAAGCAATGGCTGCGTTTCAGCCCGCGCAGCGCCATGGCGACAGGAGACGGGCTCTATGCGCCGGCGAGCGGCAATCCGGCCTTGCCGGATTTCGTTGGCCGACTTGCCTTCGATCTGTTTTTCACGGCTGCCGCCGAAGGCGACAAATATGCCAAGCAGATCGATTCCTCCGCCGGCATCGCGATCTTTCTCGGCGAGCGCTCGGACATCCAGAATTGGATCAGGGTTGGCCGCGCCTGCCAGCGCTTTGCCCTCACGGCGACGATGCTCGGGCTCAAGCACGCGTTTATCAACCAACCCGTCGAGGTGGCGAGCCTGCGCCCTGAACTCGCGTCTCTGGTCGGCGAGCCCGGTCTGCGCCCCGACATCGTGATGCGCTTCGGCCACGGGCCGCAAATGCCGTGGTCACCGCGTCGGCCGGTCGCGGCGGTAATGGTGTGACGGACCAGTGCTTGGCGCACGTATCGGCGGTGTTGATTTGTAACGATCGTTGCATTAGTTTCGTTACATGACGAACCTGGCCTGGCTTCTTCTGACCTACAAGGTGCCCCCCGATCCCGCCACCAAGCGCATCGCGCTGTGGCGGCGGCTGAAGGGAATGGGCGCGGTCTACCTGCAGAACGGGGTCTGCGTGCTGCCGAAGACCGACGATCACGTCCGTCGCCTGAAAATGGTCGAGAACGATATTTCCAAGATGAAGGGCGAATCCGTCATCCTGGAGACGGTGGCGCTCGATCGGCTGCAGGAAGACAAGGTCGTCTCCCGCTTCAAGGCCGATCGCGATGACCAGTATCGCGAGTTCCTCGGCCGCTGCGCCGATTTCGAGGCGGAGGTCGCCAAGGAGATCGCGATCGAGAAGTTCACCTATGCCGAGCTCGAAGAGGAAGACACCGACCTGAAGAAGCTTCAGCGCTGGCTGGAGAAAATCAGGAGGCTCGACTTTTACGGCGGCACGCTGGCGCAGGAGGCAACCAGCCGATTGCGCGATTGCGAAGCCTTGCTCGACAGTTATGCGCAACGGGTCTTCGATGCCCATGACGAGAATCGTTGACATGAAGCCGGACGCCGCCGACCCGCCGATGGGCGAGGCCAGACCTGATCGCCTTGCCGGCATTCCAGCGGCCATCTGGGTGCTCGGCTTCGTCTCCATGCTGATGGATATCTCTTCGGAGATGATCCATGCCCTGCTGCCGATCTACATGGTCACCGTGCTTGGAACGTCGGCGCTGACCGTGGGCGTCATCGAGGGGATCGCCGAGGCGACCGCGGCGATCACTAAAGTCTTTTCCGGCGCGCTCAGCGACTGGCTCGGCAAGCGCAAACTTCTGGCGGCGCTCGGCTACGGGCTCGCCGCGCTCACCAAGCCGGTCTTTCCGCTGGCGACGTCGGTGGAATGGCTGGTCGCGGCGCGGTTCGTCGACCGGATCGGCAAAGGCATTCGCGGGGCGCCGCGCGATGCCCTCGTTGCCGATCTCGCCCCGCCGCATCTGCGCGGCGCGAGCTTCGGTCTCAGGCAATCGCTGGATACGGTCGGCGCCTTTCTGGGACCGATGATGGCCATCGGCCTGATGTGGCTGACAGCGGGGCATTTCCAGGCGGTGTTCTGGTTCGCCGTGCTGCCGGCTTTCCTGTCCGTCGGCCTGATCGTCGTCGCGGTACGGGAGCCGGAGCGGCCGAAGGAGCTGCGACGCGTCCGGATGCCGCTGCGTCGCGAGGAACTCGGCCGACTGGGAGCGACCTACTGGCGGGTGGTGGCGGTGGCGGCGGTCTTCACGCTCGCCCGCTTCAGCGAGGCCTTTCTGATCTTGCGAGCCCAGTCGATCGGTCTTTCGGTCACGGTGATTCCGATCGTTCTGGTCGTCATGAGCCTTGCCTACTCCCTTTCGGCATACCCGGTCGGGGTGCTGTCGGATCGCGTCAACCGGATCACGCTTCTCGCCATCGGGCTGGCGCTGCTGTTCGGAGCCGATCTGGCGCTGGCTTTCGCCGGCGGCATCGTCTGGGTCGCCGTGGGGGTGGTGCTCTGGGGGCTGCACATGGGCTTCACCCAGGGACTGCTGGCAACCCTGATTGCCGAATGTACACCCGCCGAACTCAGGGGGACCGCCTTCGGCATGTTCAACCTGATCACCGGCATCGCACTGCTGGTTGCCAGCATCGTCGCCGGCGCGCTTTGGGACGGGACGGGGCCGCAGGCCACATTTCTGGCGGGAGCGGCCTTCACCCTGTTGACCCTCGCCGGCCTGTTCATCTGGCGCACCAGGCTGGGCGTTCGGGTCGCCGCTTGAGCGCGATGTCTGGAAACGCTTGGGCGAGAAGCGGAGATTGCCGATGTATGAACTCGACGCCACCATGACGCATGCGGTCAATGCGCTGGCGGGACATAGCGCCGCCCTGGACTTCCTGATGATCTGGGTCTCCAGCTTTGGCGTACCGCTGATGGTTCTGGCGGTCGCCGTTCAATGGTGGCGAAAGTCCGACAGGCCGCGCACGCGCCATACGCTTGTCGCTGCCGGATTTTCGTTCCTGCTGGGGCTGGGCCTCAACCAGATCATTCTCCTCGGGATTCACCGAGCTCGCCCCTATGACGGCGGGATCACCAGGTTGCTGATCGAGCGAAGCGCCGACTTCTCGTTTCCTTCGGATCACGCGACGGCGACCTTCGCGATCGCGACGGCCTTTCTCTGCCATGGCTCACGACGAGTGGGACTGGTCTTCCTCGCCGCTGCCTGCCTCATCACCTTCTCGCGCGTCTATATTGGGACTCATTATGCCAGCGACGTTCTCGGCGGTGCGCTGACAGGCGTTGTCGCGGCGTTCGTCGTGCGCGCGGCGTATCGGTTCGACACACGGGCCGACCGGCTGATCACCCGCCTTTTCTAGGACATCGACGGTGTTGGCATCCTTGATCGCAGTGGCAACCGACTGGCTCAGCGCGCATTCTCACATCGCCTATTTCGCGGTGTTCCTGCTGGCCTTCTCCGAGTCGATCCCGATCGTTGGTGTCGTCGTGCCGGGCACGGCGGTGATTCTGGCATTGAGCGCGCTCGTTCCGAGCGGCGTCGTGAAACTATGGCCGTTGCTGATGGCAGCGACGACTGGCTCGATCGTCGGCGATGGCGTCTCGTTCTGGCTCGGCCACCGATATCATCGCGCGATCCTCGGGCGCTGGCCGCTCAACCGGTATCCGGAGCTGATCGAGCGGAGCGAGGCCTTCTTCGGGCGGCATGGCGACAAGAGCGTCTTCATCGCCCGGTTCGCACCGGGCGTTCGCGCCTTCGTTCCGCTTCTCGCCGGCATGTTCGGCATGTCGGCGAGGCGGTTCTATGCCGTCAACATCGCGTCGGCCCTGGTCTGGGCGCCGTCGCATATCTTGTCGGGCGTCTTGTTCGGGGCGACGTTTCGCGCCCTCGGGGCAGCGGCAAAGCCGGCGGCGATCCTTGTGGTGGTGCTGGTTGCCGCGGGCTGGGTTCTCTGGAGTCTGGTGCGCTGGGCGTTACGGCGCGTCGTTCCGCTGGCAGATGCCGGCTTCACCCGTTTGCGCGGTTGGGCCGAAGGACGCGACAGCAGGCTCAGCCGCGGCATCGGCCGGCTGCTCGATCCCGCAGGCTCCGAAGCGCGCGTCCTGGCCTTGATGCTGGCGTTTCTCGCCGGCGCGGCCTGGGTGTTCCTCGGCATCCTCGAAGACGTCGTCAACGGCGATCCGCTGGTGCTCGCCGATCACGCCATCTACCGGGCGCTGCAGGACATTCGCACGCCGGCCGCCGATGCGGTGATGATCGGCATCACCGAGCTTGGCGACGCCCGGGTCGTGGTGGCGGTGACCGCCGTCGTCTTTGTGTGGCTCGCCTGGGAACGCGCGTGGCACACGGCCGCCTTCTGGCTGGTCGCCGTGGCCGGAGCGTCGGCGCTCAACACGGTGATCAAGGTGACCCTGCACAGGGTGCGGCCCGACGAACTGCTCTATTCCGGCTGGAGCGCCTTTTCCTTCCCGAGCGGCCACAGCACGACCAACATGGTGCTCTACGGCTTCCTCGCGGTTCTCGTCGCGCGGGGCCTTCGTCCATCCCTGCGGGTACCGGTTGCGCTTGCGGCCCTGACGCTGATCTTCCTGATCGCGGTCTCGCGCCTCTACCTCGGCGCCCATTGGTTTTCCGATGTGGTCGGTGGGGCGGCGTTCGGTTCGACGTGGCTGACGCTGCTCGGCCTCTTCTATCTGCGCCGGCCGGCTGAACTCATCAGCTCACCCTCCCTGCTGGCTGCCGCGTGCGCGGCGCTGCTGCTGGCGGGGAGCGCCAACATCTTCCAGAACCACACGATCGACGTCCAGCGCTACGCCGTCCAGCAGCGGGCCGAAACCGTGGTCGCCGACTGGCAGACGACAGGCTGGCAGAGGCTTTCGGCATGGCGGGTTGATCTGACCGGCGAAGCGGAGGAGCCGCTGACGTTCCAGTGGGCTGGCAGCCCACAAGCCCTGCAGGACAGCCTTGGGAAGGACGGATGGACGCCTCCGGTGGGCTGGTCCACCGCGACCGCGACGGCGTGGCTGACCGCGTCCGGTGACGCCGCCATCCCCGTGCTTCCCAGCTTTGCCAGTGGGCGCCTTCCCGAACTCACTCTCGTCAGGCCGCTTGCCGTTTCCTCCGCTTCCCGGCTTGTTCTGCGTCTTTGGGCAACGGATACGCAGTTGGCGGACGGAACGCCGCTTTGGACCGGTTCGGTTGTTGAGGAGCGCATCCGCCACCCGCTGTCCCTCATCACCGTGGTTTCGACCCAACCGGATTTCAACGCGCCGCGACAGGCGCTGGCCCAGTCTTTGGGCAGTGCGAGCCTCAAGCCGAGGGCCGACACGGACACGAGCGCCGCATGGGACGGGCGCGTTCTGCTGGGAGCTGAGGCGTCCCGGACGCCCATGCCATAGCGGCGCCGGCCGTATTCGCCGAAAAATCAGATCGACAAGCGGGCAGGTCCGTTTATCCTGCCTACCGCTGCCACCGGACACACTGGGGACCGATCATGCGTCTTGCCGCTGCCGCCTTGCTTGCGCTCTGCTGTTCGACGGTGATGGCCGCCGCCGGGGACCTTCCCGCCTGCGACAATGCCGCGGTGCTCTCAACCCTGTCGGGCCGGCAGGCCTGGGCCGAGGCGCATACCTGGAAGGACGGCGTCACCATCGCCGCTGTGGACCGGGTGGGCGAGCGGCGGCTGGTGACCGAGGGCTTCAGCGCTATCGACCGGCGCTACTGCGCCGCCCGCGCCGAACTCACCGCCGCCCGCCCGACGGCGCTCTACTACGTGGTCTCGGCAAACGAGGGCTTCGCCGGCTATGGCTGGAACGTCGAGTTCTGCCTGTCGGGCCGTGATCCCTACTACGTCTACGGCGCCGACTGTCAGGTCCTGAAGTGATCGTCCGCCTCGTTCGGCTGCTGATCCTGTTGGCCGTCTGGCCCGTCGCCGCGCTGGCGGGCGACGTGCCGGGACGCTTCGATTTCTATCTGCTGTCGCTCACCTGGTCGCCGAGCTATTGCGCGGCGGAAGGCGGGGTGCGGGACGACGCGCAATGCCAGAGCGGCCGCCGTTACGGCTTTCTGGTGCATGGCCTCTGGCCGCAATATGACCGCGGCTATCCCGAGGACTGCCCGACGCGCGTTTCGCCCGCCGAGGCCGATATCCGCGGCCTTTCCGACCTGATGCCGGCCGATGGCCTCGTTCGCCACGAGTGGCGCAAGCATGGCGCCTGCGCCGGTCTGGCGCCCGCCGATTATCTCAAGACGATCCGGGCGGCGCGCGAGACGGTGCGCATCCCCGCCGCTTTCCAACGCATCGACAGCTACAAGACGGTTTCGCCCGCCGAGGTGGAGGCTGCCTTTGTCGCCGCCAATCCGGGGCTGAAGCCGGAGGGCGTCGCCGTCACCTGCGACGGGCGGCGCCTGCGCGAGGTGCGCATCTGCCTGACACGCGATCTCGGCTTCCGGGCCTGCGACGAGGTTGATCGGCGCGCCTGCCGCGCCGACCGGGTGGTGCTGCCACCGGTGAGGTGAGCACCGTCAGGCCCTTGAGGCGCGTGTGGTGGTGAGTACGTCGAGCACGGATGCGCCCTTTCGCACGAACACAGGCAATTGAGTGATCGGCGTCGGACAACTGATGGTCTCGCCGCCCGCGACGACGCCCCCTGTCCAGGCGTCGATCCAGTCGGTGCCGACTGGCAGGTAGACGCTGCGTTCGGTCTGCCCGGCCGTGAGGACCGGGGCGACGAGGATGTCGTTGCCGAACATATACTGGTCGTCGATGTCCCAGCAGCGGGCATCGTCAGGGAAGGCGTAGAACAGGGTACGCATCAGCGGATCGCCCGTCTCGTGCGCTGTCCGCATCAGCTCGCGGACATAGGGGCGCAGGCGCTCGCGGAGGTCGGCATAGCCTCGCAGGATCGCATAGACGTCGTCGCCGAAGCTCCAGAGTTCGTTGCCGGCGCCGCTGTCGCACTGGGCGACGCCGTCGCGGAACGGCACGGCCGGCGGCGTGGTCGGCTCGCGATAGCCGTGCATGCGCAGCACCGGCGAGAACACGGCCCACTGGAACCAGCGCACCAGCAACTCGCGGAAGACGGGATCGTCGACGTGACCGCCATGGAAGCCGCCGATGTCGGTGGTCCACCAGGGAATGCCGGCCAGCCCCATGTTGAGCCCGGCGCTCAGCTGATTGCGCATCGAGGCGAAGGAGCTCTGGATGTCGCCCGACCAGATCAGCGCGCCATAGCGCTGACTGCCGGCCCAGGCGCATCTGACGAGGCTGACGATCTCCGTCTCGCCGGCCGCCCGCAGCCCGTCATAGAAGGCCTGAGCATAGTGGGCCGGATAGGCGTTGCCAACCTCCAGGAGATTGCCGGTGTGATAGCGGTAGTTCTCGAAATCGTAGACGGCATATTCCGGCTCCGCCTCGTCGAGCCAGAAAACCCGGACGCCCTTGTCGTAATAGTTCTTGCGGGCGACGCTCCACAGGAAATCGCGGGCGGCGGGATTGGTTGGGTCGATGAAGCGGCTGTTGCCGAGGAAATCGAACTGCACGGGAATGCCGCGGTTGGTGTTCACCAGATAGCCCTTCTCGGCCATCTCGGCGTAATTCTCCGATCGCGCGTCGACGGTCGGCCAGATCGACACCATCAGCTCGGTGCCCATGGCTTTCAGCTCGGCCGCCATGGCGGCGGGATCGGGCCATTCGCGCTCGTCGAAGCGCCAGTCGCCCTGCACCGGCCAATGGAAGAAGTCGGCGACGATCACCGACAGGGGGATGCCGCGCGCCGCGTAGTCGCGCGCCACCGCCATGAGTTCCTCCTGCGTGCGGTAGCGCAGCTTGCTCTGCCACAGGCCCAGCGCGAAGTCCGGCATCATCGGGGCCGTGCCGGTCGCTTGCACGTAGTTGCGCAGGATGTCGGCGGGCGTATCGCCGGCGGTCACCCAGTAGTCGATGCCCCCTGCGGCTTCTGATATCCAGCGCGTACCATTCCTGGCAAACGAGGCTTCGCCGATCGCTGGCGTATTCCACAGAAAGCCGTAGCCGTGGCTGGAGACGACGAAGGGCACGCTGGCCTGCGAGTTGCGCTGGGCGAGCTCCAGCGTGCAGCCGGCAAGGTCGAGGTTGGGCTGCTGGTATTGGCCCATGCCGTAGAGCCGCTCGCCGACAACCGGCTCGAAACGGACGGTGATGCGCGAGGCGCCACCGTGGAGCGGTTTGAACTCTCGCCCTGAAAGACAAAGCGCGCTGATGGTCTCCGCCGCGTGGTCGCCGATGGTCCAGAACTTGGTCAGCGTGTCGCGCTGCCGCCACTTCTCTTCGAGCAGCACGGTGCCGGCTCGGTTGAGAAATTTGACCCGTCCTTGCAGGTCGACCTCGGCGGCGATGGCGCCATTTTCGATCCGCATGCCGCTTTTTAGCTGGCTAATGATCGGCGTATGACCCTGCGAAGGAAGGAGTGCGCCGATGCCGCCATCGCGCGCCGGATAGATCGATGATCTCAGCCGGAGGCCATCCTTGCCATGGGCCTCGATCCTCAGCCAGGCGCCGTTATAGGACCAGCACAGCGCATCGCGCTCAATCGACAGAGTTTCCAAGGCAAAATTCCTTTCCCGCGAGGCGGTCGGACCACCCCGGTCATTCAGTTCTGGGAACGCAAAATCCTAAAGCGCGCGGCCGGTTTCCGGGTCGAACAGGTAGATGTCGTCGCTGGCAATGCCGAGCGTCAGCGGCGCACCGGCCTCGGTCTCGTAGGTGCCGGCGTAAGCCACGTTGAGCAGATCGCTGCCGATCCTCGCCTCGATGAAGGTCATGGACCCCGTGCCTTCGATGATGTCGACGGTGGCGGTGAGCCTTTCGCCGCTGCCGTCGAGGCGGAGGTGTTCGGGCCGGAGGCCGGCCAGCACCTTGCGGCCCGGCTCCTGCGCTCGGGGGATTTTCAGTAGTGTGCCGGTGCCGATGGCAATCGTCCGACCGTCGGCGGTCACTTCGGCCGGCACGAAGTTCATGGCCGGCGAGCCGATGAAGCCGGCGACGAAGCGGTTGGCCGGGCGGCGGTAAAGGTCGAGCGGCCGGCCGATCTGCTCGATGCGGCCGTCGTGCAGCACGACGATCAGGTCGGCCATGGTCATCGCCTCGATCTGGTCGTGGGTGACGTAGACCGAGGTGGCGCCGAGGTTCTTGTGCAGCTTGCGGATCTCGCTGCGCATCTGCACGCGCAGGGCGGCATCGAGGTTGGAAAGCGGCTCGTCGAACAGGAAGACCTTGGGCTTGCGCACGATGGCCCGGCCCATGGCGACGCGCTGGCGCTGACCACCGGAGAGCTGCTTGGGCCGCCGCTTCAATAACTTCTCGAGGCCGAGAATGCGCGCTGCTTCGCCGACGCGCTCATCGATCTCCGCCTTGGGGCGGCGGCGCAGGCGCAGCGAATAGGACATGTTCTGCTCCACCGTCATGTGCGGATAGAGCGCGTAGGACTGGAAGACCATGGCGAGGTCGCGCTCGCGCGGCGCCTTGTCGTTGACCACCTCGCCAGCCACACGGATGGTGCCGGAGGTAATGGTCTCCAGGCCGGCGATGGTGCGCAAAAGCGTCGACTTGCCGCAGCCCGATGGCCCGACCAGGGCGACGAAGGCACCGACGGGAATGTCGAGGCTGATGTCGTGCAGCGCCTGCAGCGATCCGTAATTCTTGTTGAGATGCTCGATTTCGATCTGGTTCATCGACGGGTGATCCACGTTCATTTCAGCGCGCCGGAGGTGAGGCCGGTGACGATCTGCCGCTGCAGCAGGATGAAGACGATCAGGATGGGCGCGACATAGATGCCGGCGTAGTTCATCAGGCCCACCCAGTCGGCCGAATTGGCGCTGAGGTAGGTGGCGAGATTGACGGTGGCGGTCTGGAGTTCGCGCGTGGCGATGAAGCTCCGCGAATAGACGTATTCCCCGAAGGACTGCAGGAACACCAGCACCGAGGTGATCAGGATGCCGTTGCGAGCAAGCGGCAGGATGATCAGGAAGAAGGCGCCGAGGTGGGAGTTGCCGTCGACCAGCGCCGCGTCCTTCAACTCGCGCGGCACCTGGGTGAAGGTGGCGCGGCAGAGCACGATGTAGAAGGCCAGCGTCTTGGCGGCGGTGGCCAGCACAACGGCGGTTCGCGGGTAATCGAGCAGGCCGACGTGGTTGAAGGCGACGAACAGCGGCGTCACCATCAGCGACGGTGGCAGCACCTGCAGCACGATGACCAGAAACAGCGCCACGTTGGCCTTGGCACCACGGGCGTTGGCCAGCGCATAGGCGGCGCCGGTGCCCAAGAGCATGGTGATGGCGGTGATGCCGCTTGCGACCAGCAGCGAGTTCCACAGATAGCGGCCGATGTCGTGCTCGGCGAAGACGCGCGACACCTGGACCAGCGGCTCGGAGGGCCAGAGTTCCGGCGGATATTTGAAGATGCTGCCGGAGGTCTTCAGCGCCGTCGCATACATCCAGTAGACCGGGAACAGGTAGATGGCGGCGAACAGCAGGGCGAACGCCAGGAGGAGGTATCTTTTCATCGTCGCTTCCCGCTCAGAACGACTGTTCGCGCTGCACCGAGCGCACGTAGATGACGGCGACGACGATCACCAGGGCGATCATCATGGTGGCGACGGTGGCGCCGCCGGAGATCTCGTAGGTCTGGAACGACATCTGCCAGGACCAGTATTGCGCGACGTTCGACGCGTTGGCCGGCCCGCCCTGGGTGAGCGCGGCGACGAGGTCGAACTGCTGCAAGGTGAAGATGACGCCGAGCGCCACGACGGCGCCGAGTGTCGGCCCCATCATGGGCAGGGTGATGGTCAGGAAGCGCTGGATGACGTTGGCGCCGTCCATCTCGGCCGCCTCGTAGACGTCGCCGGGGATGCCGGCGAGGCCGACCGACAGCAGGATCATGTTGAAGGGAATGCCGAGCCAGATGTTGGCGATAATCACCGAGTAGAGCGCATAAGCGGGGTCCGACAGCCAGTAGATCTGGCCGTCGATCAGCCCCAGGCTCTGCAGGGCATAGTTGAGGACACCGAAGTCGCCGGCGAAGATCCAGCGCCAGACGGCGCCGACCACCAGCGCCGGCAGAATCCAGCCGGCAAGGAACAGGCCGCGCACATAGGTGGAGCCGGGAAAATCCTGCAGGAAGAACAAGGCCAGTGCGAAACCGATGGTCAGCTGGAAGGCGATGGACAGCGTCACGAAGATCATGGTGTTCCAGACGATCGGCGCGAATTCCGGCCGGTGGAACAGGTCGGTGTAGTTTGTGAGACCGGCAAAGGGACGGACGAGCGTGCCGAGCGTGAACATGTCGACTTCCTGGAAGGACATGACCACGGTGTAGATGAGGGGGAAGGCTGCGAAGACCAGGAGGTAGAGCACGGCGGCGACGATCAGCGTGCCCTCGAAGCCCTTGCCGTCCCTCAGATATTTTACAAGACCCGATTGAAGCATGATCCCGTCGTCCGATGCGGAAGATATCCGTCTGGTCGTGGCGTCCGGGACGATGGGGGATCGCCCCGGACGGAGGCGCCGGGTTGCAGGAGAGGACAACCCGACCGGTTTCAGGTCACTTGATGAGGCCGTCGATGGTGCTCTGGGCGGTGTCGAGGGCGGTCTTGGCGTCGGTCTTGTGCGTCAGGGTGTCCTGGATCGCCGTCTGGATGGCCTTGGAGACCTTGGGCCACACCGGCGACGGACCACGGCCACGGGCATATTTCATCTGCTCGGCGAAGACGGCGTAGGCTTCCGGCCACTTCGGGTCCTTCGGCGTGGCGGTCTGGTCGAGCGGCAGCCAGCCGTATTCGTTCCAGTCGCGCGAGCTCTGGGCGTAGATGTATTCGAGGAACTTGAAGGCCTCGTCGGGATGAGCCGAGGTCCTGGGAACGGCATAGGCGAGTTCGCCGAGGGCGGAAGCGCGCGGTGCGCCGGCCTTTTCGATCGGCATCAGCGCGACGCGCCAGTCGAATTTCACTTCCTTGGCAAAGCGCGGCAGCTCCCAGCAGCCGGTAACGATCATGCCGATATTGCCGGCAACGAACTGGCTGCCGAGGTCGGGCTGGTTGAGCACCAGTACTTCCGGAGTGGCGACCTTGTCGTCGACGAGCTTCTGCCAGAACTGCAGCGCCCGCACCGAACCGTCGGTGTTGATGGCGTTGAAGTCGCCACCGGCCGACTGCGCCCAGGGCAGGAACTGGAAGGTGGATTCCTCGGTGGCCACTGCCGAGAAGCCGAAGCCATACTGGCGCTTCTTGGCGTCGGTGAGCTTGGCGGCGGCGGCGGAGATTTCGTCCCAGGTCTGGGGCGGCTTGGTCGGGTCAAGGCCGGCAGCCTTGAACAGGTCGGCGTTATAGTAGAGGCCGAGCGTGTTGCCGCCGCGCGGGAAGCCGTAGATCTTGCCTTTCCAGGTCGATTGATTGCCACCTTGGAGGCAGCGATGCGGTCGCTGAGGTCGAGCAGCACGTCATGCGAGGCGACTGAGGCGATGTCCGGATTGTCGAGCATCAGCAGATCGGGCGCGGTGTTGGTCGACACGGCGCGGATGGTGTCGTTGAGAATATTGGCGAAATTGACCAGCTTGATGTCGAGCTTGATGTCCGGGTTCTTGGCCTCGAATTCCTTGGCCATGTTTTCGGTGAAGTGAACCGGCTCGTCGAGCGCCCACACTTGCAGCGTCACCGGCGCGGCGATAACGGCGCTTGTGGCGGCTGTCGAGAAGACAAGCCCAAGCAATAGCTTCCTCATCATAGTCGTTTTCCTCCACTTGGCATGCAAAGGCCCGTTGCCGCGCCGTTGAAACAACGCGACATGCTGCGTCATCGCGAATCGTGACGCGATTTGGATGTATATCCATGCGTAAAGCGTCGCAGCGCTGGTTACTCTCTCCGCCCAGTGCTGCTGTAAACGATTGCGAATTTACAATTCATCGAATGTCGAGTCAAATTGTTTTTGGACGAGACGTTCTGATGCTGGTATCAGGAGGGCAGGTGAAACGGAGAGGGCTTGTTCCGGCAGAGGGCTTCCGGTGAACGCTTCTGGCTTGTAGTCTTTGGTCAAAAGGGCGGGACGATCGTGGGCATCAAGGAACTGGCTGACTATCTCAACGTGTCGATCGGCACCGTGTCGCGGGCCCTCAACAACCATCCGCTGGTCAATGCCGAGACACGCCGCCGGGTGCTGGAAGCGGCCGACGAACTGGGATACGCGCCCGACCAATCGGGCCGCAGCCTCAGGAAGGGCACCGTCAATTCCATCGCGCTGGTGCTTTCCACCGACCGGACGTCGAGCCAGGAAGCGATGATCTTCATGGAGATCAGCCGCAGCATGCAGTCGGTTTTCCGGCGGTTCGAGCTCGATCTGATGATCCACCTCAACGAGCCCGGCCAGGAGCTCAACGATCGCGTCCGGCGCGTCGTCGAGCGCCGCCAGGCGGACGCCATCGTGCTGGTGGAAACGCGCGAGAACGACCCCCGTCTCGACTACCTGACCAAGCGCAAGATCCCGTTCGCCACCTGGGGGCAGAGCCGGTCGGGCGGCCAGCATCCGTGGCTCGATCTCGACTTCGACGGGGCGATGACCACCATTATCGACAGGCTGATGGGGTTCGGTCATCGGCGCATCGCGCTGGTCTCCAAAACGCCCGTCCTGATGTTCGATCAGTTGCTTCAGGCGGCCTACCAGCGCGAGCTCGATACGCGTGGATTGCCCTTCCGCCTCGTGCTGGAGACCGATGCGGACGAGAAGGGCGGCTACAAGGTGGTGGAGCGGGTGCTGGCCGCGCCCGAGCGCCCAACGGCGGTGGTGTTCTCCGACTCCCGCCCGGCGGCGGGAGCTTGCCTTGCCTTCAGCGAGGCCGGCGTCGTTCCCGGCCGTGACATCGCCATCGCCAGCTGTTCGGTGGATACGCCGATGGCCGGCTATCTCACGCCCGGCCTCACCTGTTTTCGCGTCGACCTCAAACGCCTTGGCGAGCGTCTGGCCGAGGCGGTCCTGTCCGGCATGCCACGCTTTGCCGCGGAATTCGGCGGCAAACCGATCCAGGAGATCTTCCCGCTGCATCTCATCGCCCGGGAGAGCGACGCCTTTCAGCTCTGATCCAGCCGGAAATCGGGTCGCCTTTCGGTCGCTCGACAACTGTGTCATGGTCCCCCACCTAAGAGGAGGTGCGCCTTCCACGCCCGCGCGGCGGTTGCCGCTTGCGAGACGATGCGAGGTGAGGCGATCGGGGGAAACATGTCGCGGCGATTGGTTTTCGGAATAACGCTGCTGGCGATCGCCCTCAGCACGGTGATGGACGCCGCAGCCGCGGAACCCAAGCGGTTCGGTGCCTTCTCGGTGGTCTGCGACGAGAGCAAGCACTGCGCGGCCAGCGTGCAGGCGGTCAACCCGGACAAGGCCAGCGTCTTCGTGCTGTCGCGGGCGCCGGATAGCCGGGCGCGCTGGACGGTGCTGATCTCGACGCAGGGCGTGCTAGCCGACCGCGATCGGCCGGTGGCCCTCTCCGTCGATAACGGGGTCGACATCACGCTTCGGCCAGTGTCGGACTATGCGCCCTTCGTCCATCCGTCCGACTATTACCTCGTGTCACAGACCTCGCTCGACCGGCTGATGCTGCAGGTGCAGCGCGGCCACATGCTGCGCTTCTCCTTCATCGACCTCGCCGGCGCGGCGCATTCCGACCGTTTCCCGCTCGATGGCTTGGCACCGGCCCTCAATGAGATCGACACGCAGCAGGGCCGCATCCCCGGCGATCGCCGGGCCGGACCGCCGGTCGGCCTGCCGGAAGCGCCGGATGTCGACGTCGCCGCCCATCTGGCCGCCGCCGGCGTGCCGCCGCGCCTTCTCGAACTGCATCTCGCCTCGGCCGCCTGCGAGGCGCCCGACGCTGCCGACATCGTCGACGCAAAGCCGCTGATCGCACCGCTCAGCCAAACGGCGACGCTCTACGCCATTCCCTGCTTCCGCAACGCTTCGGGCCTTGTCTCGCGCCTTTACATGATCGAAAGCGGCGAGATCGGCGGTATGGCGCCGCTGGTCTTTGCCGGCTTCTCCGACCGGCTCGGCTGGTATGGCGTCGATGTGCTCTCGGCTGTCGCCTACGATCCGGCAAGCCGTCGCCTGGAAGCGACGGGCGCCGACGATCACGGCTGCGCCTTCCGGGGCAGTTGGACCTTCGCCGACACCGCTTTCCGCCTCGACCATCTGTCGGCGGCCACCAGTTGCGGCGCCACCGCGACGAGTTGGAGGGACGTCTATCCGGCGCCCTGAGTTTTGTGAGTCTTTGCCATGTCCGACATGATTCTGCGCGCCAGCCTGACCTCCCCTTTCGGGCGCAAGCCGCGCCTTGCCGCCGCCGTTCTGGGACTTGCCGGGCGGATCGAGGTGGTGGTGGCTGATACGTTCAACGACCACGACAGCCTCCGGGCGCAGAACCCGCTGGGCAAGGTTCCGACGCTGCTGCTCGCCGACGGCTCGGCGCTCTACGACAGCCGCGTCATCCTCGAATATTTCGATTATCTCGCTGGTGGCGATCGAATCATCCCAGTCGAGCCGGCGGCGCGGTTCGCGGCCCTGAAGCTGCAAGCGATCGGCGACGGCATCCTTGATGCCGGCGTGCTCCGGCGGCTCGAGACGATGTTTCGCGACGAGCCGCTGTGGTCGAGGCGCTGGCTTGGCTATCAGGCCGGCAAAATGAACCGCGCCCTCGATGTGTTGGAAGCCGCGCCGCCATCGGAAACGGACATCCTCGTTGGCGAGATCGCCGTTGCCTGCGGGCTCGGCTTCATCGACTTCCGCCTCGGCGACGACTGGCGCGCCGGTCGACCGCGCCTTGCCGGCTGGTTCGAGCGCTTCGGCGCGCGTTGCCCGGGGTTTGTCGAGTCCATGCCGCGCTGAGCCGGTGCCCAAAAAGAAAGGCCCCGGAAGCCGAAGCTGCCGGGGCCTTGTCATGCCTGAGATCTCTGGAGATCAGAACTTGTAGGCGACACCGAGCTTGACGGCGTTGCCGCTGAGGTCGCCGTCGCCGCCGGCCGAACCATAGTCACGGGTGTTGGTGCCGGTGTAGAGATACTCGGCACGGGCCGTGATGTTCTGGGTCAGAGCGGCTTCGACACCGGCGCCGACCTGATAGCCGACGTGGGTGCGGGTGTTGGAAGCGCCGTTGTTCTTCATCTCGCCCTGGCCAACCAGGCCACCAACGGTGCCGTAGACCAGGATGTTGTCGAAGGCATAGCCGGCGCGGCCACGGACGGCGCCCGTCCAGGTGGCCAGCGGGTCTGCGCCGCCGTAAGCGACTTCGCCTTCACCACCAACGACGATGTTGTTCTGCATCTGGTAGTTATAGCCAGCGAACACGCCACCGACGACCGCGTCGTGGTTCTTGCCGATGGACGAAGCCTTGTTGGCCCAGCTGTAGCCGACGTCGGCGCCGACATAAGCACCGGTCCAGTCGAAAGCGGTGCTGACCGGAGCGACATAGGGGGCCGCCGGAACCGGCTCGTTGAGATCGGCCGCAAAGACCGGGGCCGACAAGAGAAGGGCCGAACCGGCGACGGCGCCAAGAAGCAGCTTGCTCATTCTTTCACTCCTTACACATCTGGTGCGGTGACATTGGGAGCTGCCCCGCACACCTTGCATCTGGCCGTAAGCAATGTCCATGCGAGAATTTGACCAAATCTGGGCAAGACCAGGGCGCATTTCGGTTGATGTATTGATGCAACAGTATGGTTATTGATCTGAAACGGTGCGGCAATCGAAATTTAATACAAATGAATATTATCACAATTGCGCGATTTGGGGACACGTTTGGTTAACCATAAATGGGGCGACCACAGCCGGCAGGCGACGGCGTTCTCGTGGGGGCGTGCGAATCGGCGGTCGGCGAGTCGTTCCGAAGGTCGCCGCGGCTTTCCCGACCGGCCGATTTGTGGCAGACCGGAGGCAACCGGATCATCGGCCCCGTATGCGTGTGGTCGGGCCGGACGGGGAGATCACCATGCCGTTTTCGGATATCGGATCGCTCGTGCTCGTCGGAGCCGGCAAGATGGGCGGAGCCATGCTGCACGGCTGGCTCAAGAAGGGGATGAACCCCAAATCAGTGGCGATCGTCGACCCGCATATCGGCTCGGAAGCCTTTTCGATGCTGATCGAATATTCGATCACCCATTATAAAGACGCCGCCGATATCGGCACGTCGGCCGACGTGGTGGTTCTCGCCGTCAAGCCGCAGCAGATGGGCGAGGCGCTGCCGGCGCTGAGGCGCGTGGTCGGGCCCACGACGTTGGTGGTGTCGATTGCCGCTGGTACGACGCTCGCCAACCTGTCGGCGGCGCTCGGCGACGGACCTATCATCCGCGTCATGCCCAACACGCCGGCCCAGGTGGGGCAGGGCATGTCGGTGGCCGTCGGCAACGGCGCCGTCACCGAGGCGCACCGGCGCGCCGTTTCCGGCCTGCTCAACGCCGTCGGCAAGTCGGCCTGGATCCGCGACGAGGCGCTGATCGACGCGGTGACCGGTCTGTCGGGCAGCGGCCCGGCCTATGTGTTCCTGCTGGTCGAGGCGATGGCCGCCGCCGGCGAGAAGGCGGGCCTTGCGCCCGACCTTGCCATGCTGCTGGCGCGGCAGACCGTCGTCGGCGCCGGCGCGCTGCTCGGCGGCGTGCCGACCGATGCCGCGACGCTGCGCAAGAACGTCACCTCGCCGGGCGGCACCACCGCCGCCGCGCTGGCCGTGTTGATGGGCGAGCACGGCTGGCAGCCGCTGGTCGACGAGGCGGTCGCCGCCGCCGCCCGCCGCTCGCACGAACTGGCGGGCTGAGGCATGAGCGAGCTGATCGGCTATGACGACTTTCTGAAAGTCGATATCCGCGTCGGCCGCATCCTGGCGGCCGAGGTGTTCAAGGAGGCGCGGCGACCAGCCTACAAGCTCGTCATCGACTTCGGGCCGGAGATCGGCGAGCGCCGCTCTTCGGCGCAGATCACTGAGAACTACAAGGTGGAAGACCTGGTGGGGCGGCTGGTGCTCGGCGTCGTCAACTTCCCGCCCAAGCAGATCGGTCCGATGCGCTCGGAAGTGCTGACGCTCGGCGTGCCCGACGCCGCCGGCCACGTCGTGCTGGTGGCGCCCGACAAGGACGCGGTGGTTGGCGGGCGGCTTTATTAGGGACCAAGATAGAGCAAGTTCTGGTGAAGCGAGGTTGCCGAAAAGTCGGAACAGGAGCGCCGCCTTGTATGTCGGAGACCTATATCGACGTCATCGCCTTATTCTGCACGAGGTCCTGCGCCTTCGCGCAGGAGGACTGTTTTATATAATAAAAACATATACATAGATTGTCATCCTGCGCGCAGGCTCAGGACCTCAGGCAGGATGGAGTGCGGCGCAGCTATAAGGCTCCCAAGGGGCTGCCTCCAGGATCAAAGTCTGGCCGAGTCCTTCGGGCGGACAAGCTTTCTCCCAATGCAGCCGCTGGATTCGAAAACGCTCGCCGTTTTCCCTCCGACTGCCTTCACCGCCCCTCGTTCATCTCCTCGACTTGAGCGTAGAGCCACTCGACGAAGCGTGTCACCTCCGGCTTCGGCCGAAGGCGGTCGCGGCGAACGAGATAGAAGTTGTCGACGCCGGCGGCGACGATGCGGAAGGGCGCCACCAGACGGCCGAGGCTGAGGTCGTCGTCGATCATCGACAGGTCGGCCATGGCAAAGCCGCGTCCCGCCTCGGCGGCGCGCAGAGCGGTGTCCATGGTGTCGAAGGTCTCGCCGTGCTCAACGTCGACGGCGCTGTCGCCGAAGGCCCTGACAACCCAGCGCTTCCAGTCGGTCATGCCGGAACAATGCAGGATCTGGCCGCGTCGCAACTGCTCCACCGGTTCGAGGTGGGCGACGGTCTGGTAGTAGCTCGGCGAGCAGACCGGTGTCAGCCGCTCCATCAGGAAGGGCACCAGTTCCTCGGGCTGCCACTGGCGCGATTCGTAGAGGATGCCGACGTCGTTCTCGACGTCGCTGGGGTCCATGTTCTCCCACAGCACCGAGACGCGCACGGTGAGATCGGGATTGGCCGTCTCGAAGCTGCGGAGGCGCGGCAGCAGCCAGCGGGCGCCGAAGGTGGGCGGTGTGCGGACGCGGACGACGCCGGGGCGGGCACGGATCTGCTCGACACCGCGCCGGATCGCCTCGAAGGCGGTGCCGAGCGACAGCGCCAGTTGCTCGCCCTCCGGCGACAGGCGGACGCCGCGATGGACGCGGCGAAACAGCTCGACGCGCAGATCCTCCTCCAACGCCCTGATCTGCCGGCTGACGGCGCTTTCGGTGACGTTGAGCTCCTCGGCGGCGCGGTTCAGCGCTCCGAGGCGGGCGACGCTTTCGAAGGCCTTGAGGGCGTTGAGACTGGGCAGGCGATTGACGGCCACGTTCGGCACTCCCCCAAAAAGGGTTCCGGTTGATTTTCATGCACGGCACGGCGCCGCCGCTTGTTTCGGCAAGCGCCCATCGACCAAGGTATCAGAAGCGCTTTGCCATCCCTCAAATCCCGTAGATTCCAGCCGACAAGCGGCTGTTTTGTCAGAAATATGACGGCTTTCCACGCAGTTCTCCGTATGGCTCACCGGCCGTTGCGCGGTTCGTCGAACGCATTTGGTAAGGATTTGTTTACGGTTGAGTTTTTGGAACGTCAAGCCACCCAAAAAGGCGTTTGAAGGGGTGGGCGGGCATCGTCATATAGAGACCAAGCGAACAGTACGGAGTTCTATCATGATCAACTCGATGTCCCTCCGTCAGTGGGCCGGCGGCACCTTCAATCCGAGCCAGCTCTATCGGCAGTGGCGCAAGCGCAGTCTGCTTCGGCATGACCTGCAGCGGCTGGTCGAGGACCCGTATCTGCTCGACGACGTTGGTTTCTGCCGCGAGACCGCCGAGCGCGAGATTGACCGCGCCGTTTGGGAGCCGGTGGCCAACCTGCGCATGCCGCCGCATCAGCGCGCCGCCTGACGACAATTCTCAAGTGAACAGCAAAGCCCCGGTGCTATCCGCGCCGGGGCTTTTGCATGAAAAAGCGGAGCCTTTCGGCCCGTTGAGTTTGCTGGAGGATCGGGGTTGGAGGCGTGAGGTATCACCCCTTGTTTTTATTGTAGAGGCCGAACACCACGGCGAGCAGTGGCCAAGACGATCTTCCTGAGATGAGGGACGATCCGACGGATCGGCCGCAGGCCGCGTCGCGCTCACCTCGACGAAAGATGTCGCAGTCCCGCCGTCACCGCCGTTTGCACGTGTTCATCCTACCAGGCCGGCGGCCTTTCTGATCCGCAGGATCAACTCGTCTTCATCGGGGGGCTCTAGCGTCTCGACGTCGACGATGGGCCAGAGTCCGATGGGTGTGGCGCGAGCCGCCAGCTCTGCCAGCTCGGGGGCGTAGCCGGCAGGTGGATGGCCGGGGTGGCGAAACGCGGCACGGGCGCGGTAGCGTTCGGCGCAGACTTCGGGCGGGGCGTGACACCAGATCTCCACGACAGGACCAGCTCCCGCCCGGGCAAGATGGGCCTCCAATACTTCGAGGGGCACGAACTTGTGCCAGGCGTCGACAATGGCGCCGAGACCGTCCGGAAAGCCGGCAATGCTCGAGAAGATCGCCTGATAGCTCGCCCGCCCGAGCTTGCGGTTGTAGTCCCTGTCACCAATACCGAGATGGTCGAAAAAGGCTTCCTTGATGGTGTCGAGCGTCAGAATGGGTAGTGACAGGCGCCTGGCGATGATGCCTGCGACGGTGGATTTGCCACTGGCCGGCACGCCATTGACGAGAAAGACCGGATGCATTGAGCACATCTCACGGCTGTTGCGGGATAAAGACAGGCACACGGCCAACATCGGCCGCGAAGGCCGGCAAGCTGGATTGCGGCACTCCTTCGCGACGGTGCGCCGCCAACGCCCACAGGCCGCCGCCGATGACACCGGCGTCGTCGCCCAGCGCTGCGGCCCGGAAGTCGTAGCTGTACCAGCTTGTCTCGGGCGGCAGCTGCCCGAGCGCCCGGACCATCGCGTTACCGAGACCGCCGCCGAACACGATGAGGTCGGGATCGAAAGCGGCGGCCATCGATGTGGCGGCGTCGCGCATCGGTTCCGCCCAGGCGCGCAGCACGGAAGAGGCGACGCCATCACCAGCCTCGGAACGAGCGAACAGGGTCTCCACCGTCGTCTCGGTGGCCAGCCCGGCCTCGCGGATCAACCGTCCCAGCGATGTGCCGGAACTGGTCGTTTCGACGCAGCCTTGCCTGCCGCAATTGCACCGCTCTCCGCCGGGGCGAACCGTGATGTGGCCGAGTTGACCGGCGGTGGCGTGGCCATGCAGCGGTCGGCCGCCCTGGACGATGGCGCCGCCGATGCCGGTGCCAATGGTGAACATCACCACGTTTTCGGCGCTGCGCGCCGCGCCGATGGCACATTCGGCAATCAGCGCCATGGAGCAGTCGTTCTCGACGACCACCGGAAGGCCGGTGGTAGCCCCGAGCCAGGCGGCCAGCGGCAATCCGCCGATATCGAGGTAACCTGCCGACAGAACCAGGCCGGCCGCCGCATTGACGCGTCCCGGAATGCCGATGCCGATGGCCCCGACGTTGGGGCTCCGATAGCTGGCGACGAGCTCGGCCAGCCGGTTGGGAAAGGCTTCCCGCCCGTTGGTGACCCGCTCGGCATGGCGCGACAGAATGCGGCCGGCCGAGTCGATTTCGGCGATGCGCAAGTTTGTGCCACCAACGTCGATGCCGAGAGCGGTCGCGCTTTCCGTCATGGGGGCCTCATCTTTTTCGCGGGGGATCATAATTGGAAGTGCGCGAAAGAGCGCGCGAGGAGGCGGCCTTTCGGCCGCTCCTTTCGTCTAGATCGTCGCATCGGATTTTCCGAAAACCGGAACCCACTTTTCGGTCCGATGCTTGGGCTCAGGCCGGCACGAGCGCCGGCGCGGCGAAGGCTTCCAGAATCTTCTGGATTTCCCTGAGGCGCGGCGTGGCGATGTTGGCGAGTCGGTCCTGCTCGACCTTGCGATCAAGCGAGATGCAGTCCTTCCAGAGCGCACGGCCGGCGATGACGCCGGAGGCACCGTTCCGCATCGCCGTCTCTACCTGGCCGAGGAAGGTCTTGTGGTCGACGCCCGCCGACAGCACGGCCCAGGGCACGTCGCCGGCCATGTCGGAAATGGCGCGGCAGGAGGCGGCGCTGCCGGGGAACGGCAGTTTCAGAACCTTGGAGCCGTTGTCGAGCGCGATGCGGGCACAGCCCTCGATCAACTCGCCGAACTTTGCCTTGTAGGCCGCCTCGTCCTCGCCGTCGAAGGCGTAGGTCAGGATCTCTACGACCAGCAGCAGATCTTCCTTGGCGAAGTCGGCGACGCAATCGCGAATGATCTTGATGTTGTGCGTATTGGCTTCCGGGCGGTCGGGGCGCAGATAGACCATCAGCTTGCCGCCGGTGCCGCCCAATTCGCGGACCCGACGGGCATCGACGCCCGGCACCAGCTTGGAAAGGCGGTAGCCTTTGGCGTCGACGTCCCAGCCGGAGGCATCGAGGCCGATCAACAGCGCGGTGTTGCGGCCGAGCACGCCGTCGTCGATGACGCGCGGCACGGCGCAAACCGGATCGAGCAGCACGCAGGAGGCGGAGTTGGCGAGGTAGGCGACGATGTCGGACTTGACGTCGCCGAGCTTGTTCTCGTCGATCTTGGCCCGTTCCTCGGGGGTCGATGCGAGGATCTGGCGCATGGCGCCGCGCTGGTCGCAGGCAACCACCATCATGCGGCCGTTGGCGCCGCAGATCTGCTGGTAGCCGCGATACTCCGCGGTTGTCATCCTGTTGGGCATTTTGAATTTCCTGTTCGGTGTTGATTGGATTTGGCAGAGAGCGGTCAGCCGACCATCAGGCGGACGACTTCGTTGGCATTGGTGTCGGCGGCTCTGAGGTCGGCGACGGCGCGGCCGCGCCGCATGATGAACAGCCGGTCGGCAACCTCGAAAACGTCCTGCATGTTGTGGGAGATGATGATCACCGGCACGCCGCGCGACTTCAGCGTCTCGATCAGCGACAGCACCTTTTTCTGCTCGGGCACGCCGAGCGCCGCCGTCGGCTCATCCATGATCATCAGCTTGGCTTTCCAGTAGACGGCGCGCGCGATGGCCGTCGCCTGGCGCTGTCCGCCGGACAGCGTGCGAACCGGAGCTTCGAGATTGCGGATGTTGATGTGCAGTTCCGACAGGACGGCTTTTGCCTCGGAACGCATCCTGGCGTTGTTGAGACCGGGCAGGCAGCCATAGGCCTTGCCGGGGACCTCGCGGCCGAGGAAGATGTTCTCCGCCGCGCCGAGGTTGTCGCAGAGCGCCAGGTCCTGGAACACCGTTTCGATGCCGAGGTCGCGTGCCTGTAGGGGCGAGGGGATGTCGACTTCCTTGCCGTCGAGCTCGATGGTGCCGCCGTCCGGCCGATGAACGCCGGCGACCGTTTGGATCAGCGTTGACTTGCCGGCGCCATTGTCGCCGAGCAGCGCGACGGTTTCGCCGGGGTAGACGTCGAAGTCGACCTGATCGACGGCGACGAGACCGCCGAAGCGCTTGGTGATCTTGCGGCAGCGCAGGACCGGCGTGAGGCCTTCGGGGTGCGGGGCCTGGGGGATCGACGCGGCGCCGGAGGCGGAGTGGGGGGCGAGCATGGTCATGGGAAGAACCTCCCCTTGGCCTGATCCACCAGGACGGCCATGATGATGACGGCGCCAACGGCGACGTATTGCCAGAAGGGGTCGAGGCGATGGCGGCCACCGAGGACAGCATCAGCGCGTCGCCGGCATTGGCGACGCCGCCGTTGAAGCGCAGCACGTAGAGAAAGCCGGCGAGCGACGCCGAGACGGCGCAGAGCACGTAGATCTTGAACAGCGTCCAGCCGAGCGGAATACCGGCCCGCGAGGCGGCCTTGGGATTGCCGCCGACGGCATAGACATGCCGGCCGAAGCGGGTGCTGCCGAGCAGCCAGCCGCAGAAGGAAGCGAGAATGACGATGTAGACGACCTGCAGCGGGAAGAAGCCGAGAACATCGCGCACGGCCGTTCCCGTCACACCGCTGGGCATGGCCAGGAAGCTGACCCCCGCCTCGGGGTGGAAATAGGCCAGGAAGCCGTTGCCGAAGAAGCCGAGACCTCGGGTGCTGATGGACACCGGCGGGCCGCCGGACAGCACATAGGCAACGCCTTCGGCGATCGACAAGGTGCCGAGCGTGGCGATGAACGGCGGCACGCGCATATAGGCGACGAGCACGCCGTTGACCGCGCCGGCGGCCAGACCGATGAACAGCGTCGTCATCAGGCCGAGCAGGATGATCACCGGCAGCGGGTAGCCGGTCAGCGCCTGCATGACGATGGCGCTGGCGACGCTCGACAGCCCCATCACGAAGCCGGTCGACAGATCGATGCCGGCGGAGATGATGACGAAGGTCTGCCCGAGGCCAAGCACCAGCAATACGGCCATGTTGGCGCCGACCGCCTGGAAGTTGAAAAGATCGAAGAACCCCGGCGCAGTGATCGAGAAGAAGACGATCAGGGCGATCAGAAACAGAACCGCCCACATGCGACCGGCGAAGGCGACGAGATTGGAGGGCGCCAGGACTTCGTCTTGCATCGTGGCGGCATCTTGGGCCGGGGACGAAAGGCTGGTTGATTTGGCACTCATGGAGCGCGTCCTTGAGCTGGAAGGTGGAGGGGGCGCGCACCGCGCCGAACGCCATCGACCTGTCGATGGGCGGTGAGGCCGCCGAGGCGGCTCCGGGTCGCGTGAGGGAAGACATCGACCCGGCGCCGCGCTTCGGCAGGCGTCTGGGAGAGGGGAGTCTCCCAGACGGGCCGTGCAGTGTTATTTGGCCTTGTAGATCGCCGACTGGGCTTCCGGGCTGTCGACGTTGTCGCGGGTGATCGTCACGAAGGGGACGGCCACCTTGGCGGCAATGTCGGTCTTGCCCATCAGGGAGTCGTAGACCGACTGGACGGCGACGGCGCCGATCTGGCCGGGCTGCTGGGCGATGACGATATCGATCAGGCCGTCCTTCAGGCTGGCGATGGCTTCCTCGGGCGCATCGAAGCTGGCGATCTTGACGGTGCCCTGCAGGTTGGCCGTGCGAACGGCGGCGGCGGCGCCCTGGGCGCTGAACAGATTGCCGCCGAAGACGGCGCCGATGGTCTTGTCGCGCTGCAGCGCGGCCTGCGTCAGGTTGGTCGCCGTGGTGGCGTTGCTCTGGGTATAGTCGACACCGGCCAGCTTGACCGCGCCGTTGGTCGCGTCGACGGCGGCCTTGCAGCCATCGCGGCGCAGCGTGTCGGAGGGCACGTTCGGCGTCGAGACGAGCACGTAGAGCGAGCCCTTGCCGCCCATGCCGTCGATCAGCGCCTTGCAGGCCGTCTCACCACCGGCGAAGTTGTCGGACGACACGCCCGCCACCGGGAAGGTGACGGTGCCCTTCTTGTAGTCGCCATCGCCAATGAAGGTGTCGGCCGTGGCGAGGACGATGCCGGCCTGAGAGGCGCGCTCCAGGACGGCGATCATGGCGGTCGGATCATTGGGCACGGCCACCATGCCGTTGACCTTCTTGGCGATCATGGCGTCGATCAGCGGCGTCTGAAGCTGCGGGTTCCACTGTGACGGGCCATCGGCAACCAGCGTGATGCCGAGTTCCTTGGCCTTGGCGCGCGCGCCCTTTTCCATGGTGACGTAGAATGGGTCGCCCTTGATGCCATAGACGAGGGCGATGGTGATGTCGGCGGGCTTCAGCGAAGCCGCCGTGACGGCGGTCGTCGAAACGAGAACGGCGGCGAGCGCGGCTGCAATCTTTTTCATGTGTTTCCTCCCAAATCCGGCAGCGTTTCCTCAAACGCGCCTTCCGTCTGGACGGCCATCTTGGTCGCACGAGATCGGCGACATAGACGTAACATCTTTCCGAAACAAATTTCAATAGAGAGTGATGAAAATTTCCGGAATCGTTCAGACGCTGTGAAATAACTTGCTGAGACCGGTGTCAGGCTGTGCTGGCAAAACGAGACGACCGCACGACGACACTGCGCCAGCGGAGCAGCCGGCGGCATTTCGTAGGTCTGCCCAGTGCGAAGCTCAGGGAGCTTCACACCGAATTGGCCGATTACGTGATTGTATTCCCGGTGGTTATCTACTGTCTGTCTCGTTCCTGACTCTGGCGGCTAGCCGCAGAGATCGAGAACGGCCTGAGCGGTCCGCACGTCGGTGACCAGGGTATTGATCAGGCGAGACCGGGAAGCGCCAACGATGGCGGCGGCCTTGGCGGTCGAAACGGCAACGCCGATGACCGAGGGGATTTTTCTCAACTGTTCCACCGACAGGGCGATCAGCCGGTCGGCGCCGCTCCAGGACACCAGCTGTCCCTGGGTATCGAAATAGTGGCGGATGACGTCGCCCGCCGCGTTGGTGAGCTGGCGCTCGTCGGCCGTCACACCGAGCTGTCCGGGTGTTGGCGACAGATGCGGCAGGCCGATGCCGACGAGAGCCGCGTCCGTCCGCTCCCAAAGGGCAATGGTCTCGCGGATGCTGGGATCGCTCAGGAAAGCCTCGCGCAGGGCGCTCGATGGCAGGTAGGGAGCGTGCAGGAAGCGTGGCGTGCCGCCCATCTGTTCGGCCGCCAGGCGAACGAACTCATTGATCTGAAAATGGTCGGCCGTTTCCTGCATGCCGCCGTTGGCCGGAACGGTGATGACACCGGGAAACTTCTGCAGACCGCCTTGAATGATGTCCCGGACGGCGCGCCCCCAGCCGATGGCGACCACCGAACCGGGGTGAAGCCCCGCATCGGCCAGGCAGCTCGAGACGGCGCCGGCCAACGAGCTCACCGCGTTGGCCTCGGGAACCTCGGCAACGACGGCCCGCTTCAATCCAAGGGCACGCTCAAGGTCGCGCGCCAGAGCATCCGGTCCCACCAGGTCCCGAACTTCGATCCGGACGATGCCTTCCTCGCGCGCCCGCTTGAGCAACCGCGAAATCGTGGCTGTCGAGAGGTCGAGCTGTCTGGCGATCTCGTTCTGTGGGATGTTCGACAGGTAGTACAACTTGGCGACGGTGTGCAGCAGGGCACGCGACGAACCCGACTCCTGTCCGGTGGACTCTGACAGATCGACCTCCGTGAAATAGATTGCAGCCACCCATAACATCGAGGGAAATTTATTGAAACAAGGAATCCGTCGATAGACTACGCATGCTCAGGCATCACCAGAGGCCGGGAATTAGCCTCCGACTGACACGGCGGGCATAATCGTCGTAGCCGACGAGTTCGGCCCGCAACAGCCGGTCCTCCCAGGATGTGCGCAGGACGAGCGTTGCCGACGCCAGCGCGGCGGGCAGGAGCGCGAGGGCCGAGCCGAGCGCCAGCGCCATGCTGAAGAACAGGGCGATGGCGGCGATATAGCCGGGGTGGCGCACGAAGCGGTAGGGACCACTGTCGATCACCCGCTGGTGCCGTTCGGACTGAATGCGGACGCCCGGCTCGAAATAGGGATTGACCGCCTGCGCCCAGGCGGTCACGGCGATGGCCGCGAGCAGACCGACATAGCCGCCGAGAACCACCCAGAGCGGTACGGGCAGCCAATGGAACCGCCCGGCATCGAGCGCCGCAACCGGCAGGATGGCCGTCATCGCCGGCAGGATGACGGCGAGCAGTGCCTTGTCCCAGGCCTTGGTTCCCGCCTGAAAGCGGCTGCGGGCCCGATAGATGATGGGATTGACCCGGGCGAGGACGAGGGCGGAAGCGCCAAAAGCCACGGTCAGGGCGGCGACGAATATCCAGCCCGGTCCCCAGGCGATGCTGCCGGCCGGCAGGAAAATCAACACAAGCAGCGAGAGCGGCAGGCCGATGGCATAGGCGATGGCCGTACGGCGCGACATGGCGCTTGGCTCGCGGGGCGTTTCGATCTGATCCATGGTGCTTACCCTTTCGCGAAAGTTCGGCCTTACGCGGGGAACGGCAACCGAACGCGCAGTCTGTCACGGCCAAAGGCTTTCGCGCCCTCGGCGTGGCTCAGGCCGGTAGTCGCACCGTTGCCTTGAGGCCGCCGTGCGGGCTGGGGCCGAGTTCGATGTCGCCGCCATGGCTGCGGGCGACGTCGCGGGCGATGGCGAGGCCGAGGCCGGTGCCGGGCACGTCCTGATTGCGCGCCGCGTCCAGCCGGTAGAAGGGCCGGAACACCGCTTCCAGCTCGTTGTCGGGAATGCCGGGGCCGTCGTCCTCGACGACGATCGACAGCCAGCCTTCTCGTCGCTCGCCGGTCACCCAGACCGTGGAGCGGCCGTAGCGTGCGGCATTGCCGACGAGGTTGGCGATCAGCCGGCGGAAGGCGGTGGGGCGCAGCGTCAGCGCCCCGTCGCCGGTGAAGGTGAAGTGGACCGTCCGCCCGGCCGGCTCGGCCGTCTGGCGCAGGCAGTCGGCGATGGTGGCCTCGACGTCGATCGGCTGCGGCGTCTCGTCGGCATCGCCGCGGGCAAAGTCGACATAGGCCTCCAGCATGGCTTCCATCTCGGCGACATCGGAGCGGAGGTCGGCGGTCTCCTCGCCTTCGGGCAGCAGCGCCAAGCCGAGGCGGAAGCGGGTGAGAATGGTCTTGAGGTCGTGGCCGACGCCGGCCAGCATGGTGGTGCGCTGTTCGATCTGCCGTTCGAGGCGGCGGCGCATGCCGATGAAGGCGTGGGCGGCCTGCCGCACTTCGCGAGCACCGGACGGCGCGAAGCCCTCCACCGGCCGTCCGCGGCCGAAGGCCTCGGCGGCGGCGGCCAGCCGCTCGATCGGCTTGATCTGGTTGCGCAGGAAGATCAGCGACACCAGCACCAGGAACAGGGCGGTGCCGACCATCCACACCAGGAAGAAGTGCCAGTTGGCGGCATAGGCGAGGCTGCGGGCGACCTCGACGCGGTTGTCGTCAAGGTCGCGGATGGCGAAGGGCATGTGGGTGCGCTTGAGGATGCCCTCGGCCAGCATGGAATGGACGATGTCGGTCGATGACCGGCGAACCCGGCCGATCTCCGTCGTCGGCATGATTTCCGGATGGAGCCCCATGGCCTGGCCGGCGGCGGTAATGAGTTCGAGGCGTTGTGCGTCGGTGAGGTCGACGTTGTCGGAAATGGTGGCGATGCCAACGATCTGGCCGGCAACGGCGTCGGACAGGCGCTGGGTGACCAGGATCCAGTGGCGGTCCATGAATACGCCGGTCAACACGCCGAGCAGGATCAGCATCGGCACGACGACGATGAGCAGCGACCGGCCGAGCAGCCCCTTGGGCAGCAGCCGGTTGATGGCGCGGCCGGTGCCAATCCAGGCGCGGCGCAGAACCGAAGGGCTGTAGCGGCCGACGAAAACGCGGATGTGCCGGATAAGGTCATCCAGCCGATCGAGGCCGGCGGCAATGCGGCCGCGCGGCTGGGCAGGTTCGGGCGCGGGCGTTTCCGTCATTTTCCTCATACCAATTCGCGAAGATGCTGACGCATCCGCTCATTGAAGTCATTGCCGATCTCTCACGTGCGTCAAGGGGATGAGAAATCGACAAACGGAATACCGAGAGGCATTTTCGATGCCTCTTGGTGTCACTCGAAACGCAGGCGGTAGCCGACGCCACGCACCGTCTGCAGGAACAGGGGATTGCCGGGATCGACCTCGATCTTGCGACGCAGGCGGTTGATCTGCACGTCGATGGTGCGTTCCCCCACTTCGCCAGGCTCGCCGGCCAGCGCTTCGCGCGACAGGGTGCCATCGGGGCTGGCGGCGAACTGGCCGAGCAACTGCCGTTCGCGGTCGGTCAGGCGCACCGGCATGTCACCGTCGCAAAGCTCCTCGCGCTTGGCGTTGAAGACGAAACGGCCGAAACGGATCTCCTCGCGGGTCAGCGGCGCCTCCGGCAGCGGTCGCCGCTTCAGGATGTTGTTGAGGCGGAGCAACAGTTCGCGCGGCTCGAACGGCTTGGTCAGGTAGTCGTCGGCGCCGGCCTCCAAGCCACGGATGCGGTCGGCGCCATCCGACTTGGCGGTCAGGAGCAAGATGGGAACGTCCTGCTCCGAGCGCAAGGATTGGGTGAGGCTGAGACCGTCCTCGCCGGGCATCATCACATCGACCACCAGGATGTCGAATTCGATGGCCGAGATCTTGCGGCGCGCCTCGGCGGCGTCGGCGGCGGCGGTGACCCGATAGCCTTGGCCGCCGAGATATTTGGCCAGCAGCTGACGGATGCGGCTGTCGTCATCGACGACGAGGACGTGAGTGGCGGCGTCGGCAGGGGCAGGGGAGGCCATGGTCAGCCTTTCCTATCGACGGGCGCGCCGGGCGCCGGCGCGTCGATCATGTTGCCGAGGAAATCGCGAACGATGGCGCGGGCGCCCTGGGGCAGCGGAGCGAGCGCCCGCATCAGGCGGACGTGCTGGCGGGCGGACAGATCGGAGGCGAGCTGCTCCCCCTTCTCCGTGGCGTAGAGCAGCCGCTCACGCCGGTCGATGGGGCCGGGGCGCTGCTCGATATAGCCGTCGTCGATCAACTGCTTCAGGACGCGGCTGAGGCTCTGCTTGGTGATCTGAAGAATGTCGAGCAGATCGGACACCCGAAGGCCGGGGTTGCGCATCACGAAATAGACGACGCGGTGGTGGGCCCGGCCGTAGCCGATGGCTTCGAGAATGTGGTCGGCCTCGCCGACGAAGTCGCGGTAGGCAAAGAACAAAAGTTCGATCAACTCGAGATCCAGCTCGCCGCCGCCGCTGCCAATCGGGCGATTCGCATCTGACTCGTCAAGCGGAGGTGCGGCATCAAAAGAGAAATTTATGGCAGCCATGTTGACATACTTCGATTCATTTGTTACTTGAATAGTCGTCACGACGAAACGATCGTTCGCACGACGCGGTCGTCACAGACATTCGGCGCCCCAGGGATCCATTGGTTTCTGAGCATAACCGCTTGTCAACGCGGAGGCAAAACGCTTCGCCCGTGCGTGTCCTATCGTTGTCCGGAGATGCCGGACAGCAGAGAGAAAAGAAAAGGTCTGGGAGTTCAAGATGGCCAGTGTCCCCTTTGACAGCCGCGACGGTGTGATCTGGTACGACGGCAAGTTCGTCGACTGGAAGGACGCCAAGGTGCATGTTCTGACCCACGCGCTCCACTATGGCAGCGC